>DATBBK010000134.1:0-28964 GCA_036271035.1 Thermoanaerobaculia bacterium | reverse complement strand
AGACTCCGGCCCGTCGACTCGGCCAGGTCATGATCGAGCTCCGCACGGAGATGGAAGCCGCGGCCGGCGCAGCGGCGATCGGGCGGCAGGTCCAGGCGCTCGGCGGCGACCTGCCAGTCGTCAGCGTCGAGACCCAGGCGGATGCCGCGGCCGGCTCGGTCGGAACCGAGCGGTTGATGTCGGAGCTCGCCGCAGCCTCTTCGGTCCTCGCCGTCGTGCTCGCATCCATCGGCCTCTACGGCGTCCTCGCGTTCGACGTCGCCCGTCGCGCGAGGGAGATCGCGATCCGTCTCGCCATAGGAGCCCAGGCCGGAGACCTGGTCCGACTGGTCCTCGCACGGGGCGCCCGGCTGGTGCTTCCCGGCACCGCCGTCGGGATCGCGGGCGCGCTCGTGGTGCCGCGTCTTCTCCACAGCCTTCTGTTCGGCCTGGGCGTCGTCGACCCGCTGACGTTCATCGGCGCCCCACTCGTCCTGCTTCTCGTCGCGCTCGTCGCCTGCTACATCCCGGCGCGGCGCGCCATGAAGGGCGATCCGTTGCTCGCTCTCCGATCCGACTGAGTCGAAGCGGGCGCGTCAGCTCAGGGAACCGGGGCCGTTCCGGAGGCTCCGTTCGCGGCGGGCGCCGGAGCCCGGCGTAGCTCATCGATCTCCGCGAGGATTTTCTCGACCAGCGCCTCCGTGAGGAGGCGGCCCTTCTCGCGCGTGGCGAGAGTGGGATCGCCCCAAACGCCCGAGGACGAGTAGACCTTGTCCGTGCTCTTCGGATCGCGCGTCAGACCGCCGGAGCCGGGTCGGTATTCCTTCACCGCCTTGCCCATGTCCACGTCCTGCGGCGCGATGTAGAGCATCATCGACGTCTCGATCTCGTCCGCGTGGGTGCCGCCCTCCTGCTTCGACACGGGCTTCTCGACGTCCGCCGTCGCGGTCAGCAGGTTCGTGTAGCGCAACAGGATGCCCTCGGCGGCCAGCGTCTGCGCCGCCGGCGCGAGCGCGCGCAGCGTCGACACGCCGGTGTTCAGCGCGTAGAAGCGACGCGGACCGAACCGCGCGAGGCCGCGGCAGACGTCGACGATCAGGTCGCGCGCCGTCTCGAGGCGCAGGCTCGTCGAGCCCGGGTACTCCGCGAACGCCGGGTAATAGCTGTAGTTGACGGTCGGAGCGACGACGACCGCCGACTTCTCGCGGACGCGTCCCGCCAGAAACTGCGCCATGACGAAGTCGTTCTTCAGCTTCAGGTGCGGGCCGTGCTCCTTGGACTCCGCGCCGATCGGCAGGACGACGACGGCATCCGGCGTGAGCGCCTTCTCCGCCTCGACCCACGTGAGGTCCTCGAGCACGACCCCGCGCGGCTCTCCCGCTCCGCCCGGACTCGCGCCGACCGCGGCGGCGAGCAGGATCGGGAGGGCGAGGCTCACGAGGGCTCCTCGACGGACTCCGGCTCGGCGGCCGCCCGCGCGAGCCGCTCGCGAACGGCGAGCGACGGCAGACTTCCCTTTGCGAAGAGCCGTCCGTTGACGAAGAGGACCGGGATCTCGTCGGACCATCTCCGCGCGACTTCGTCGTCCTCGTCCACGTTGACCTCGTCCCATTCGTGCGGCTGACCGGCGAGCAACGCGTCGACCTTCGACCGCATCGCCTCGCAGAGATGGCAGCCGGGACGCGAGAGGAGCCGCAGCCGGATCACGCCGGAGCGGAGCGGATCTCCGACTCCCGAGCGACCCGAAAGAGGTAGTCGAAACCCGAAATGAACGTCGCCGTGGCGGTCGCGCCGAACGCGATCAGGACGAGCTCGCGCGGCCAGGGCCACACGTTGGCGCACAGCACGATCAGGATCGTGAGGATCTGCGTCACCGTCGTGACCTTGCCGGCCCAGCTCGGCGGAAAGCGCTTCTTGCCCGAGGCGAGGATCATGAGCAGGGCGACGAGCAGCAGCAGCAGGTCCCGGCCGAGCACCATGACGGTGAGCCAGACGGGGACCTTCACCGCGGCGGGGTACGACGGGATCGACAGGAACAGGTAGGAGAACATCAGGAGCAGCTTGTCCGCGATCGGGTCGAGATAGGCGCCGAGCGCGGACTTCATGTCGAAGCGCCGCGCGAGGTACCCGTCGACGCCATCGGAGATTCCGGCCGCCACGAACAGGCCGAGCGCGATTCCGAACCGTCCGTCGGTGATCGAGAGCAGGAAGAACGGTAGCGCCGCGAGCCGGACGAGCGTGATGAAGTTGGGAAGGGTCCAGGGCCCCTTCATGCGGGGCGCTGACAGGACGCCCTCCTCACTTGCGTCGCCACTCGTTCTCGCGCGCGCCGGGCGGCACTCCCGCGGGGACCCACACCGTCTGGCCCTTGACGCGGATGAGCTTGCGATCCTCGAACTGCTTCAGCATGCGCGTCACCGTCTCGCGCGTCGCGCCGATCGAGTTGGCGATCTCCTGGTGCGTCGGCCGGCTCACCACGAAGAAGCCTTCGATCGCCGGCTTGCCGGACTCGTCCGCGAGCCGGATGAGATAGCGCGCGAGGCGCCCGCCCACGTCCTGCAGGGCCAGCGACTCGATGACCTCGTTGGCGCGACGCAGCCGGGCGGACAGCGTCTTCAGGATCTTCTTCGTCAGCGAGAAGTCCCGAGACAGCACCGCGAAGAAGTCGTTGCGCGAGAGCACGACGAGCTCCGTCTCGGCGAGCGCGGTCACCGACGCGCTTCGAGGCTCGCCCTCGAACAGCGCCATCTCGCCGAAGAACTCCCCCGTCTGGAGGTGCGTGAGGACGACCTCGCGTCCGTCGGGCGAGTCGACGAAGACCTTGACCTCGCCCTTGACGACCACGAAGAACTGGTCCCCCGCTTCGGCCTCCCGGAGGATCGCCGCGCCGGCGGGCACATGCCGCGCCGTCGCGACCTGCGACAGGGTCTGGAGATCCGCCGGCTCGAGCTCGGCGAAGAGCGACACACGACGAAACACGGAGGCATCAATCACGACCGGCGACCTCCCCGGCCGGGAAGAGCGAGCGGAACCGGTCCAATCCCCGGGTGAATTCCGCGCCGCTGACGGCCGAGCTACCTGATTCTGACAAAAGTTCGCACCTCACCGCCACGCGAATCGCATCGTTTCCGGCCGCGCGGGCGATTCCGGGCTGCCGGAGGCATTCCGGGCGGGTCCTGGGCGAGCCGACCACGCCGGCCAGCCGGAGGAAAAGGCGGGCCGCGACCGGTCGGGTCAGGATGCCGTCCGGACGCGCCCGATGGGTGTCCGGGTCGACGTCGAGCAGCCCGAGCGACACGGCCCGCATCATCGCGCGGCTGTCCCGCCGCTCCAGCAGGTCGGTCGCGACGACGCCGGTCGTGATCCGCGCCTCTCGCACCTCGGGGAACGTCCACCAGACGAGCGACGCGGCTCCGGCACGGGTGAGCCGGCGGGCGCGCGCCGCCGACCGCTCGGCGTCCGGCCAGTTCGAGATGCGGAACTCGAGCCGCGCCTCGGCCGCTCGCTCGCGAAACCGCGCGTCGTCGGCCGACAGGCGCTCGTAGATCGACACGGCGAGCCCGGGATCGCCCGACTCGAGAGCGACGGACGCGATCCGCGCCTGGGTCTCGGGGTCGAGGCCGCCCTCCTCCAGGGCCTCCCGGTAGTCGGCGAGCGCCGTCTCCCGGTCGCCGAGCGCGCACGCGACGTCTCCCGCCCGAACGAGGAGCGGCGCGGAGCGTGGCGCCGACGCGAGCGCGCGGGCCGTCTTCGAGCGGGCCTCGGCGCGCCGGCCGGCGGCGGCGTCCGCCTCCGCGTCGTCGAGCATCCGCGCGACGGCCGCCTCGCGCAGCTCCGCCGTCCGCGCCGCGACCCGAGTCATGCGCGGCGATCGGGACGCCGCCCGCGCGTACAGCTCGTACGCGTCGGCCGCATGTCCCGCCTTCGCCTCCGCTTCGCCGCACGCGGTCAGGAGCGCGGTCGTCGGCTCTCCGTCCCCCAACAGCGCGCGGCATCGCTCGAGCGCCTCGTCAGAGTGGTCCATCAAGACGAGCGTCTCGACCGTCCCGATCCCGCCGGCGCGCCCCGATCGTCCGGCCTTCGCCGGGGTGTCCGCGAAAGCGCGGGCCGCCGTCCGGGGATCCCCGGCCTCGAGCGCGCGCCAGCCGCGGTCGATGGCCTCGTCGAACGGACCCTCGAGCTCGAGGCGCGGATCGAGCGGGAAGGCGGCGCGGGACGGATCCGGCGGCGGCGGTGCGCTCGCGCAGCGTGAAGCGAGCACGGCGGCGATCACCGCGGCCGCGCCCACGGACGCGCGGAACGGCGTCACGAGAAAGGATCGGCGGGACCGCAGGCGATCAGGCATCGAGAGAGACCGGGGACCGGGCAACCGGGAGCCAGTCAGTGAGAACGAGACGCGTCGGACGCGATCATGAGCCCGCGGGCAGAGACTCCGGACGGATCGAGGCGATCGCGTGCTTGTAGATCATCTCCTCGCGCCCTTCGACTTCGAGCACCAGCGCGAATTTGTCGAAGCGACGCAGTCTCCCCATCCGCTCCTCGCCCGAGGTGAGCCGCACCGTGACCGGAACGTTGTCCTTCCGCAGGTTGTAGAAGAACGAATCCTGGACGTTGATCGGTGCCTTGTTCATTCCGTCTCCCCATCGCCGGAGCGGGTGATCCGCGAGAGCGCCCACGATGCCGCCCTCTCAGGCGTGTCGCGGTGCGCATCCTGTTCACGCGCGAGCCAGGTCAGCTGACGCTTTGCCAGCGCGCGTGTCGCGGCCACGATCCGTTCCTGCGTCTCCTCCTCGGTCGCGCGGCCGAGCACCCAGTCGGCCACGTCGCCGTATCCCGTCGCCTGAAATGCATTCGAATCCCGGGAAAGTCCGCGATCGAGCAGCCGCCGCACTTCCTCGCGCCAACCCTGTCGGAGCATGCGCCGGACTCGATCTTCAATCCTAGCATGGAGTTGCGCGCGGTCCACCACGAGCACGACCTTGAGGGTGTGGAATCGCGAGACCCAGCCGTCGCCCTCGGGCCGACGCGACGACGCTGCCGTGCCCGTCACGAGGAGGATCTCGAGGGCGCGCAGGGTCGCCTTGAGGTTCTGCGGCGCAATCTTCGCGGCCGAGGGGGCGTCGTTGACCGTCAAAAAGCGGTGTGCGGCGGCCGGGCCGTGCCGGGCGGCCCACCCCGCGAGCCCCTCGCGGATCGCGTCGTCGCGCACTTCCCCCGCCGGCAGGCCGCCCAGCAGCGCGGCGACGTAGAACCCGCTGCCCCCCGCCACGACCGGCACGCGGCCGCGATCCGCGATGCCCGCGACGGCCTCTCGGGCGAGTCCGGCCCAGCGCCCTGCGGAGAACTTCTCCTCCGGCTCGGCGACGTCGACGAGGTGGTACGGCACCTCGGCGCGCTGCTCGGGAGTCGGCTTCGCCGTTCCGACGTCGAGGCCGCGATAGACGGCGAACGCGTCCGCGGAGACCACCTCTCCCCACGCCCGCCGGGCGATCTCGTGCGCGACCTTCGTCTTGCCCGACCCGGTCGGCCCGAGAACGAGGACGAGCGGCGCGACGCCGTCCGTCGTCACGGGCATCACCTGTCCAGGCCCCGCCACCAGAGCCGCGTCGCGTCCGGCCCAAGGTCGACGCGGCAGTCGGATCTCCGATCCGTCCGCAGGAGGGGCACGCCCGCCGCCTCGACTCGAGCGAGCGTCTCGCGCGAGGGATGCCCGAAGCGGTTGCGACGCCCGCACGAGACCACCGCCACGCGGGGCTCGAGCGCCTCGAGCAGCTCGGACGAGGTCGACGTGCGGCTGCCGTGGTGCCCGACCTTGAGCAGGTCCACCGGCTCGAGCGCACCGGACGCCGCGAGGTCGCGCTCGACGGGCGCGCCCGCGTCTCCCGTGAGCAGCGCGGAGCGGCCGTCCCGCTCGACGCGCAGGACGACCGACTGGTTGTTGATCGCGTCGGTCTTCCGGAGCGGACCGCCCGAGTGCAGGACCGAGAGCCGCGCGCCGCCCAGCGACAGCCGGTCGCCGTCCTCGAGCCTTCGCACCGGGACGCCTCGCCGCGCGGCGGCCGCGCCGAGGTGAACCAGGAAGTCGTTCTCGTCCTGGCCCGTCGACGTCCAGAGCTCGCCGACCGGGAGGTCATCCAGCACGGAGAAGAGCCCGAGCGCGTGGTCCGGATGCGGATGCGAGAGCAGCACGGCGTCGAGTCGCGTGACGCCTCGGTCGAGCAGCTTCGGGACGAGACGCGTCCGGCCGAAGTCGGCCGCCGTGATGTCGAACGTCCCGCCTCCGTCCACGAGCAATGCGGTGCGCCTCCAGCGCAGGAGTATGGCGTCTCCCTGCCCCACGTCGAGCGCCTCGACGGACAGGCCGCGCTCCGGCCCCGCGGGACCGCGCCGCAGCGCGAGCGCCGCGAACGCCGCCGCGGCGAGGCCGAGACCGATGGGCCGGAGGCGCCGCGGCCCGAGCGCACAGGCGAGGAGCAGGCCTTCGACCGCGAGCACCGCCCAGAGCGGCGGCGTCGGCCTCAGAAACGCCGCGCCGGCGGCGCGGTCGGCGCAGATCTCCAGCACGCGGCTGCCGGCGGCGAAGAGCCCGGGCAGCGGCCCGGCGGGAACGCCGGCGGCGTACAGGAGCACGAGGACGCCGCCGACCGCGATGAGCGCGCCGCACAGCGGCACCGTCAGCGGCGTCGTGAGCCATGCGCCCGCCGCGACGACGTTGAACCGCCAGAGCAGGATCGGCGCGGTCGCGGACTCCGCCGCGAGGGCGGCCGCGATGCCGGGCCAGAGCCAACGAGGGCGCTCGGGCAGCCTCTCGCGCAGCGGGCGCGCGAAGAGCGCCATGCCGCCGACCGCGGCGAAGGTCAACACGACGCCGACCGAGAAGAGCTCGCGCGGCGAGACGCCGAAGAGCAGGATCGCCGAGAGGCCGAGCGCCTGCAGGGCGCCGATCGGCCGCTCCAGGAGTCGCGTCGCGACCAGGATCGAGACGACGATCCCGGCGCGGACCGCCGGCGGATTCGCGCCCGCGCAGAGCACGAACAGCCAGACGGCCGCGAGGAGGATCGCGTCGCGCGACTTTCCCTCTACGCGCATCGCCGCGAGCACGGCGAGCACGAGCGAGACGGCGAGCACGACGTGCAGGCCCGAGACGACGAGGAGGTGATACAGCCCGCCGCGGCGGTAGCGCGCCACCATGCCGGCGTCGAGCTCCGAGGTGCGGCCGAGCAGCAGCGCGGCGAGCGGGCCGCGCACGTCGCGGTCGAAGCGCGGATCGGCCGCGTCTCGCTCCGCAGCCTGCAGACCGCCGAAGAGCCACCGGTTCGGCCACGCGAGCAGGCTCCTCCAGCCGGCGCCCACCCGCTCGAGCATGAGCGCGCTCTTGCACGACATTCGCAGCCGCGTCCACGGACGCGACACCTCGCGGTCCGAGGCGGGAACATCCTCGGACTCCAGGCGTCCGGTCACGCGGACGCGGTCCCCGCAGCCCGCGACCGATTCGACCGCGCGGTCGCCGGAGACGTACAGCACGATCTCCGCGGGGAGCTCGGACCACTCGCCGCCGCGCAGCCGCCGTTCCGCCCGCAGCACCGTGCGGGCGCGGGGCGGGCGGCCCGTCCAGAAGTCCGCCAGCCGGCCCTCGACCACGTCGACCCGGAGCGGAGAGTCCTCGAGCGTCCGCAGCGTCTCGCGGAGGCGCCGCTCGGGCGCCGCGATCCTCGCGGCGCCGTTCGCGAAACCCGCGCCCAGCCACAGTGCGGCGAACGCGATGCGTCGCGCCGGAACGGAGCGGCCGAACGCGAGACCCGCGGCGCCGCAAACCGCGAGCGCTCCGGAGAGCAGCGCGCCGTTCTCCGACCAGGCGCCCGCGAGGATGCCCGCGGCGAGGAACGCGGCCGCCGGCACCGCGGGCGCCGCGCCGCGCTCCAGGACCGGGCGGATCACGCCGCACGGTCGAGCGTGACGACGGCCTCGATCCGATGCGTAAACGCGAAGAGGTCGAAGAGCGCCGCGGATTGGATCGCGAACCCACGCGGCAGGATCTCGGCGAGATCCCTCGCAAGCGTCGCGGGGTCGCACGACACGTAGACGAGGCGTCCGGCGCAGCAGTCCGCGAGCTCGCGCGCGAGGCCGGCGCCGAGCCCGGCGCGCGGAGGATCGGCGACGACGCACGCGAAGCGGCGCGCATCGGTCTCGACGAATTCCGACATCGACTCCTCGCGGATCGTCCAGAGCGCCCCGTCCGTCCACTCGCGCTTGGCGGCGCGCGCGCATGCCACCGCCTCGGCGTCGCCCTCGACGGAGGTCGTGCGTCGGCCCGCGTCGAGCAACGCGCCGGCGAAGAGGCCGACCCCGCCGAACGCGTCGAGCGCGTCCCCGGGCGGCGCGCCGGCCACGGCCTCCGCGACCGCGCGATGCAGCGGGCCGAGCAGGTGACGGTTCCCCTGGAAGAAGGTGCCGGCCGAGGCCTGGAGGCGCCGGCCGCCCACGTCGATCCCGAGGCGACGCAGGCCCCGCTCCGCGATCGCGCCACCGGATCCCTGGCGGATCCGCAGCCCCTGGGCGAGCGGCTCGAGAGAGGCCGCGAGGGCCTCCGCGTCGCCGCGGGTCGTCGACGGCGCCGCCACGACGTGGAGCAGGCGGCGCGCGGGGTCCGGCGCCTCCAGGACGGCGACCTCCGCGACGTCGACGTCCGATGCGGCGATCGCGTCACGGAGCCGCGGCAGGAGCGCGCGCGTCTGCGTCGAGAGCGCCTCGCAACGGTCCGCCGGGGCGACCCGGTGGGAGTGCGGCTCGAAGTATCCGAGCTCGCCGCCCGACGCGTGGAAGCGGCTGCGCAGGCGGTAGCCCGGCAGCGAGGGCACGACGTCGCCGAGGGGAACCGTGTCCGGCTCGATCCTGCCGATCCGGCGCAGCGTGTCGCGGAACAACTCTCGCTTGGCCTCGCGCGCGGCGCCGGGATCGAAGTGCGCCCAGTCGCAGCCGGCACAGGCCGCGTGATCCCCGGCGATCCGCGACGGGGAGGGCTCGAGCACGGCACGGACGGTCCCGCGCCAGAACGACGACTTCACCTGATACACATTTGTCTCGACGAGCTCGCCGGGCAGTGCCCGCTCGACGAATCCCACGCCGTCCAGCGTCCGCGCGACCCCCTCCCCGGTCGGCGCGAGGCTCTCGATCCGGATGGGCCCGCTCGGCGGGCCCGCCCGGGCTGCGTCGGGTCGGCCGCCGCGACTCCGGCTCACAGCAGCGACAGCCGGGGAAGCGCCAGGCGCTCCCGCACGATCCGCCGCGTCAGCGCGCGACGCGTCTTCTCGAGAGCAGCCTCGTCCATGCGGTCGCCGGCGCCCGCGAGCAGCCGCCGGACCTCGTCCTCCACGCTCGCCCGCTCGGTCTCGGGGAGCCTCTCCGCGACATCCTTCGCGAGGCGCTTGTCGAGACGCGCGAGGGACGTCTCGATCTCGCCCGCCGTCTTCTCCGATGAGCCCAGCCGCGCGATCGCTCGCACCGCCGCCTCGATGGAATCGGCGAGGTCCGGCCGGCGGGCGCTCGCGTCCGCGAGCTGCCGCGCCAGGTCGACGAGGATGCGCCGCGCGTCGGGGTCGTCGGGCGTCGCCGCGCCGCCGCGGCCGCGCGAGGTCTCCGCGCGCCGCTCCCACGCCTCGAGGACCGCGTCGCGGCAGTACGACAGCGAGTTCACGCGTCCGACCGCAGAACGCTCCGCGCGCCGCGAGAACGCCTCGTCGATTCCGGCCTCGATCGCCTCGAGCGGAACGCCGAGCGCGCGCCACTCCTTGAGCAGAGCGAAGTCCCGGGGCGAGAGAAGAAAAGGCGTGCCGCGGCGACGGATGAAGGCCGCCTCCACCGCGGCGTAGTACGCCCTATCCTCCTCGGTTTCGCTCATCGATGATCCGCAGGCCCTGCAGCGTCAGGAGCGGGTCGGTCTCCTCGATCCGCTCGGAGCCTCCGCCGAAGAGCTCGGCGAGCCCGCCGGTTGCGATCACGCGCGGCTTCGCGCCGATCTCCGCCGCGATGCGGTCGATCATCCCGTCGACGAGCGACAGGTAGCCGAAGTAGAGGCCGGACTGGATCGAGCCGGTCGTCGTCTTGCCGACGACACGGTCGGGCCGGCGGATCTCGACCCGCGAGAGCCGCGCGGCCTTCTCGAACAGCGCCTCGGACGAGATCTGGATCCCGGGCACGATCACGCCGCCGGCGTACTCGCCCTTCGCGGTCACGACGTCGAACGTCGTCGCCGTGCCGAAGTCGACGACGATGCACGGGCCGCCGAGCCGCTCGTGCGCCGCGACGGCGTTGACGATGCGGTCCGCGCCGACCTCCTGGGGCACGTCGTAGAGGATCGGCATCCCGGTCTTCACCCCCGGCTCGACGAACAGCGGCTCGCGGCCGAGGATCTGCCGCAGCGCCTGTCGCATCGGAAAGCGCAGCGAGGGGACGACGCTCGCGACGATGACGCGCATCGGCTCGAGCGCCTCGGGCTCCGGGCCCGCGGCGAACAGCCCGCGCACGGAGAGCGCGATCTCGTCCGACGTCGCGTCGCGCCGCGTCGTGAGCCGCCAGTGGCGCGCGAGCCGATCGCCGCGCCAGAGCCCCAGGACCGTGTTGGTGTTGCCGATGTCGACGGCGAGCAGGGCCTGTCCCGCCCCGCCGCCGGTCACCACTGCGCGACCTCGCCGGTGGAGACGATCGCCTCGCCGGATTCGGTGCGCAGCCGGAGGAAGCCGGACGGGTCGAGCCCGAGGTACTGACCGATGACGTCCTCGCCGTTGCGCCGGATCGTCAGCCGGTCGCCGGGCCGGTGCAGCGAGGCGGCCTCCCACTCGCGCACCTCCTCGGACCACCTCGGCGCGGCGAGCTCCCTGTCGAATCGGTCGAGGAGCGCCTGGAGGAGCGCCGCCCGCTCGATCGGGTGGCCCGCCTGCTCCTCGAGCGTCGTCGCGTTCTCCACGCCGAGCTCCGCGCTCGACCCGGACACGTTGATCCCAATGCCGATCGCGACGCAGGTCACGTCGCCCTGAGTGCGCGACTCGGCGATCACTCCCGCGAGCTTGCGGCGGCCGCAGTAGAGGTCGTTGGGCCACTTCAGATCGATCGCGGCTCCCGACTTCTCGCGCAGGACCTCGCGCGCCCAGCGCGCCGCGGCGATTGGCAGCAGCGACAGCGGCTCCCCCTCGGCGACCGGACGCATGATCGTCAGGTACAAGCCGCGGCCCTCGGGGGCGGCCCACGTCCGTCCGTTCCGGCCGTACGCCTCCGGCTGCGACTCCGCGAGCAGCACGGTCGTGCGGAGCTTCTGGTCCTCGTCGAAGTACAGCTCGATCAGCTCGCGGCCGAGCGCGTTCGACGAGGGGATCGATCGGAACGCGATGACGTTCTCGAGCACTGCCCAGCGGTCCGGGTCGACGAAGCCCTCCCCGTACGCGATCATGGCGTTGCGAGCGCGGCGCGCTTCTGCTCGAGCTCTCGCAGGCGCAGCCGGGCCTTCTCGACCACGGGCGCGGGCGCCTTCTCGAGGTAGGCCGGGTTCTGGAGCTTCGCCGACAGCGCGTCGATCTCGCCCGAGATCTCGGCGAGCACCTTCTCGACACGCGCGTCCGAGCCGGCCGGCCGCTCCGGCAGCTCGACCGCGATCGCCACGCCCTCCACCACGTCGCGGAACGCCCCCTCCGGGGCGGGACCGAACCGCAGGGACGACAGGCGCGCCAGGTGCGTCAAATGCGGCGCGAGTCCCTCGAGCACCGGAACGAGCGCGCGGCGCGACGAGGAAGGATCGAGTGTGAGCGGCAGCGGCGCGGCCGGCGCGAGGCCGCGCTCGATACGCAGGTTGCGCACCCGGCTCACGATGGCGCGGAAGGCGCCCAGCGCCTCCTCCGCGGCATCGTCGCGCGCGGACTCGTTCCCGCGCGGGTACGGCGAGACGATCAGCGTGCCGGGCCGCCCTGTCAGCTTCTCCCAGACCTCCTCCGTCAGAAACGGCATGAAGGGGTGAAGCAGCGCGAGCGAGTCCTGGAGGCACCGCCGGAGCACGCCGCGCGCGACGCGGGCGGGCGGGCCGTTCTCGGCGAGCACGGGCTTGACCATCTCCAGGTACCAGTCGCAGAGCTCGTCCCAGAAGAAGTGGTACAGCGCGTTCGCCGCCTCGTCGAAGCGGAAGCCCTCGAGGTGACGGTTCGCCTCTGAGGCCGCGGCTTCGAGCCGCGACAGGATCCAGCGGTCGGGAAGCGACAGCTCGTCGCCGCGGTGCGGTTCTCTCTCCGCGCTCGCCTCGAGGTGCGGAAGGATCAGGCGCGCGGCGTTCCAGATCTTCGTCGCGAAGTGCTTCGAGCTCGTCATGCGGCCGCGCTCGACCGAGACCGTCGGCCCCGACGACGCCGCTGACGCGAGCGTGAACCGCATGGCGTCGGCGCCGAACTCCTCGATCGCCTCGAGCGGATCGATGACGTTGCCCTTCGTCTTCGACATCTTCTCGCCGCCGATGCGCACGAGCCCGTGCAGGTGCACGGTCGAGAACGGCGCCTTCCCCGTGAAGCGAAGGCCGGCCATGATCATCCGGGCGACCCAGAAGAAGAGGATGTCGTAGCCCGTGACCAGGACGTCCGTCGGATAGAAATCCTTCAGGTCCGGCGTCGGATCCGGCCAGCCGAACACCGAGAACGGCCAGAGCTGCGACGAGAACCACGTGTCGAGCACGTCGGGGTCCTGCACGGGGTCGGCCGCGCCGCACGTCGGGCACGCGGCCGGATCCTCGTCGGAGACCGTGACGTGTCCGTTCGAGCACGTGAACGCCGGAATCCGGTGCCCCCACCAGAGCTGCCGCGAGATGCACCAGTCGTGGATGTTGCGCATCCACTCGAAGTAGGTCTTCGCCCACGACTCCGGTGCGAAGCGGACGTCGCCCTTCTCGACGGCGGCGATCGCCGGCTCGGCGAGCGGCGCGATCTTGACGAACCACTGCTGCGAGAGGTACGGCTCGATGACCGTGTCGCAGCGCTGGCAGTATCCCAGCGCGTGGCGGTACGGCTCGACCTTCACCAGCCGTCCCTGCTCCTCGAGCCGCGCGAGCACGCGCTTGCGCGCCTCGAAGCGGTCCAGGCCGGCGTACTCCCCCGCCTCGGCCGTCATCTTCCCGTCCGGCCCGATCACGACGAGGGCCGGCAGGCCGTGCCGCTGCGCGGAGTCGAAGTCGTTCGCGTCGTGCGCGGGCGTCACCTTGACCACGCCGGTGCCGAATTCGCGGTCCACGAGGATCGGATCCTCGACGACCGGGATCTCCCGGTTCATGATCGGCAGCACCGCCGTCTTACCGCGCAGCGCGGAGGTTCGGGGATCGTCCGGGTGGATCGCCACCGCCGTGTCGCCGAGCATCGTCTCCGGACGGGTCGTCGCGACCACCGCGCCCTCGGGCACGCCGGGCACGTCGTACTTCACGCGGTACAGCGAGCCGTCGACCTCGCGGTGCACGACCTCGAGGTCCGACACGGCGGTGCCGCAGCGCGGACACCAGTTCACGACGTAGCGTCCGCGATAGATCAGCCCGTCCTCGTAGAGGCGCACGAACGCGTGCCGCACCGCGCGCGAGAGGTCCGGATCCATGGTGAAGCGGGTGCGGGTCCAGTCGAGGGAACAGCCGAGTCGCCGGAGCTGACCGAGGATCGCGTCGCCGGACTCGCGGCGCCACGCCCACACACGCTCGATGAACTCGTCCCGGCCGAGATCCTGCCGCCGCACGCCCTCTTTGGAGAGCTGGCGCTCCACCACCATCTGGGTGGCGATGCCGGCGTGGTCCGTGCCGGGGACCCAGAGCACCCGCAGGCCGCTCATCCGTTTCCAGCGCGCGAGGATGTCCTCGATCGTCCGGCCGTACGCGTGCCCGATGTGGAGCCGGCCGGTGACGTTGGGCGGCGGGATGACCATCACGAATCGCGGCGAGCCGGCCGGTCCGCCGGGCTGGAATCGCCCGTCCGCCTCCCAGCGCTCGTACCAGCGCTGCTCGAAGTGCGACGGATCGAAGGTCTTCTCGAGACTCATCGACGCCGCGGGCGAGGCCGGCGGCGGCGTCGTCGGAGGCGCCGTGTCCCGTGCGGCGTCCAGCACGCGTTTATCGGACATGAAAAAAGGGCTCAGCGAGCCCTTTCATATAACAGAACCCGCGGTTTCTTATTCGACGCCGGACTCCAGCTCCTTGATGCGCTGCTTGATCACGAGCTCCGCGACGTCAGGGATGACCTCCCACGCGATCTCGCGGACGATCTTGTCCGAGAGTCGTTCGACGACTCGCGACGCCAGACGGTCGATCTCGTCGTCGGAGAGCGCGGCGGCTCCGCCGCTCCGCGACACGGATGAGAGCATCTCCTTGAGCTGTCCGATCGAGGTCGTCGACGCGAGCTCCTCGATCTCGGGCGGAACCGGCGCGGGCTCGTCGAGGGCCGAGGGCGTGGACGCCGAGACCCCTTCGGGCTCCGGCTCGGCCGGGGGCACGGGCGCGGGGGCCTCGAAGAGGGCACGCGTCTCGGCGATCGGAATCTCCGCGGTGCGATCCTCCGCCGAGGCGTCCAGAGGCGCGACGGCGTCGGGTGCCGGGGTCGGCGCCGGGAAGTGCAGCGGCGCCGGCGGCTCCTCGCGCTCGTCGTCGTCCGGATGGGGACGCACCATCGCGGCATAGTCGGCGGCGAGCGGAATCTGCATCGTAGGCCCCTCGTCGGCCCGCACGGGCTCGGAAGATGGGGCCGGACGGCGCGTCATGGAATCGTCGGCCGCGAACGGGATCGGCTGGAGATCCGGCTCGGGCTCGCGAGGAACCCAGAAGGGCGCCGGCGGCGGAGCGGGAGCGCGAGCGGGGGCCGGAGCCTCGACGGGAGCGGCGACGGTCGCGCGGTCGTCGCGGAGCCAATCCGCGAGACCCTGACGCGCCGTGCCGGCGTCCGGCTTCACGGCGGTCGACTCGGAGGTATCGGCCCAGGCCGTCTCCGCGTCCTCGCCGGTTCCGTTGTTGCCGCCGGGCTCCGCCGCCATCGCGGAGTCCGTGGCGCTCTCGTCGACGTGGGCGAACTCGGGGTGCGCCTTCTCGAACGCGGCGATCGCCGTTTCGACGTCGCCGTGCCCGTACTCCTCCTCGAAGAGATCCGCGCCCCCGGCGATCGCCGCCGGAGTCCGGATCGCGCCGGTGAAGTCCTCGGACGAGAACCCCGCCTCGGCCGGCGGTCGCGAGAGCGGCGGAGTCGGAGGAGGAGGAGGCACGGCGGCCGGGGCCGTCATCGACGGGATCGCGACCGTCGCGTTGGACAGCGCCTCGCCGGCGGGCCGCGAGAGCAGCGCCTCGACCTGTCGCAGCAGCTGCTGGGAGTCGAACGGCTTCGAGACGATCGCGTCGCAGCCCAGGCGCTCCGCGCGGTCGCGGTCGAACGGCTCGAACGTGCCGGACAGCAGGATCACCGGAATGCGCGACGTCGTCGGGTTCGACTTGATCGATTCGCAGACCTCGTAGCCGTTCTTCTCCGGCATCACGGCGTCCGCGAGGATCAGATCGGGCGGCATCTCGGCCGCCTTCTCGAGCGCCCGCTGTCCGTTGGAGACACAGATGAGGTCGTATTCGCTGTCGGAGAACGTCAGCTCCACGACCTTCTGAATCGTCAGGCTGTCGTCGGCCAGGAGGATCTTCTTTGCCATGTGGGTTAACCTACTGTGTTGCATGAGGTTACCCTCCCGATGGCGATCTGTCAACCGCTTTCGGATTCCCACACGGCCGAGAGATACCTTCCGGGCGGCCGGCGGCCCAGTTTTCCCGCGATGAACCGCGATGCCTCCACCACCTTGGGAAGCGTGACGCCGGTTTCAATCCCCAGCCCATCCAACAGGTAGAGCAGGTCCTCGGTGGCGAGATTTCCCGAGGCGCCCGGTGCGTAAGGGCAGCCGCCGAGGCCCCCAGCCGAGGCGTCGAACGTGGTGACGCCGCACTCGAGACCGGCGTAGACGTTGGCCAGGGCGGTTCCCCGGGTGTCGTGGAAGTGCAGGGCGAGGACACCGCGGGTCACACCGGAGTCGTACAGCGCCTCGATGACGTCGTACACGCCCGAGGGCGTCGCGACGCCGATCGTGTCTCCGACCGAGATCTCGTCGACCGGAAGGTCGAGTAGCTTGTGCACCACCTCACGCACCGCCTCCGGCGCCACGTCTCCCTCGTACGGGCAGCCGAACGCCGTGGACACGTAGCCGCGGACGCGGATCTTCTCCTCCTTCGCGCGGGCGACGACGGGCCGAAAGCGCTCGATCGACTCGTCGACCCCGGCGTTGACGTTCTTCTGGTTGAACGTCTCGCTCGCCGCCGTGAAGACGGCGATCTCGCGCACGCCGGCCTCGAGCGCGCGCTCGAGCCCGCGAAGGTTGGGGACGAGCGCGGGATATCGGACGCCGCTCGCCGTGTGGATGCGCCGGTAGAGCTCCTCCGTGTCGGCGAGCTGCGGGATCGCCTTCGGCGAGACGAAGGAGCCGACCTCGATCGCGGGCAGCCCGGCGTCGGTGAGCCGGTCGACGAACTCGGCGCGCACCGCGACCGGGAGCGTCTCCGCCTCGTTCTGGAGCCCGTCGCGAGGGCCGACCTCGTAGACCGTCACGCGGTCGGCGAGGTGGGGCCGCCGGAGGGCGAAGTCGCGTTCCTCGTCGCGCGTGTCCACGCCGGGATTATCCCCCCTCACCCCCGGAGGGTCGGGAGGACTCCATGGAGACGCGCGACGAGGACGACGCGCGTCTCCGAGCTCACTGGATCTCCGCTAGCTCGACGCCCGCCTCGACCAGATCGCCCTCGCGGACGTGCATCGCGCGGAGGACCCCGTCCCGGGGAGCGCGGATCGCGTGCTCCATCTTCATCGCCTCGAGGACGAGGAGAACCTGACCCTTCGAGACGCGCTCCCCCGCCGACGCCGCGGTGCGGCGGACGCGGCCCGGCATCGGCGCGCGCAGGTCGCCGCCCAAATCCGCCCCGCGCGCGCTGCGCTCCGGCCGGCCGCGCGAGAGCACCCAGGTCCGCCCGTCGCACCAGACGAAGACCGTGTCCCCCTCGGCGGACCATGCGACGCGATGGCGGACGCCGTCGACGCACAGCTCCCGCACCGCGCCGCCGAGCTCGCGCACCGAGACGCTCGAGCGGCGGCCGTCCACTTCCGCGGCGCCGGCCTCGATGCGCACGCCGCGCCGAGCCGCGCCCGACGCGATCCGGATCCCGCTCACGCGCCCGCTCTCCAGCCGCTCGTCTGATCCCAAGGGTCGGGCGGACCGGCAGTGCGGCCGCCCGAGGACGTCTGGCCGGAGCCGCGCTCGGAGAGCGCGAGCGCCGCCGCGATCCAGGCGACGTCCGGCGGCTCCGACGGCTGAGCGCGCGAGCGGATCCTCTCGACGAGGTCCGTGGCGTACCCGCCGGAGAGGAACTCAGGCGCCTCGAGCACGTCCGAGAGCAGCGGCGCGTTCGTCTCCACCCCGAGCACGAGCCACTCGGACAGAGCACGCCGCGCGCGCGCGATCGCCTCGTCGCGCGTCTTCGCGTGCACGATCAGCTTCGCGAGCAGCGGGTCGTACTCGACTCCGACGCGCGTCCCCTCCGCCACGCCCGCGTCGACGCGCACGCCGGGGCCCGACGGCTCGCGCCAGACGGCGAGCCTCCCGGAGCGCGGCAGGAAGTCGACCGGGTCCTCCGCGTAGAGGCGCATCTCGACCGCGTGCCCGCGCTGCGTCAGCGAGCCGTCGGTCCACTCGCGCGGGATCGCGGTCCCCGCAGCGATCTCGATCTGCGCGCGGACGAGGTCGAGCCCGGTCGTCTCCTCGGTGATCGGGTGCTCGACCTGCAGCCGCGTGTTCATCTCGAGGAAGTAGAAGCGGCGCGACGCGTCGAGGAGGAACTCGACCGTGCCGGCCCCGACGTAGCCGACCGCGCGGGCGGCCGCGACCGCGGCGGCGCCCATCGCGGCGCGGAGCTCCGGGGTCAGCGCGGGGCTCGGCGTCTCCTCGACGATCTTCTGGTGGCGGCGCTGCACGCTGCACTCGCGCTCGAAGAGATGAGCGGCGGCGCCGAAGCGGTCGCCGAACACCTGGATCTCGACGTGGCGCGCGCCGTCCAGCAGACGCTCGAGGTACACCGTGCCGTCGGAGAACGCCGCCTGGGCGACGCGCCGGCCCTCCTCGAGCGCCGCGGGCAGGTCCTCCGGCCGGTCCACCCGCGACATCCCCTTGCCGCCTCCACCGGCCGACGCCTTCACGAGGACGGGGAATCCGATGCGCCGGGACTCCTCGATCAGCTCCCGGTCTGACAAGGCAGCGCGCACCGAGCCCGGGACAACGCGTTCGCGTGCCGTTCCCGGCACGACGGGAACGCCCGCCCGCTCCATCAGCTGCCGTGCGGCCAGCTTGCCGCCCATCGCCTCGATCGCCCCGGCCGGCGCGCCGATCCAGAGCAGGCCCGCGCCCTCGACGGCGCGCGCGAATGCGGCGTTCTCCGAGAGGAATCCGTAGCCGGGGTGCACCGCGTCCGCCCGCGACGCGCGCGCGACGGCGACGAGGTGGTCGATCGAGAGGTACGTGTCCGAGGGGCCGCCCGCGCCGAGCGGCTCCGCGTCGTCGACGTGGGCGAGATGCGCGGCGCCCGCGTCCGATTCGGAGTAGACGCCGATCGTCGCGATCCCCATCTCCCGCGCCGTGCGCGCGACTCGGATCGCGATCTCGCCGCGGTTGGCGATGAGAAGGCGCTTCGGGAGGCGGATCGCGGGACCGCCGCTCACGAGACGATGCCCGCGACGCTCACGGCTTGCGGCCCCGCTCGCCTTTCTGCCACGCATCCCAGAGCCCGTACGACTTCATCTGCGTGTCGAGCTTCCAGCGGGGATCCGCGAGGATGCGCGCGACGTCGCCGCGGCTCTGCCGCGGCCCGGGCGCGGACGGAGCGTTCGCGAGGCCCGAGACGACGATCGCCGCGACGGCCGCGTTGCGCCGCGCCATGTCGAGGTCGATCTTGTCGAAGGTGTCGGACGCGGCGTGATAGTCGGGAAGGTATCGCTCGGTCTCCTGGTCCGCGACGAGGTTCGGCACTCCCTCCAGCAGGAAATCGAAGTTGTCGGTTCCGAGGATCGCGGTCTCGTCGAGACCGTTCGCGCCGAGCGCCGCCGCGGGCTCGAGCGCGTGGGCGACGGCATCGTTCAGTTCCGGACGCCCGTTCGTGAAGTAGCCCTTCACCCGGCCGTCGCCGATGTCGTGGATGACGACGGCGACGTGGCGGGACATCTCGTCGCGATGGGACTGCACGTATCCGCGCGAACCAAGGAGTCCCGTCTCCTCGTTCGTGAACAGGGCGAAGCGCACGGTACGCCGCGGCCGCGGGCCGGCCGCGATCGCGCGCGCGGCCTCGACGACGAGCGCGCAGTTGACGCCGTTGTCCTGCGCGCCCGTGCCGAGGTCCCACGAGTCCAGGTGCGCGCCCAGGAGCACGATCTCCTCCGGCTTCTCGGAGCCGCGGATCTCGGCGATCACGTTCTGCGCCTGCCAGGGCCCGCCCGTCTTGTTCCGGACGTCGAGCTCGACGGTCGGGCATCCGCCGACGCTCGCGCGGCAGAGACGCACGAGCCGCTCGCCGTCCTCCCGCGCGACCTGGGCCATCGGGATCGGCGCGTTCTCACCCCACGTGATCGAGTGCCGGTAGAGGAGGTCGCGCGGCCGAGTCGAGACGCAGAGGATCGCCGCCGCGTGAGACGCGACGGCCGCGGCCATCATGTCCGGGCCGTTCTCGTACTCGGCGAACAGCTCCGCGAACGACTTCATCTCTTTGGTGTCGACGAGGAGGATCGCGCCGCGCGCCTTCTCGCCGAGCGCCTCGATCTCCTTTCGACTGCCGAAGCCGGCGTCCGCGAGTCGGGCCCGGACGGCGCCAGGCGTCGAGGGTGCGAGGCCGAACGAGACGACCCGCAGCGGAAACGCGACCGGCGACACGACGGACGCCGTCGCCGAGATCCCCTCCCAGCGGGTCGGCGCGGTGTATGTCTCGAGCCTCGCCTCCACGCCGGCGCGGCGGAACGCCTCGAGGCCCCACTGCAGGGCACGCTCGTATGCGGCGCTGCCCGACGGCCGGCCGCCGATCTCGTCGGTGAGGACGCGCAGCTCGGGCTCGAGCCGCGAGGAGGGACCGGTCAGCGCCTGCACGAGCGGCGAGGCGGCGGGCGCGCCGGGGGACGCGGTCTGCGCGGCCAGCGCCGAGGCGAGGATCAGGAACCCGGCGGCGAGGACGGCCTGGCGTCGCACGGGGGCGCTCAGTTCGCCGCCGGCTCGCCCGACGGCTCGAGCGGGGCGGCCGTTCCGGCGGGCGCGGCAGCCGCGGGGGCCGGCGCCGCAACCGCGATCGGCGGACGCTTCGCGGCCTCGTCCTCGAACGTGTGGCCGCAGAAGTAGCACTTCACCTTCGCGCCCGGCAGATCGTCCGGCCGCCAGGCGAAGAACACCTTCCCGCAGTTCGGGCACGTCATCCGCTGCTGCGTCCCCTTCATGGGCTCCTCCTCGCACGCCGGCCCTTCGGGCCGGCTCCTTCTCGCACGCTACTGGTTCTTCTTCGATTCCGAGGGCTGCGACCACGACGGCCGGCGCTTCTCGAGAAACGCCGAGAGCCCCTCGCGCGCCTCGGCAGACGCGCGCCGCTCCGAGATCGTTCGGACCGTCAACGGCATCGCCTCGTCCGGCGTCAGGCCCGTCACCTTCTCGATGAGCGCCTTCGCCGCGCCGACGGCGTCCGGTCCCGAGGAGAGGAGTGCATCGACCTTGCGGCGCCCCGCCGCCTCGAGCTCCGCCGCGGGCACGACCTCGTGGACGAGCCCGACGCGCAGCGCCTCGCGGGCGTCGAACCGCTCGCCGGTCAGAAACAAGTTTCGCGCGTTGCGTGGCCCGATCGCGCGCAGCACGTACGGCGAGATGACGGCGGGAAGGATTCCGAGCTTGACCTCCGCGAGCGAGAAGACCGTCCCCTCCGCGGCGATCGCGATGTCCGCCGCGGCGACGAGGCCCACGCCGCCGCCGATCGCCGCCCCGTGCGCGAGCGCGACGACCGGCTTGGGACACGCGTCGATCGCGCGGAGCATGCGCGCCATGCGCTCGGCGTCGCGCTCGTTCTCGTCGCGCGTGTAGGTCCCGGCCTGGCGCATCCAGTTGATGTCGGCGCCGGCGCAGAACGAGGGTCCCTCGCCGGCGAGGACGACGACGCGCGCGGCAGGGTCCGCGCCGCAGACGCCGAACGCGCGGGCCAGCTCGCCGATGAGCCCGTCGTCGAAGGCGTTGCGCACCTCGGGCCGCGCGAGCGTGATCCGCGCGACGCGCCCCTCGACGGACAGCCGGAGCCGCTCGAATCCGCCCGTCATGCGCCGCTCAGACGACCCGTGAGGTGGAGCGGCACCGGAAGGTCGCCGCCCTTCAGCCGCAGCACGAGCCGGCCCTCGAGCGTGACGCGCACGTCGCCGCCGGAGAGCAGCGCCTTCCCCGCCGCCGAGAGAAGCGCCGCGTGGTCGATCTCGATCGGAAGCGAGAGAACGTTGTTCTGCGTGGGATGCAGGATCATGCCGTGCGTCCCGCCGCTGCCCACCTCCTGCCCCTCGGCGAAGAGCGTGTACTCCGTCTCCGCGATCCGGAGCGGGAACGAGAACGGGTTGCGGATCGCCACCTGCGCCTGCGCCTCGCTCGACGTGAGCGTCATCTCGGTCAGCTGAACGTCCTTGAGCGAGACGAACTTCTCCTGCGTGTCGCCCGCGTCGACCTCGATCTCCTTCCAGGTGCCCGACTCGGACCACTCCTTCGCCGTATCGCCGACCTTGCCCTGGAGCCGGCACGTGAACGCGTCGAGCCTCACGCGCTCGGCCCAGTCGGCCGGGATCGACGCGAACTTCACCTCGATCGGCAGCGACCAGTGAGCGCCGTTGCGTGTCACGGTGCCCATGACCGGGAGCTTTGAGTCCGAGCCGTTCACGGTCACGTCGCCCTGGAACGGTCCGGCCGGCATGTCGGAGCCGGTTCCGCTGATCGTGACCCTCGCCTTCTGCTCGTCCAGGATCCGGACGGACAGCGACGACGGCGGAGCGGTCGACTGGAGCAGCATGAGGACGAGAGCGAGAACACGCATGGTCACATCCGGAACACGCCGAACTCCGATTCCGGGATCGGCGCGTTGAAGGCAGCGGAGAGCGCGAGCGACAGCGCGGTGCGCGTCTCCGCCGGATCGAGGACGCCGTCGTCCCAGAGGCGAGCGGTCGAGTAGTAGGGGCTTCCCTCGGTCTCGTATTTCTCGAGGGTGGGGCGCTCGAACTCGGCGACCTCGCCCTCCGACATCGGCGGCTTGCCCGCGCGCGCGAGCTGCTCCCGCTTCACGGTGGAGAGCACCGAGGCGGCCTGGGGGCCGCCCATCACGGAGATGCGCGCGTTGGGCCACATGAACAGGAAACGCGGGCTGTACGCGCGGCCGGCCATCCCGTAGTTGCCGGCGCCGAACGACCCGCCCACGATCAGAGTCAGCTTCGGGACCTCCGCGTTCGCCACCGCGTGGACCAGCTTCGCGCCGTCCTTCGCGATGCCGCCGCGCTCGTAGTCCTTGCCGACCATGAAACCCGTGATGTTCTGCACGAAGAGCAGCGGAATCTTCCGGCGCGCGCAGAGCTCGATGAAGTGCGTCGCCTTGAGCGCCGACTCCGAGAAGAGGATCCCGTTGTTGGCGACGATCCCGACGAGAAACCCCGAGAGGCGCGCGAACCCGGTCACGAGCGTCGTCCCGTAACGCGCCTTGAACTCGTCGAACCGCGAGCCGTCGACGAGCCGCGCGATCACCTCGCGCACGTCGTAGGGCTGCCGGACGTCGCTCGGGATGACACCGTAGATCTCGCGCGGGTCGTAGGCGGGGTCCTCCGGTCTCTCGCGATTCGCCGGCAGCGCCTTCTCGGTGTTGAGGCTCGCGACGATCGAGCGCGTCAGCTCGATCGCGTGGGCGTCGTCCTCGGCGAGGTAGTCCGCGACGCCGGAGATGCGCGTGTGCACGTCTCCCCCGCCCAGGTCCTCCGCCGTGACGTCCTCGCCGGTCGCCGCCTTCACGAGCGGCGGTCCCGCGAGGAAGATCGTCCCGGTGCCCTTCACGATGACGGCCTCGTCGGCCATCGCGGGGACGTAGGCGCCTCCCGCGGTGCACGAGCCCATGACCGCGGCGATCTGCGGGATGCGCTGCGCGGACATCCGCGCCTCGTTGAAGAAGATCCGGCCGAAGTGCTCCCGGTCCGGGAACACGTCGGCCTGCAGGGGAAGAAACGCGCCGCCGGAGTCGACCAGGTACACGCACGGCAGGCGGTTCTGCTCGGCGATCTCCTGCGCGCGCAGGTGCTTCTTGACCGTGATCGGGAAGTACGTGCCGCCCTTCACGGTCGCGTCGTTGGCGACGATCATGACCTCGCGGCCGGAGACGCGTCCGACGCCGGTGACGATCCCCGCCGCCGGCGCGTCGCCGTCGTACATGCCGTGGGCGGCGAGCGGCGACAGCTCGAGAAACGCGGAGCCCGGGTCGAGCAGCGCGTCGATTCTGTCGCGGACGAGCATCTTCTTCTGCTCGAGGTGGCGCGCGCGGCCGGGACCGCCCTCGCGCGCCTTCGCGAGCTCGCGCTTGAGCTCCACGACGAGCGACTCCATGGCGGAGAAGCGCTCGCGGTACTCGGGCGAAGACGTGTCGATCGAGGTGGGAAGGACGTGCATTCCGGTGCGAGTCTCCAGTTACGAGTTACGCGTTGCCGGTTGCGAGTCGGTCGAGCGGAACCTGGAGCCTGAAACTCGCAACCTGGAATTCCGCGAGACCGTCAGACCACGCGACATATTAGCAATCACTAATATGTCACGACCTCGCGGCTTCCGTTCTCTCGCCGGCCGCCTTGCGGATGAAGTCGACGAGCTCATGCGTCGGCGTGCCCGGCAGGAAGATCTCGCGGATCCCCATTGCCTTCAGAGGCTCGATGTCCTTGTCGGGGATGATGCCGCCGGCCACGACGAGGATGTCCTCGCCGCCGCGCTCCTTGAGCAGGCGAAGGATCTCCGGAAAGAGCACGTTGTGGGCGCCCGAGAGGATCGAGAGGCCCACGACGTCCACGTCCTCCTGAACGGCTGCGGCGGCGACCTGCTCGGGCGTCTGCCGGAGGCCCGAGTAGATGACCTCCATGCCGGCGTCCCGGAGCGCGCGGGCGATGACCTTGGCCCCGCGGTCGTGCCCGTCCAGGCCGGGCTTCGCGATCAGGACGCGGATCGGTCGGGACATTCGGGTCCCGAGTCTATCAGCCGCAGAGCGCGATCGGGTCGCCGACCCGCAGCCGGTTGCCGGACAGCGCGCGCGCGTGGACTCCGAGGCGGCCTGCGCGCGCGCGCATGATCGCGCTCAGAACGCCCGGCGAGCGCTCGGGCGTCTCCGCGTCGAGCACCGGCACGATGCAACGCTCGCACGGCCGGACGATCTCGATGAGCACGTCGCCGATCCACGCGCGCCGGCCGATCCAGCGGTCCTCCTCGAACGCGCGCGCCTCCGGCAGGTCGAGCAGGAGGTTCGACCGGAAGCGCGCCGGCTCGAGCGGTGCACCGTACTGCTGCTCGAGGAAGCGCACGGTCGGGACGGAGAGGACGTGCAGGGGCGCGTCGGCGTCCGCGCCCTGCGACGGCCGCAGGGTCACGGAGCGCCCGCATCGCCGCGAGAGGTCCTCGATCCAGCTGCGATCGGTGATCGCGGCCTCGCCGCCGTCGGGCGTCCGCACCCGGATCCACGCGTCGAGCTCGCCGCCGCGCACGAGCGTGTCGACGTAGCGGCAGCGGAACCTCAGGATCGACGGGGTCTGCGTCGCGGAGAGCGTCGCGCCGGTCTCGACGTCGACCAGGTCGTAGATGCGGTCGCCCGCGAGACCCTTCCCCGACACGAGGCACTCGTCGGGAGTCTCGCCGCCGAGCGAGCGAACGGGGAATCGACGGAGGCCGGCGAGGTGCCCGACGACCTCGGCGAGCTCCAGCTCCCCCTCCGCCGGACTTTCCATCTCCAGGTTTTCCAATCTAGCAGGCTCCCGACGAACGGATGCGTGCCGGCATCCCGATCCCACGACTCCGTGAACTCGGCGCGAGCCGCCAGTTCTAACTCAAGACGCCCGCGGGCGGAAGCGGTCGACTGCCGAAACCGCCCCGGTCGCCGCCGGCGGATGCCTCGCTAGCGCCCCGTTGGCGCCTCGACGATACGAAGGATCCGGTCGTCCCCCGTCCGCACCTTGCCGCGGCCGTCCCGGTTGCTGGTCGCCACGTAGAGGGCGCCGTCCGGCCCCGTCACCACGTCCCGCAGGCGCCCGTAGACGCCCGCGAACAAGTCCTCCGTCTCGGCGACGCGGCGGCGGTCGGCGGGATCGAGCCGCACGCGGATCAGCTTCTCGCCCCGCAGACCGGTGAAGAAGAAGTCGTTGCGGAAGGACTGCAGCAAAGACCCCGTCGAGAAGGAGGCGCCGGAGGGCGCGATCGCGGGCGTGTACTCCAGCAGGGGCGGCACGGTGCCGGCGCGCGTCTCGCGGTGGTGGACGAGGGGCCACCCGTAGTTCTTGCCCGCCTCGACGATGTTGACCTCGTCGCCGCCGCCGGGGCCGTCGAATCCCGAGGGGCCGTGCTCGGTCTGGAACATGAGCTTCGAGACCGGATCCCAGTCGAGGCCCTGCGAGTTGCGGTGGCCGTACGAGAAGACCGGCGAGCCGGGGAACGGATTGTCGGGAGGGATCGAGCCGTCGCCGCGGAGCCGCAGCGTCTTCCCGCCGAGGTTCTTCAGATCCTGCGCGATTTTCCCGTCGGTCGCGTCTCCGGTCGTCACGTAGAGCATGCCGTCGGGCCCGAACCGGAGGCGGCATCCGGCGTGGTACCGCGCGGCCGGGATGTCCTCGATGATGACCTTGCGGTCCGACAAAGAGTCGCCGCCGTCGCGAAACCGCACGACGCGGACGCGCGGGCCGGACTTCGTGTCGTACGCGTAGGCGACGTAGAGCAGTCGCGACGTCGCGTAGTCGGGAGCGAGCGTGATGCCCATCAGGCCGCTCTCGCCCGACGCCTCGACGTCGGGGAGCACGGCGAGCGACTTCTCGCGCAGCACGCCCTTCTCGACGATCCGGATCCGCCCGGGCCGCTCGGTGACGAGGAGGCGGTCGGGCGAGGTGAAGGCGATCGACCACGGCACCTCGAGGCCCGACACGAACGTCGTCGCGACGAGCGACGCGCCGGTCTTCGTCGCTGCGCGCCCCGTCGCGGGCGGGTCGGGCGGGCTCGCGCAGGCGACGAGCGACGCGGCGAAGAGTGCGGCGAGCGCGACGACCGCGCAGCGCGAGCGGGCTGGGCGCGCGGGTCGCGTCACTTCCGCCTCTGGAGCGGCAGGCGCGCCGCGAGGGCCTCCCAGGCCCGGCGCCGGTGCGACAGGCGATCCTTCTCCGCGCCGCTCATCTCGGCGAACGTCCGGCTCTCTCCCTCCGGCACGAAGATCGTGTCCCAGCCGAAGCCGTTCGACCCACGCGGGGAGGGCGCGATGACGCCGCGCGTCTCCCCTCGCGCCGCGACGACCTCTCCGCCGTCCGTGTACGCGATCGCGCAGGCCGCGATCGCGCCGCGATCGGGAAAGGGTTCGAGCATCCGCGTGATCGCGTCCACGCCCGCACTCTTCTCGAGCCACTTGACGAGCGCTCCGGGGAATCCGCCCCAGGCGTCGATCGAGAGTCCGCTGTCCTCGACGAGGACCGGACGCGACAGCATCGCGTACGCGGTCTTCGCCTTCTCCTCGACGATCTTCGACGGATCGAGCGCCTGCGGCTCGGGCAGCTCGAGGTCGAGCCGCTCGACGACGAACCCCAGCCGCTCGGCCTCCTTCGCCTTCTCGGCGCGGCTGGTCACGAAGACGAGGGGCAGTCCGACCACGGCAGGAATTCTGTCACGCCGCACCGTGGCTTTACGGATGCCGTGCTCGGGGTCAGTCCTGTGTTTTTCGGAGCGACGACGCGAACGCGATAGAGCCCCGTTCGCTCTGAGCTCCGAAAAATGGAGGGCTGACCCCATCGAACGCGGCCTTGTCAGCCCGGGCTGCCAAGGCCGTGACTTCATGGCGCGCCGTTCGGCGCGACGCGCGCAGGCCGGACTTGCGGAGTGCCGCGCTTCATAAGCGACTTAGCCGCCGCGGGACTCGCGGGCTGGTCCTCCGGGCTTCGTCACTGCCGCGCTCGGATCGGAGCGCCGCCGACGCGGATGGACGGGGGGAGAAACCGGACGGGCTCGCTACTTGATCACCTTGTACAGCGGGACCTGCGCCGAGAGTCCCTTCAGCGAGAAATACCCGAGCTGCGTGACCTCGAAGCGGTCGCGGACGGCGGTGTACGTCTCGGGGCCGATCACGATGTCTCCGGGCTGCGCGACGAACTCCTCGAGCCGCGCCGCGACGTTCACCGCGTTTCCGAGCACCGTGTAGTCCACGCGGCGCTCCGAGCCGATGTCTCCGACGATCGCCTCGCCGGTGTTCAGCGCGATGCGGATCTCGAGCGGGCCCTCGCCGCGCGTCGAGCGCTCGTGGTTCCAGTGCGACATCGCCTCACGCACCTTCAGGGCCGCGGCCACGGCCCGGTCGGCATGGTCTGGCTGGTCCAGCGGCGCGCCGAAGAACGCCATGACGGCGTCGCCGATGAACTTGTCGATCGTGCCGCCGCACGAGAACACGGCGTCCGACGAGAGCGTGAAGAACTCGGTGAGCATCTCCGAGAGCTGCTCCGGCGCCATCTTCTCGGACCACGTCGTGAAGCCGACGAGGTCCGCGAAGAAGACCGTCACCACGCGCGTCTTCGCGGCCTTCATGTCTCCGGTCGCGGAGAGGTCCGTGATGATCGACTCCACGACCTGGGGCGAGTGATAGCGCTCGAGGCGGCCGCGGATCCGCTTCTCCTCGACGACCCGTTCGTGCAGCCGCGCGCGTTGGATCGCCACCGCGGCGAAGTTCGCGAGCGCCGTGATCAGGTCGAGGTCCTGGTCCGAGAAGCTCCCCGCGTGGAGCGGGGAGTCCACGTAGATCACGCCGATCACCGACTCGCCGCTCCACAGCGGCGCGCACATCGCCGAGCGGATCTGCTGCATGCGGATCGACTCTCCCGACTCGAACCGCTGGTCGGTCTGCGCGTCCGAGGTGAGGATCGCGACCTTCTGCTTCACGACCATGTCCACGATCGTGCGCGAGTACGGCGCCGAGCCGTCCGAGGTCGGCCGCCGCTTCGAGCGGTAGCGGGAGATGCGGAGCTGGAGGGCGCCGCCGGACTCCTCGAGGAGCAGGAACGCGCGATCCACCGCGAGAAACTCGAAGATCAGGTCCATGACCTTGTCGAGCACCGTCTCGAGGTCGTCGGCGGAGATGAGCGCCTTGGCGACCTGCACGAGGATCTCGAAGACGCGGTTGCGATAGGCCGCGTCGGGCGCCACGCGCTTGCGGTCGGCCGTGGAGTCCGGCGGCGGGATGGCGGGATCGAGCCCGTAGTCCTCGTTGAACTCGGCGATCGGCCGGATCCGCGTCGAGGTCGAGTCGATCATCTTCCCGCGCGGCGGCACGGCCGGCGCAGCCGGCGCGTCCTCCTCCTCGCGAAACCGCAGGAGGAAGGTGCCGATCAGGACATGGTCGCCGTCGCGCACGACCGCGCGCGGAACCGCCTTGTCGTTGAGGCGGACGCCGTTGGTCGACTGGTTGTCGTAGATGACCCAGTCGTCACTCTCGCGCTTGATGAAGGCGTGCCGGCGCGAGACTGAGAAGTCGTTGAGGACGATGTCGTTGTCGTTCGCGCGCCCGATGGACGCGACGTCCTTGGAGACCGTGAAGACTTGCGGTCTCCCATCCCATTCGTACAAGACCTGCATCATGCGTGTGAAGAAATTATAAGAGCGATCCGCCCTCGCGGGATCCGCTAACG
>DATBBK010000133.1:0-8167 GCA_036271035.1 Thermoanaerobaculia bacterium | reverse complement strand
CGCCGAAGGATCCCGTCACTGATAACGGCGCGGCCCATCCCGAGCCGCGGCGGCGAGGAATCCCCATCACTGAACGCCGCCCATCGCGAGGCGCGGAGCGCCGAAGGATCCCGTCACTGAACGCCGGCACGCGGCAGCAAGACATTCCGACGTATTAGCGACAGCTAATGTATTGCGATCTTGCGATCGTCTGAACCGTCATCCTGAGGAGCGGAGCGACGAAGGATCCCCGACTCGAACGCCACGGATGCCGCCGCGACTCAGGTTCTCGGCGCGTCAGCCTGCCGGTGACTGGATCCCTCGCTATCGCTCGGGATGGCGCAGAAAGGGCTAACGCCGCATCGGTTGGCGCGCCGAAAGAATCAACCGCCGCTCCCATCCAGCGGAGAGCGGCGGTCGCGTGAAACCTTCTCGAAACAACCGCCGCCCCCGTCCAGCGGGGGGCGGCGGTTCCGCGAATCACCCGATCGTCGCGCGCGTCGTCCAGCGGACGCTCGCGGCCATCGGGATAGCTAGAACTGTGCCGACTCCGTCGAGTCCGCGAGCGCCATCGTCGAGGCCTGCCCGGACGCGATCACGTTCGCGACGTCGTCGAAGTATCCGGTGCCGACCTCGCGCTGATGCCGCGTCGCCGTGTAGCCGCGCGACTCGCTCGCGAACTCCGCCTGCTGCAGCCGCGAGTACGCCGCCATGCCCTCGTCGCGGTACGCGCTCGCGAGCTCGAACATCGCGTGGTTCAGCGCGTGGAAGCCCGCCAGGGTCACGAACTGGAACTTGTAACCCATCGCGCCGAGCTCGCGCTGGAAGCTCGCGATCGTCTCCGCGTCGAGCTTCTTCGCCCAGTTGAACGAGGGCGAGCAGTTGTACGCGAGCAGCTTGCCCGGGAACTTCGCGTGCACCGCGTCCGAGAAGCGCTTCGCCTCGAAGAGATTCGGCTCCGACGTCTCGCACCAGATCAGGTCGGCGTACGGCGCGTACGAGATCGCGCGCGCGATCGCGGCGTCCAGGCCTCCCGTCATCCGGTAGAAGCCCTCGGGCGTGCGCTCGCCGGTCAGGAACGGGCGGTCGCGCTCGTCGACGTCGGAGGTGATGAGCTGCGCGCTGTTCGCATCTGTCCGCGCGACGAGGAGCGTCGGCACGCCCATCACGTCGGCGGCGAGGCGCGCCGCGGTGAGAGTCCGGATGAACTGGCACGTCGGGACGAGCACCTTGCCGCCCATGTGGCCGCACTTCTTCTCGGACGCGAGCTGGTCCTCGAAGTGGACGGCGGCGGCGCCGGCCTCGATCATTCCCTTCATCAGCTCGAATGCGTTGAGCGCTCCGCCGAAGCCCGCTTCGGCGTCCGCGACGATCGGCGCGTACCAGTCGATCCCGTTCTTCCCCTCGGCAGTGTGGATTTCGTCCGCGCGGCGCAGCGCCTGGTTGATGCGCGACACGACGTGCGGCACCGACGTGGCGGGATAGAGGCTCTGGTCCGGGTACATGTGACCCGACTGGTTCGCGTCGGCCGCGACCTGCCATCCCGACAGGTAGATCGCCTTCAGGCCCGCCTTGACTTGCTGGATCGCCTGGTTGCCCGTGAGCGCGCCGAGCGCCGCCACGTAGTCCTCGGAGCGGAGCAGCTCCCACAGCCGCTCCGCGCCGCGCTCCGCGAGCGTGTGCCGGATCTCGATCGAGCCGGACAGCCGGAGCACGTCCTCGGGGGCGTAGCCGCGGGTGATGCCGTCCCAGCGCGGCTCCTCGTTCCACTCGCGGGCGATCGACTCGACGGTCTTCCTGGCCATGGGTCGGTCCTCCTGTTTCTCTCTCTATTCCGTCCGGACGAGCTCGTCGTAGGCGGGAATCGTCAGAAAGTCCTGCAGGGCGTCGGCGGTCGCGAGCGACTCGAAGATCTCCGCCGCCCGCTCGTAGCGGCCGGCGCGCCACCGCGCCTCGCCGACCTGCCCGCGGATCCCGGCGAGCTCCTCGTCGCGCACGGCGGCGAACAGCCCGCGCGTGACGGCGCGGCCGTCCTCGAGGCGCGAGCCGTGCCGGATCCACTGCCACACCTGGGTGCGCGAGATCTCGGCCGTCGCGGCGTCCTCCATCAGGTTGTAGAGCGGGACGCACCCCAGCCCGCGCAGCCACGCCTCGAGGTAGAGGATCCCGACGTTCACGTTCTGGCGCAGCCCGGCCTCGGTGATCGTTCCCTCCGGCACGCTGAGGAGGTCCGTGGCGGAGACGGTCTCCGCGGTCCGCCGCACCGCGATCTGGTTCGGACCCGGCATCCCCGCGTCGAAGATCTCTCGCGCCAGTCCGACGAGGCCGGGATGCGCGACCCAGGTCCCGTCGTGTCCGCTCGAGACCTCGCGCCGCTTGTCCTCGGCGACCTTCTCCATCGCGCGCGCGTTCGCCTCCGGATCGCTCTTGATCGGGATCTGCGCGGCCATGCCGCCCATCGCGTGGATCCCGCGGCGGTGGCACGTCTGCACGACGAGCCGCGTGTACGCGGACAGGAACGGCCGCGTCATCGTCACCTGCGAGCGGTCGGGCAGCACGAACTCGGACCGGCCGCGGAATTTCTTGATGAACGAGAAGATGTAGTCCCAGCGCCCGCAGTTGAGCCCCGCGGAGTGGTCGCGCAGCTCCCAGAGGATCTCGTCCATCTCGAACGCGGCGAGGATCGTCTCGATCAGGACGGTCGCGCGGATCGTGCCGTGCGGGATCGCGAGCTCCTCCTGCGCCGCGCGGAAGACGTCCGACCACAGGCGCGCCTCGAGGTGGCTCTCCATCTTGGGCAGGTAGAAGTACGGGGCCGTGCCCCGCGCGAGAAGACGTCCCACGTTGTGGAAGAGGAAGATCCCGAAGTCGAACAGGCTCGCCGACGCGGGCGCGCCGTCGATCTCCAGGTGCTTCTCCTCGAGGTGCCAGCCGCGCGGGCGCACCATCAGCGTGGCCGTCGCGTCGTTCAGCCGGTACGCGCGGCCGTCGGGCGCGACGTGCTCGATCGTGCGGTCGATCGCATCGATCAGGTTCGCCTGACCCTCGAGGAGGTTCGCCCACGTGGGCGAGCACGAGTCTTCGAAGTCCGCCATGAAGACGTTCGCGCCGGAGTTGAGGGCGTTGATGATCATCTTGCGGTCCACCGGGCCGGTGATCTCGACGCGGCGGTCGCGCAGGTCGTCGGGGATCGGCGCGACCGCCCAGGCCCGCGCGCGCAGATCGCTCGTGGCCGGCGGGAGCTCGGGCAGCCAGCCGGCGTCGAGGTCGCGCTGGCGGTCCGCACGGCGCTCGAGCAGCTCGCGGCGGCGCGCTCCGAAGCGGCGCTCGAGCATCGCGACGAAGGCGAGCGCCTCCGGGGTGAGGATGCGAGCTCCCGCGGCCACGACCGGTCCCCGGACCGCGATCCCTGCTCGCGCGGGTGTCGCGGGTCGCGTCGTCGGGCTGCCGGTGTCTATCGTCGTCACGCTCACCGGTTTACAGAATCATGAGGGAGAGCACGGGGTCAATAACTTACGCCACTCCCGTCGGTTAGCTTGTGAAGGCTGGAAAATTGCATCGCGTAAACCTGTCGATGCAGTAAAGTCGGAGGCTCGGACGCAATGGCAGCCGCGGCGAAATTCGGACCCAAGGTGAGGGCGCTCCGCCGGCGGCATGGCCTGCGTCAGGTCGACCTCGCTCAGAAGATGGGCATCTCCGCCTCCTACTTGAACCTGATCGAGCACGACCAGCGTGCGCTCACCGCGCCGCTGCTCTTGCGTCTCGCCGAGCTCTACCCTCTCGATCTGAAGAGCTTCGCGCCCGACGATCACGCGCGGCTGATCTCCGACCTCCACGAGGTGTTCGGCGACGCGCTCTTCGAGGCGCACGACCTCACGACGACGGATCTGCGCGAGACCGCGTCGAACGAGAGCGTCTCGCACGCGATCGTGAAGCTCTACCGCGCGTACCGCGACGCGCTCGAGGGCATGCGTTCGGTCGCGTCGAAGGTCTCCGAGGGCGGCGAGTTGACCGGGATCGATCCCGCACGGCTGCCGTCAGAGGAGGTCTCCGACGTCCTGCAGGAGAACCAGAACTACTTCCCGGACATCGAGGACGCCGCCGAGCGGATCGCGCGCGAGGCCGGGCTCGAGCGGCCGGACGTCTACCCGGGCCTCGTTCGGGACCTCGAACGCGAGGGAATCTCGGTCGCGGTCGTGCCCCAGGCGGACGCGCGCCGCACGATGCGCGCGTACGATCCGCAGCGCCGGAGAATCGAGTTGTCGGAGCAGCTCTCGCCGCACGCGCGCGCGTTCCAGCTCGCGCATCAGATCGGACTGCTGAGGCTCTCCGACGAGTTCGAGCGGATCGTGCGCCGCTCGCGGCTGACGACCCCCGACTCGGTGACCCTCTGCCGCGTCGCGCTCGCGAGCTACTTCGCGGGCGCGCTGCTGATGCCGTACGAGCCGTTCCTCGAGGCGGCGCGCGCGCTTCGCTACGACGTGGAGCTGCTCGAGCGGCGCTTCGGAGTCAGCTTCGAGCAGGTCTGCCACCGCCTGACGACGCTCCGCCGGCCGGGGCGCGAGGGCGTTCCGTTCCACTTCATCCGCGTCGACATCGCGGGAAACATCTCGAAGCGCTTCTCGGCCTCGGGCATCCAGTTCGCGCGCTTCTCGGGCCTCTGCCCGAGGTGGAACGTCCACAGCGCGTTCATGACCCCCGGGATGGTGCGGATCCAGCTCTCCCGCATGGCGGACGGGACGACGTATCTCTGCGTCGCCCGCACGGTCCGCCAGAGCATGGGCGGCTTCGGGGCCGCGCATCCGCTCCTCGCGATCTCCCTCGGATGCGAGGTGAGCCACGCGCGGCATCTCGTCTACGGCGACAGCCTCGACCTCGAGAACCCCAAGGCCGCCGTGCCGATCGGCATTACGTGCCGGCTCTGCGAGCGGCTCGACTGCGATCAGCGCGCGTTCCCGCCGATCCATCGCCGGCTGGGCATCGACGAGAACGTGCGGACGGCGACGTTCTACACCCCCGGCGAATAGCCGAGGGTTTTTCGTCGCTCGCGCACGCGCCCTCGTCCTACAATCGAACCAATGAAGGCTCCCGGTAGCGTTCTGGACGGCCAGGTGCTTGGCCGGCTGGATCGCTGGCGGCGGGCGCGCGCCATCTTCGTCCGACCCGACGGCGTCGAGGCCGAGCGCGCGGTCGCCGCGGCGTTCGGCCGGAACTGGGCGCGCGCGCCGATGTACGGCAAGGCGCGGCGGCTCCTCGTCGAGCGCACCGCCGAGCAGTTCCTCGAGGACCTCCACAACAACGTCGGCGGGCTCGCGGACCGGGTCCGCGTGGCGCCCGAGGACATGCAGCAGACCAAGTGGGACGCGATGAGCCGGCTGACGCCGCTCACGCGCGCTCGCCGCGAGGTCGAGGCACTCTGGCTCGGCGACGCGATGACGGGCGGCGAGTTCTTCGTCGAGTTCCAGCCGATCTTCGACCTGCGCACTGGCGGGATCCTCGGTCACGAGGGGCTGCTGCGCGCCCGCTCCGCCAACGGCGAGGCGCGGCTCGCGGCGGAGATCTTCCCGGCGGCCGAGGCGCTCGGGCTGGAGCGCCACTTCGAGCGCTTCGCGTGGTCGGTCGTCCTCGACTCGTCCCGCCGTCTTCCGGAGAACGTCCTCCTCTTTCTGAACGTCAACCCGCGCCTGATCTCGCGCTCCGAGGATGCCCTCGCCGGACTCGGCGAGGAGACGGAGCGGCGCGGCGTCTCGTTCTCGCGCCTCGTGCTCGACCTCGTCGAGGTGGAGAGGCTGCCCGGCGCGACCGAGATCTCGGCGGCCCTGACCGTGCCGCGCGACCTCGGCGCGGCGATCGCGCTCGACGACGTGACGTCCGGCTACGGGACGCTGCAGCTCTGCCAGGGGCTGCAGCCCGAGTACATCAAGGTCGACAGCGAGGTCACGCGCGGCATCGCGCAGGATCCGCGCCGCCGCGCCATCCTCAAGTTCCTCGCGGACCTGAGCCGCGAGTTCTCCTTCGTGCTGGTCGCCGAGGGCATCGAGCGCGCCGAGGACCTCGACGTGTGCGCGACCGAGGGCGTGGGTGCGGCGCAGGGCTCGTTCCTCGCGAAACCCGCGGCCGACCCGCCCGCCTCCTCGCCCGCGCTCCGCGACTGGGTCGCCTCTCGTCCCCTCGGCTCCCGGCCGTGAGCGGCCGGGACGCGTCGCCGCGGCCCTCGTCGCAGTCCCCGTCGCCCCCGTTGCAAAGCGTCCGCCTCGACGTCTGGCTCGACGTCGCCTGCGTCTTCCCGACGCGCACGCGCGCGAAGGCCGCGTGCGAGGGCGGCAAGGTCGAGGTCAACGGCGCACGCGGCAAGCCCCATCGCGAGATCCGCCCGGGCGACCGCCTCGGCATCTCCGGATCCGACGGCCGCCGGCGCGAGCTCGTCGTGTGCGGCCTGGCGGAGCGCTCGATTCCGCGCGCGGAGGCGAGGAAGCTTTACGAGGATGTGACCCCGGCGCCGTCGCCCGAAGTCGTGGAGGCGCGCCGGATCGAGCGGATGGTCGCGCCGCGCTCCGACGCCGGCCGGCCCGGCCGTGATGATCGCCGGGAGCGCATCCGCCGGAAGCACGGCCGCTGACCTCGTTTTTACGTAGACTGTCGGGGTGACGGACGAGACGCCCGGCGGCGACTTCGAGCTGTTCTGCCCCTGCTGCAACGCGCGGCTGAAGGTCGACCCGGTGCTGCGGGCCGTGATTGACCACGAGGCGCCCAAGACGCCGCGCAAGTTCTCGTCGGTCGACGATGCGCTCGGGGCGCTGAAGGGCGCGGACGCGGAGCGCGAGAAGAAGTTTGCCGCCTCGATCGAGGCCGAGAAATCCAAGAAGGACGTCCTGAACCGCAAGTTCCGGGAGCTCTTCGAGAAGACCAAGGACGACGACTCGAGGCCCGTCCGGGACATCGATCTCGACTGACGGTTCGCGGCCGACGATGGGAGATGGAGCCCGCGCCGCGGAGAGGTCGCTCACTGCCCGGCGAGAGGCGCTCGCCGGCTTCCTGAGTCGCTGGACGCGCTTCGTCCCGGCGATCGTCTGGATCCTGTGGGCGCTCCACACGCTGTTTCTCGAACGGCGTCTCGCGGACCGGAAGGGGACGCCCGTCGAGAGCCTGTCCGCGTTCCTCCTCGAGGTCGTCTTCTCCTACGCGGCACTGTTCGTCTACGGCTGGCTCGTCGCGCTGCTCGTCCCTCGCAACCGCGTCGCCGCGACGGCGATCTCGGCGGCCGTCGCCGCGCTCTACGCGCTGATGCTCCTGTATCACTGGCACACGCGCGGCCAGTTCGAGTGGGGCGTCCTGTGGCGCTTCCGCCGCGAGATGCTCGACCTCGAGGTGCGGCGGACGATCGGCTCGTTCCTCGGCTGGCGCAGCTATGTCTTTCCGGCCGGGGCGGTCGTCGTGGTCGTCCTGCTGGAGACGGCGGGAAGGGTCTTCTCGAATCTGCCGCGCCCGCGGCGCCGCGGCCTCGCGCTGCTCGCGTGTGTCGCCGCCGCCGCGTTCATCGCGCTGGGGCCGGTTCCGACGAGCGACGAGCTGACCGCGAGCCTGCGGGCCATCCAGGGCAACTGGAGGCTCACCCGGATGCTACCGAAGGGCACCGGCGCCGAGCGCTATCCCTTCGCGCGCCGCAGCCTGGTCTCGGGCGTCGGGACGGCACCGGCCACTCCACCGAACGTGTTCTTCGTCGTCATCGAGTCGTTCAACGCCAACTTCGTCGAGACGAAGACGGGCGACGGTCGTGAGTACACGCCGTTCTTCAACTCGCTGATCCCCAGGGGCGTCTACGTCGAGAACTTCTACGGCAACTCGATGGAATCGCCGCGGGGCCAGCTGGCGACCCTCTGCTCGGTGCTGCCGGCGATGCGAGGCACGGTGTTCGAGACCTATCGCGGCATCCGTATGCGCTGCCTGCCCGAGATCCTCGACGATCACGGCTATCGCACGGTCTTCGACGAGGCAGCCCGGCTCTTGAAGTTCGAGGACACGGGGACCTTCATGGAGGCGATCGGCTTCCAGGTCCGGCGCGCGGCGCTCGAGCCGGAGCGCGAGCGGCCTGCGGACACGGTCTGGGGCTGGGGGCTGCAGGACGACGTCTTCTTCCGCGAGTTCTTCCAGTTCCGGGACTCCGATCGTGCGTCGGGTGGAGGATCGA
>DATBBK010000132.1:0-1661 GCA_036271035.1 Thermoanaerobaculia bacterium | reverse complement strand
AGCTCCGAGCGGACACCGATCACGGAATCGTGCGGGCCTGTCATCCCCGCATCGGTGAGGGCTGCGGTGCCGCCCGGCAGCACGCGCGCGTCGTTCGTCTGGATGTGCGTGTGGGTGCCGATGACCGCGGTGACCCGGCCGTCGAGCCAGGTCGAGAGCGCGACCTTCTCGCTCGTCGCCTCGGCGTGGAAGTCGACGACGACGACCGGCGCGGCCGCGCGCGCCTCCTCGACGAGCGCGTCCACCATCTCCCAGGGCGAGACGGGCGTCGGAAGGAAGAGCTGGCCGAGCAGGTTGATGACGGCGACGCGAATGCCGTTGCGCGCCTCGACGACGGCCAGCCCGTGGCCGGGCGCTTCGGCACCGGAGTTCGCGGGCCGGATCACGCGCTCGCTGCCGGCGAGATAGGCGGCGATCCCGCCGCGCCGGTAGGTGTGGTTGCCGAGCGTCACGACGTCGGCGCCGGCGGCGAGCAGCTTATCGGCGAGCTTGGCGGTGATTCCGGCTCCGTCGGCCGCGTTCTCTCCGTTGACGATCGCGAGGTCGGCGTCGTACCGTTCGCGGAGGTTCGGGAGCTGCTCCTCCACGGCTCGGCGCCCCGGGACGCCGAAGACGTCCGCGAGAAAGAGGATCTTCAAGCGTTCAGCCGGTCGCCTGGACGGGGGCCGCGCGAACCTCGAGCGTCACGTGGTTCCCGGCGTCGTTCGTGTAGCGCGCGAGGGCTTGCCGCTCGATTGCGGCGAGGTCGGCCACCCGGCCGAGCTTGGTGGCGCCACTCACGACTGAGGTGCCGACCGTGAGCGCCGGGTCGGCGACGAGCTGCGTCACCGCGACGACGAGCGACGGAGCGTTCTGCGGCTGAATGTCGATCTCGGAGCCGTACTTCTTTCCCTCGACGATGAAGGGCCGGATGGCGACGACGTTCCCGTCGACCGGCGAGTAGACGTCGCTGCCGATCGGCGCGCCGACGTCGAGGGCGGACGTGCCGCCGCCCGTGAGCTGGTACCACTTCGGCGAGGCGTCTCCGCCACCGAAGATGCCGTGCACGATCCGCTGCACGACCCCTTCGTTCGCCTGGTGGCCGACCGGGTCGAGAGAGAGGGCGCCGTCGCCGGCATTGTGGTAGCCGATCGCGGTCAGGCGGCTCTGCGAGATCGGAAGCTGAAGGCTGAGAGCGCCGCGCTGGGCGACGATCTCGGTCGCCGGCCGGGTCTGGCTGACCGTGGCCTGGCTCGGGCGCGGGATGATCGCCGAGACGCGCTTCGTCGTCCCGCCGAAGGCGGTGAGACCGAGCGCGACGAGGAAGACCGCGGAAAGCAGGACGAGGAGGGCGACCCGGCGCGCCCGGCGCGCAGCGCGCGCGCGATGGCGATCGACCCGCCGCCTCCCTTTGGGGCGCGAGGACGGCATGTCGCGCGGCACCTTATCGAACCTCCGCGGATCCTCCAACTGGTCGAGGGCCAAATTTCCCTGGATCTGACGGATCCCGGCGTTACCATCGAGCGCATGCCCGAGCGCACGCCGCCGCCCGCGCCGGTAACGATCGAGGTCCCGCGCTGGGCGCAGCTCGTGCTGTTGCCACTGACGTTGCTGCTGATCTGGGCGGTGGCGGGAGCGGTGCGTCACGTGCTCTTCCTCTTCCTCGTGGCGCTTCTCATCGC
>DATBBK010000131.1:0-6072 GCA_036271035.1 Thermoanaerobaculia bacterium | reverse complement strand
GCCGCGCCGGCAAAGAGCTCCGAAAACGAAAGACCTGACCCCATCGAAGCGCGCAGGCCCGACTCGCGGAGTGCGGCGTTCCATGAGCGAGTTAGTCGCCGCGGGACTCGCGGGCTGGTCCTCTGAGCCTCGCCACGGGTGCGGAACTGCGATCGGAGCACCCCCCCTCCCCAACCCTCTCCCCCCGCTACGCGGGTAGAGAGGGGGCTTCTTCCTCGCGCGAGCGAGCACGCCACCGTCGTGAATGATTCGTAGGGATCGCGGTCACGCCAGTTGTGGTCGAATCAACCCCACTCACAGGAGGACCGATGCGTTCGCTCGCCCTGACCGCCGTCACTCTGTCTCTCTCCCTCTCCGCCACCGCAGCCCCGGCCCAGCAGCCGCCCCCGCCGAAGCGCCCACACGTCGAAGTCCAGACCATCGCGCCGCGCCCCGAAGACGTCGGCACGATCGACGGCATCGTCAAGGCGTACTACGACGTCGTCTGCGGCCCGGCCGGCGCGCCGCGCCAGTGGTCGCGCGACCGGACGCTCTACATCCCGGACCTGCGCTTCGTGGACGTCGGCTACGACAAGGAGGGCAAGCCGCGGCCTCGGATCATGTCGCACCAGGAGTACGTGGACGGGTCGGACGGCATGGCCACGCAGGGCTTCTTCGAGAAGGAGATCCATCGCGTGAGCGAGCGCTTCGGCCCGATCGCGCACGTCTGGAGCACCTACGAGTCGCGGCGTACCGAGAACGGTCCCATCATCGCGCGCGGCATCAACTCGATCGAGCTCTTCTGGGATGGCAAGCGCTGGTGGATCGCGAACGCGATCTGGACCGACGAGTCGAAGGACACTCCGATCCCGAAGGAGTATCTGCCGTAGGCGCGAGCCGCGCCCCGGGTCGGCCTAACGCGCCGCCAGCGACTCGAGGTGTGCGGCGAACACGGAGTTGAAGAGGGCGCCGGGGCGGCGGCCGCGAAGCCGCCGGACGGCGTCCGGCCCGCTGATCCCCTGGCGCAGCAGGATGAGGCCGGCGACGAGCGCGGATCGATTGAAGCCCATGCCGCAGTGCGAGAGCACGCGGTGGCCCGCCCGGATCAGGCACGCCCCCATGTCGGCGACGGCGTCGAGCTTGGCGAGGTCCGGGAGCTCCTCGTCGTAGATCGGAAAGTAGACGTAGAGGACGCTGTTGGGGACGGTCGGTATGCAGTGGTCGACGTCGCCCTCCAGGTCGATCACCGTGTCGATGCCGCGCTCCTCGAGCGGCGCCCAGACGCTCAGCGCCGGTGAGATGAAGAGCGAGCCGGCGTCGTCGACCTGGAAGAGCTGCATCGCCGGCGAATCCACTCACGGACGGGCCCGGTCGGGACGTATTAGCTGTCGCTAATATGTCGCCCCGTCGGACCGGCACCCCGTTAGCTCGTCACCGTCCCCGGCAGCAGCGGCTCGACGTTCAGGTGACGCGGGCCCTTCTCGTCGCAGACGGCGTAGCGAACCTTGTTCGTCGTGTTGCCCGCCCAGCCGCGATCCTCGTCGTCCTCGCCGTAGAGCGCGCAACCCGCGAACTCGCCCTTCGCGTTGATGATGTAGAAGTTCACGTTGAAGTTGGGATCGCCATTCGGCTTGCGCAGCCGCTTCTCGATGGTGTTCGCCTTGATCCTCTTGAGCGCCTCCATGCCGGCGTCCTTCGGCGCGAGACCGCGCCGCATGCCCTCGACGATCATGTAGCTCGACAGGTTGTAGAGGTTCGCCTCGCCGCGCCCCGTGGATCCCGCCGCGCCGACGGCGCCGTCGACGTAGAGCCCCGCTCCGAGAATCGGCGAGTCGCCGACGCGGCCCGGGATCTTGAAGAACAGTCCCGAAGTCGTCGTCACGCCGCACACCTCGCCCTTCGCGTTCACGCCGTCGCAGTTGATCGTGCCGTACATCTGCGGCCCGGCGAACAGACCCTCGCGCGCCATCGAGTGCCGCGCCAGGTCGGCCGCGATCTCGCGCTCCTTGGGCGTCAGGTAGTGACCCGGATCGGTGCGCTGCTTCCACTCGAGCCAGAGCTTGCGCGACTGCGGCGTGTTGAGGTCGTCCTCGATCTTGAAGCCCATGTTGCGGGCGAACCACTGGGCGCCGTGGCCGACGAGCAGGTGGTGGTCGGTCTGGTTCATGACCTCGCGGGCAACGCGGGACGGCGTCCGGACGCCTTCCAGCGACGCCACGCCGCCGGCGCGCTTCGTCGGTCCGTGCATGCACGAGGAGTCGAGCTGGACGACGCCTTCCGAGTTCGGCACGCCGCCGTAGCCGACGCTGTAGTCCTCGGGATCGAGCTCGACGATGTTCACTCCCTCGATCAGCGCGTCGAGCACGTCGGAGCCCTGGGTCATCGTCGTGTACGCCTTCTCGACGCACGTCACGGTGCCGCCGTTCTTGAACCAGTTGCCGTTGGCGGACGACACGACGACCGGGTGCACGCCTCCCGCTTTGACGGCCGGCGCCTGACCGAAGAGCCGCTTCGTCGCCGCCGCCGCGACTCCGGCAGCCGCGCTCGTGCGCACGAAGTCACGCCGCGAGATCCTCCGTCTCATTCCGATCTCCTTTTCCGTACGGATACGGGTTTCCGCGAAGTCTATCGCGCGGTGTTACCCTCCCCGCATGGACTATCGCGGCCACACTCTCGAGGCCCGGGCGACCACCCTGCCGGGCGCCTGCTACACGTCGCGCGAGGTCTTCGACCGCGAGTCGGAGCGGATCTTCTCGAGGCGCTGGCTCAACGTGGGCCGCGCCGAGACGATCGCTCAGCCGGGCGACTACCGGCTCGCGGCCTTCGGCGGCGAGAGCGTCATCCTCGTCCGGGGCCGCGACGGCCGAGCGCGCGCCTTCTTCAACGTGTGCCGCCACCGCGGGACCCGGCTCTGCGAGGAGGCCGCCGGCCGCTTCGCGGGCGGCATCCAGTGCCCGTACCACGCCTGGACCTACGGGCTCGACGGCGCCCTCATCGGAGCGCCGCACATGGCCGACGTCGCCTGGTTCGACAAGGCGGAGCACCCGCTCGCGCCGGCGCCGCTCGCCGAGTGGGAGGGATTCCTGTTCCTGAACCTCGCGGCCGACGCGCCTCCGCTGTCCGATTCGCTTCGCCCGCTCGCCGGCCGGTTCGCGTCCTGGAACCTGCCGCGGCTGAAGACAGCGCGCGCGATCGCCTACGACGTCCGCGCCAACTGGAAGCTCATCTTCCAGAACTTCAGCGAGTGCTACCACTGCCCGCCCGTCCACCCGGCGCTGTCGAAGCTCTCCCACTACCGCAGCGGCGCGAACGACCTGCGCGAGGGTCCGGTCCTCGGCGGCTACATGGCGATCGACGAGTCCGGCGGCAGCATCACCATGACCGGCCGTATGTGCGGCGCGCCGCTCGGCGAGCTGAACGACGAGGAACGCCGGCGCGTCTTCTACTACTCGATCTTCCCGAACTCGTTTCTGACCATCCAGCCGGACTTCGCCATGGCGACGCGCATCACGCCGATCGCTCCGGACGCGACCCGCGTCGTCTGCGAGTGGCTCTTCGCGCCGGAGACCCTCGAGACACCCGGCTTCGACCCGGCCGACGGCATCGAGATCTGGGACGTCACGAACCGCCAGGACTGGCACGTCTGCGAGCTCGCGCAGCAGGGCGTGTCGTCGCGCGCCTACGTGCCGGGTATCTACTCGACGGAGGAGAGCCTGCTGGCCGCGTTCGACCGGGAGTACATGAAGGCGCTCGAGGGATAGAAATCAGGACGGCTTCGGCACCACGATCGCCTCGACGCCTGCCCTGCTCGCCTCCTCGTTGAAACGCGGCACCTCCTCGTCCAACGCGATCTTCACCCTCGCGAGCGCCTCGTCGAGTCGCGCCACGAGGTCGCGGACGCGGTCCTCCTGCCCCTGCGTCGGCTTCGTGTCCCACTCCGAGACGAGCCCGTAGACGTAGGCGAGCTGGTTGTCGATCTTCGTCGGGAAGTTCTCGACATCCTGGTCGGCCTGGTTGCGCGGCTGCATGAGCTCCTCCTCCAGCGCCGACGTCCTCTCGGCGAGCGCCGCGGCGCGCGCCTCGAGCGGACCCGCGTCGCGCCCGGCGTCGCGGAGGCGCTTCACGGCCTCGGCCGACTGTGTGCGCGCGGACCGAAGCGCCCGGACGGCGCCGTAGAGCCGGTCGAGCGCGTCGCGACACGACGTCGCCACACGGTGCTGGGCGGCGTAGTCGGCCGCCGTCCACGGCAGCCGCGGATCGGCCAGGACGCGGAACGGCTGCGACTGCTTCCAGGAGCCGGCCGTGAGCGTCGCGACGTAGTCGCCGGGCGGGACCGCGGGGCCGCCGGTGAAGCCCCAGACGATCGCATCGGGCGCGACGTCGACGGCGCGCTCGCGCAGGTCCCAGACGAACCTGTTCATGCCGGCGGTCTTCGGAAGACGGCGGTCGCCGGACGGCGCCGCGTTCAGCGTGAACACTTCCGGCGCGTCCGGCGGCGCGTTGCGCTCGGACGAGAAGCGCGCGACCGGCCGCCCGTCCCTCGAGGCGATCTCGAGCACGGACTCGCCCGCGAACCCGGGCGGCAGCGCGTAGTCGAGCGACGCGCCGTAGGGCGGGTTCTCCGCCGGGAAGGCGTCGGACGGCTTGAGGGCCGCCATCGCGGCGCGCACGGCGTCTCGCGGCGGGAAGAGGCGTGGCGCGCCGCCGCGCCCGGCGGCGATCTCGCGCAGGGGCGTCGCGTCGTCGAGGATCCAGAAACCGCGGCCCTGCGTCGACACGACCAGGTCCCCGCGATGCACGCGCAGGTCGGTCACAGGGAGCCGCGGCAGGTTCTGCTGCAGGCTCTGCCACCGCGCGCCGCCGTCGAAGGAGACGAAGACGCCGCGCTCCGTCGCGGCGTAGAGAAGCCCCTTCCGTTCCGGGTCTTCGCGGACGGCGCGGACGGGCACGTCCCCCGGAATGCCGTTGCGCCCGTCGGTCAGGAGGCGCCACGTCGCGCCGCCGTCGTCGGACGCGTACGCGTAGGGGCGCCAGTCGTCCATGCGGTGCCGATCCGCCGCGACGAAGACGCGATCCGCGCCGTGGGCCGACAGCTCGATCGTGCGGATCTCCGCCCACTCCGCGAGCCCGGGCGGCGTCACGTTCTTCCAGCTTCCGCCGCCGTCGCGCGAGACGTGCACGAGGCCGTCGTCGGTGCCGGCCCAGAGGATCCCGTTCACCAGCGGCGACTCCTCGAAGGCGAGGATGTTCGAGTTCGTCTCGACGCCCGTGTTCTCGTAGGTGATCGGCGAGCCCGAGTAGTCCTGCTTGTCCTTCTGGTTCCGCGAGAGGTCCGGCGAGATGACGGTCCACGTCTGCCCCTCGTCCGTCGAGCGGTGCACGAACTGGGAGCAGTGGTACAGGACGGACGGATCGTGCGGCGAGATGCGGATCGGCGCGGTCCAGTTGAAGCGGTACTTCAGGTCGCGCGGCGCGAGGCCGACCTCCATCTCGGCGTACGCCATGACGTTTCGCCTCAGGCCGGTCGCCACGTCCATGCGAGTGATCTCGCCGCCGTAGCCGCATCCCGCGTACACGATGCTCGGGTTGCGCGGGTCGACCGCCACGTTCCCGCTCTCGCAGCCGCCGACGTCCCGCCAGCTCTCGTACGGCGTCAGCCCCGCCGGCAGCCGGCTCGGTATCGAGAAGGTCGTGTTGTCCTGCGAGGCGCCGTAGACGCGGTACGGGAACTGCTCGTCGACCGTGACGTTGTAGATCTCGGCGGTCGGCTGATTGAGCTGCGTGGACCACGTGCGGCCGCCGTCGACGGAGATCGTGCCGCCCCCGTCGTTCGCCATCGCGAGGATCCGGGTGTCGCGCGGGTTGATCCAGATGTCGTGGGCGTCGCCGTGGGGCAGGCCCCGGATCGGCTCCCACCGGACGCCGCCGTCCTCCGTGACGAAGCTGTCGACGTTCATGACGTACGCGCGGTTGCGGTTGCGCGGGTCGGCGACGACGTGCTGGTAGTACCAGGTCCGCTGGATGAGCCGGCGCCGCACGTTGGGCTCGAGCCGCGTCCACGTCGCGCCCGCGTCGTCGGAGCGATACAGGCCG
>DATBBK010000130.1:0-5793 GCA_036271035.1 Thermoanaerobaculia bacterium | reverse complement strand
ACACGGGCGGGGAGGCGAACGCGGCGGACGGGGACGGCGCCGAGAACCCCGCGGACGGCGTCGCCGCGCGCGTGCGGGCGATGGTCCCACCGGAGAACCGCCCGGCGAGGCTGCTCTCCGACCTGACGGCGGCCCGCATCGTGCGCGCCGCCGACTCGACGCGCCAGCTCCAGGAGGTCCTCGTCGACTTCTGGATGAACCATTTCAACGTCTACGCACGCAAGGGGCTCGCGCGCGTCGCGATCGTGTCGTTCGAGCGCGACACGATCCGCCCGCGGATCCTCGGCCGGTTCGAGGATCTCCTCCTCGCGACCGCGAAGTCGCCGGCCATGCTCGTCTACCTGGACAACGCGCGCTCCGCGGCGGAGCCGTCGCGCCGTCCACCCGCGTTCGGCCGGGCGGCCTACTCCGGCAAGGGCCCGCAGGGCCTGAACGAGAACTACGCGCGCGAGCTGCTCGAGCTGCACACGCTCGGCGTCGACGGCGGCTACACGCAGTCCGACGTGACGGAGCTGGCGCGCGTGCTGACGGGCTGGTCCGTGGGACTTCCCAGAGCCGAGCGGCCGGCGAACCCCCGGGCGAACGCGCGCCGGCGCGGCTTCGAGGAGGCCGCCCCGGGGGAGTTCGTCTTCCGCGAGCGCCTCCACGACGTCGGCGAGAAGACCGTGCTCGGCCGGCGCTTCCCCGGCGGGGGCATGGCCGAGGGCGAGTCCGCGATCCGCATGCTCGCCCGCCACCCCTCCACGGCGCGCCACCTCGCGCGGGAGCTCTGCGAGCGGCTCGTCAGCGACGCGCCTCCCGAGGCGCTCGTCGAGCGCGTCGCCGCGCGCTACCTCGCGACCGGCGGTGACCTGCGCGAGACCGTGCGCGCGGTCGTCGAGAGCCCGGAGTTCTTCGACCCGTCGACCTTCCGCGCCAAGGTGAAGTCGCCGTTCGAGTACGCGGTCTCCGCGGTCCGCGCGCTGGGCTCGGACACGGACGGGCGCGCGATCGCGCGCTCGATCGAGGAGATGGGCGAGCCGCTCTATCTCTGCGCGCCGCCGACCGGCTACCCCGACGCGTCGGAGGACTGGACGAGCTCCGGCGCGCTCCTCGCGAGGATGAACTTCGCGCTCGCCGCCGCGCGCGGGAAGATCCCGGGCACGTCGGCGCCCGCGCTCGCGCCGCCGGACGGAGACGTCCTGCTCGGCGCGCTGGAGGGCAAGCTCGTGCCGGCCGGCCTCTCGGCCGCCTCGCGCGACGCGATCCGACGGCGCCTGGAGGACGCGCCGCAGGATCCCGCGGAGCGGCGCGCGCTCGCGGAGGCGCTGCTCGTCGGCAGCCCCGAGTTCCAGAGGCAGTGACCGTGGACCGCCGCCTGTTCCTCAAGTCGTCGGGGCTCGCGCTCGTCGCGGGAGGCTTCGTGCCGCGCGTCTTCGTGCGGATGGCGTCGGCGGAGACGCCTCCGTCCTCGCGCGTCCTCGTCGCCGTCTTCCTGCGCGGCGCGGTCGACGGCCTGAACGTCGTCGTCCCATACGGCGAGAGCGCGTACTACTCGGCGCGTCCGACGATCGCGGTTCCCAGGCCGGGCTCCCGTGAGGGCACGGCGCTCGATCTCGACGGCTTCTTCGGCCTGCACCCGTCGCTCGCGCCGCTCCACGACCTCTACCGGAGCGGGAGCGCCGCGTTCGTCCACGCGGCCGGCTCCCCCGATCCGACCCGGTCGCACTTCGACGCGCAGGACTTCATGGAGACGGGCACGCCGGGCGCGCGTACCACCCGCGACGGCTTCCTCGCCCGGGCGCTCGCGGCGGCGCCGCGCCGGGGCGATGCGCCGGCCGTCTCCCAGGACGCGAGCCGCCCGGCGCCCTTTGGAAGCGCGCCTCGCCGGCGCGACGCGCCGGCCGTCTCTCAGGACGCGAGCCGCCCGGCGCCCTTTGGAAGCGCGCCTCGCCGGCGCGACTCCCCCGTGCGCGCCGTTTCGGTGACGCGCGCGATGCCGCGGATCCTCGCCGGCGCCGACGGGGCGGTCGCGGTCGACCGTCTCGAGCGCTTCGGGCTCCGCGCGTCCGGCGACGCGCAGGCGCTCGAGGCGATGTACGGCGGGTCGGACTCGGCCCCGTTGCGCGCGGCGGCGCGAGAGTCGTTCGAGGCGCTTCGCGTGCTCGAGTCCGCGGCGCCGTCGCGGCTGGCGCCGGAGAACGGCGCGCAGTACCCGAACGGCGAAATCGGCCGCTCGCTGAAGCAGATCGCGCAGCTGATCCGGGCCGGAGTCGGCCTCGAGGTCGCGTTCACCGACGCGGGCGGCTGGGACACCCACGCCGGACAGGGCGCGTCGAACGGCCAGCTCGCCAACCGCCTCCGCGACCTCGCGCTCGCGATCGCGGCGTTCACGCGCGACCTCGGCTCCCGCATGGCGGACGTGACGCTCGTGACGATGTCGGAGTTCGGCCGCACGGCGGCGGAGAACGGCAATCGCGGCACCGACCACGGCCACGGCAACGCGATGATGCTCGTCGGCGGCGGCGTCCGCGGCGGCCGCGTGTACGGGCGCTGGCCGGGGCTCTCCCGCGACCGGCTCTACGAGGGGCGGGACCTCGCGGTCACGACCGACTTCCGCGACGTCTTCTCGGAGGTGCTCACCGCTCGGATGGGCCTGTCGCGCGATTCCGTCGGAGCGGTGTTCCCGGGCTGGGCGCCGAAGGCCACACTCGGCGTGATCGGGTGAACCGGGGACATATTAGCCGGAGCTAATATGTCGCGTCGCGGCTCAGAGCTGATCACCGCAGCCCGTCCACCAGATACAGCTCGTCGAGAAAGCGAACGTACGTGTAGACGTACGACTGGCCGTCGGCGGAGAGCAGAATCCGCGGGATGCCGAGCAGCCCGATCCCGTCGGGCGGCGTGAGCTGTTTGACGAGGCTGCGGTCTCCCGAGGCGAGGTCGATCCTGTACACGTCCGCGCTCGTCGGAAGCCCGCGGACCAGCACGAAGAGCGAGCGTCCGTCCGGGGTGTAGCGGATCGGCGCATCGGCGGGCTCGGCGCCTCGGATGGGCCGCGGATCGCCGCCGTCCACGGCGTACGAGATCAGCCGCCGGTCGGAGTCGAGCGCCGCGACGCGCGCTCCGTCCGGCGACACCGCCCAGTCCGCGCCGACGCCCTCCGGCGTGACGGCGCGCGGCTCACCTCCCGCGGCCGGCTCCACGAAGAGGCGCTGCGCGCGGCCCGGCGCGTTGGCGGCGAAGATCAGCCGGTCGCCGCCGGGCATCCACGACGCGCGCAGGATCGCGTCGAACGTCCCGGTCCGCAGCGGACGCGCCTGGCCAGGACCGGTGGGCAGCAGGATCAGCTGCGCGGGGGTCGTGTGCGGCGTCGAGAGCGCCCACTTGCGGTCCGGCGACAGCGCGAGCGCGTGGCCCTCGCCGAGCCGCACGGCGGGGCTGTCGTCGGTGCGGCGCACGTAGACGCCGTAGCCGGCGCCGCCGCCCTCTCCCGTCTCGTCGAACAAGAGCGTCGTGCCGTCCGGCGTCAGATCGACCGGACGCGACCAGTCGTGCCAGGAGAAGCTGCGCTCCTTGTCCTCGCCGGGCGGCAGGCCCACGATGCCCTCGCGCGCGTGCTCTAGCGCGACGACCGCGCGGCCCTCCTTCGAGACGTCGTGGAGCGTCAGCGCGCCCGGGATCCGCGACAGCATCCGCCGGCGCCCGGACAGGTTCACGGCGTGGATCGCCCGCGCGCCGCCGATCGCGGCGCCCGTGAACCAGACCTCGTTGCCGTCGGGAGACCACGCGAGCCCGCGCAGCGTGATCCAGCCGTCGGAGAGCACGCGTTTCTTGCCCTGACGATCCACGACCGCGACCGCGCCCGAGTCGTCGCCCCGCATCGGGTGCTCGATGAACGCGACGAGGTCGCCGCGCGGCGAGACGCGCGCGTGGCTCATGTAGCCGGACGGCGTCTCGTAGAGGACCCGGCCGATCGGGAACTCGAGCCGGTTGCGGCCGGCGACGGTGCGCACGACGGCCAGGCTGGCGCCGTCCGGCGACCAGTCCGCCGACTGCGCGCCCTCGAGCACCTCGCGCGGGCCGCCGCCCGCCAGCATCGAGCGCGCCAGCGTCCCGATCGACGCGAACGGGCCCGCCGGCCGGGCGTTGAGCGAGATCGCGAGCTCCCCCGACGGCGACACGGACATCACGTTCGCCGGCGGGATCGCGAGCGGCGCCGACTCGGGGCTCTCGGGGCGAGTCGAGTAGATGCGGATCGGCCCCGCGTCCCACGACGCACCGTAGACGATCGTGCGCGAGTCCGGGGCGAAGCGCGCCGACCAGATCGTGCCCTCGCGGAACGTGAGCCGCTGGAACGACGGCGACGCGCGGTCCCTCGCCGCGAAGCCGACGAAGTAGGCCGAGGCGACGAGCGCGGCGACCCCGAGCGCGACGCCGAGGGAGAGCCACACGCGAGTGCGACGAGGCCCCGGGGTCAGCGCGACGCCGTCCGCGCCGCTCTCGATCTGCGAGAAGTGGTCGCGCACGCTCTGCAGGTCGCGCGCGAGGTCGCGCGTCGCCGCGTAGCGCTCCTCGGGAAGCTTGGACAGACACCGCTCCACGATCCACACGAGCGGGACGGGCGTGCGCGGCGCGAGGCCGGCGATCGGCTCCGGATCCTCCCGGATGATCGCCGCCAGGGTCTCGGCCCGGGTGGCCCGCTGGAACGCGCGCTTGCCGGTCAGCATCTCGTAGAGAACGGAGCCGAACGAGAACTGGTCGGAGCGGAAGTCGACGGCCTGACCGCTCGCCTGCTCGGGCGACATGTAACCCGCGGTTCCGATGAGGACGCCGTCGCGCGTCTCCTCCGTGACCGTGAGGTCCTGGCGCGCTCCGTGCCCGTTCTCGCGATCCGAGAACTTCGCGAGACCGAAGTCGAGGATCTTCGCGAAGCCGTCCTTCGTGACCATCACGTTCTCGGGCTTCAAGTCGCGGTGCACGATGCCCGCGTCGTGCGCCCGCGCGAGCGCGTCGGCGAGCTGCGCCGCGAGAGCGACCGCGCGGCGGGTCGGCAACGCGCCGGGATAGAGGATGTCGCGCAGCGTCCGCCCGTCGACGAGCTCCATGACGATGTACGGCGTCGCGTCCGACTGTCCGATCTCGTGGATCGTGACGATGTTCGGGTGGTTCAGCGCCGACGCGGACCGGGCCTCGGTCTCGAATCGGGAGAGCCGCTGCGGGTCGGAGGCGAAGTCGCCGGTCAGGGCCTTGACCGCGACCTCGCGGCCGAGGCGCGTGTCCCGCGCGCGATAGACCTCTCCCATCCCGCCCGCTCCCAGGCGCGCGAGAATCTCGTATTGCCCGAGTCGAGTGCCGGTTTGCATGCAATCAACCGGAGACGTGGACCACGTTCAAGATACGCACGGGATTGGATTGGGTTCCGATGAGGATGACGGGAGTCAGGGATGCGAGGACAGGCGCGAGATTTCAAGGGACCGGGCCGAATCGACGGCCCCTCCTGGGATTCGAATGCCCGCGGAAAGCGCGACCGGCGGCGACCTCGCCTCGGTCGGTTCGCCCGTCGGAAACGGCCCCTCAGAACATCAGGCTGTCGGTCGCGGTGCCCATCGGAAACGCGCGGAACGTGAGCGGCACGGAGCCGATGCGGATGTCGTCGTTGTCGACGAGCCGCTCCGGAGACTCGATGCGGCGCCCGCGCAGCCAGGTGCCGTTCTTGCTGCCGAGGTCCTCGAGCAGCGCCTCGCTCGCCCCGACCACGACCCGCGCGTGCAGCCGCGAAACGGTCACGTCGTCGAGGAAGACGGCGGCCTC
>DATBBK010000129.1:0-26588 GCA_036271035.1 Thermoanaerobaculia bacterium | reverse complement strand
GGAGCATGTCGATGTTGTTCAGCTCGTAGAGATTGTCGACGTTGAGGAACTTCTCGGCCTTCGCGACGCCATCCTCCGTGAGGACCGCGGTCCGCGACTTCTCGTCGACGAGGTAGTCGCCGGTCGTGAACTTGTTCCCGTGCTTGTCCTTGTCCTCCGTGCCCTTCACGAGGTGCGGGATGACTCGGTTGCACTTGTAGTAGATCTCGGTGTTCTCCTCCGACGGGCCCGAGATGATGAGCGGCGTGCGCGCCTCGTCGATGAGGATCGAGTCGACCTCGTCCACGATCGCGAACACGTGGCCGCGCTGGACCATGCTCTCGATCTCGAACTTCATGTTGTCGCGGAGGTAGTCGAAGCCGAACTCGTTGTTGGTTCCGTAGGTCACGTCGGAGCCGTAGGCGGCCTTGCGCTCGTCGTCGAGCAGGTGGTTCTGGATGCAGCCGACGCTCAGCCCGAGAAAGCGGTAGATCCGCCCCATCCACTCGGCGTCGCGGCGCGCGAGGTAGTCGTTGACGGTCACGACGTGGACGCCCTTCCCGGTCAGCGCGTTCAGGTAAACCGGCATGGTGGCGACGAGCGTCTTGCCCTCGCCGGTCTTCATCTCCGCGATCTTGCCCTGGTGGAGCACCATTCCGCCGATGAGCTGGACGTCGAACGGACGCATGCCGAGGGCCCGGACCGAGGCCTCGCGGGCCACGGCGAAGGCCTCCTCGAGGATCTCGTCCAGGATCCGGTTGCGGGTCTCCTTGACGTCGTCCTCGTGGGCGGCCTCGAGCGCCTTGGCGATGCGCGCGCGGAACTCGTCCGTCTTGGCCCGGAGGGCCTCGTCGGACAGGGCTTTGATCTCCGGCTCGAGCGCGTTGATGCGCACGACCCGCGGAGCGAGCTTCTTGAGGTCTCGTTCGTGCTGGGTGCCGAAGACCTTGGCGAGGACGCGGTCAATCATGATTGGGCGGTAAACACCTTTGAGTCCGTAGTTTATTTCAGTTTTGGGAACGCGGGAGGCGGGAGGGCGGGCCGGTCCGCGGAGCGAGGCGGGATCAGTGCTCTTCGAGCACGTACTCCAGCGGGTTGACGGGATGCCCGTCGACGCGAATCTCGTAGTGGAGGTGCGGCGCCGTGGAGCGGCCGGTCGATCCGACGAGCCCGATCCGGTCGCCTCGCTTGACGTGCTGGCCGGTCGTGACGAGCGTCTGCTCCATGTGGCCGTAGAGCGTCTCGTAGCGGTCCCCGTGCTGGATCTCGACGGCCTTGCCGTACTCACCCGCCCAGCCGCTGTGGACCACGACGCCGTCCGCGGTGGCGAGCACGGGCTCGCTGCGGGAGGTCGAGATGTCGAGACCCTCGTGGCGCGCGGGCGCGCCGGTGAACGGGTCCGCGCGGATGCCGAATCCGGAGTTCAGGACGCCGTGCACGGGCCAGACGGTCGGCGTCTGGGCGATGAGAGTGGAGCGTTTGGAGAACTGCGTCTCGAGCAGAGAGAGGCGCGACGAGACGGTCGAGGTCTGGTCGGAGAGCGAGGCGGAGGAGGGCGCGGCCGGACCGCCGACGCCGCCCTTCACGGAGTCGGACAGTCCCGCGACGATCGCGAGCCGCCGCGTGCGGGCCTCGAACTCCGAGAGCTGACGGGTGATCCCGTCGAGCTTGCCGTGGAGCTCCGCCGCCGAGGAGCGCAGCCGCTCGTTCTCCGCCATCGCCTGGCGGTAGTCGCTGTCGCGCCGCGCGGTGGAGAAGTAGGCGAGAGCGAAGGCAACCGCCGCGATGAAGAGTCCGGCGACGCCGGCGGCGCAGAGGGTGAGAAAACGCGAGGAGATGGTGAGCTTGCGGAACCGGGCCCGCGCATGCGGGACGAAAATGATCGTGTTGTACTTCTGCACCCGGCTCTGCTCCTGATCCGCGCGGGCAGCATTCGGCCCGTACGCCGCGAATTGGTTTCGAGAGTTTCCGGGGAGCTCGCCCCCGGATAGTGGACCGATCCTAAGGACGCTCCGCGAGGGTGTCAACCTGATCGGAGGGGCAGGCCGCGGGCAGCCCGGCGCCCCTCAGCGCGAGCGCCTCGGACAGGTGGCGCGCGCCGATCTCATGACTTTCGGCCAGATCTGCGATCGTCCGGGCCACGCGGAGGGCCCGGTGGATCGCCCGAACGGACAGGGTCAGCCGCGCGACCGCGGCCTCGAGAATGCGCCTCCCGGAGGCGTCGAGCGCCGCCTCCCGGGAAAGCTCACCCGGGGTCAGGTCCGCGTTGCGGAACTCGGGCCGCCCCGGCCGCCGCGCCGCCGCGGTCCGCCTCGCCGCCGTGACCCGCGCACGGATCGCCGCGCTGGGCTCGCCGGCCGGGGCGTCGGACAACTCGCGCCACGGCACGGCCGGCATCGCGACCCGAAGGTCGATGCGGTCGAGCAGCGGACCCGAGACGCGGCGCGCATAGCGGAGTCGCTCGGACGCCGCGCACGTGCACGGCCGCCGCGAGTCGCCGAGATAGCCGCAGGGACACGGGTTCATCGCGCCGACGAACAGGACGTCGCACGGGAAGTCGCAGGCGCCGCCGACGCGCACGACCCGCACGCGGCGCTCCTCGAGCGGCTGGCGGATGGATTCGAGCGCGTCGCGGCGGAATTCGGCGAGCTCGTCGAGGAACAGCGCGCCGCGGTGCGCCAGCGAGATCTCTCCGGGCGCCGGGCGCGCGCCGCCGCCGATCAGCGCGGGAGCCGAGATGCCGTGATGGGGCGCCCGAAACGGCGGGGCCGCGACGAGGCCGCCGCCCGGCGGGAGCGTGCCGGCGACCGAGTGGATCCGCGTCACCTCGATCGCCTCCGCGCGCGTCAGTTCCGGGAGAATCCCGGGCAGCCGTCGCGCCAGCATCGTCTTGCCGCTCCCGGGCGGTCCGGCGAGCAGGAGATGGTGGCCTCCCGCCGCCGCGATCTCGGCGGCGCGGCGCGCGACCGCCTGGCCCCGGATCTCGGAGAAGTCCGGAACGCTGGGCGACGCGCCGCCCCCCGCGGCCTCCGAGACCGCGTGGACAGGGATGCGTCTCGCGCCGATCAGATGCTCGACCGCCTCGCGCACGTGCCGGACGCCGACCACGGCGATTCCCTCGACGGCGGCCGCCTCCGCGGCGCACGGCGCGGGCAGCACGATCTCGTCGAAGCCCGCGTCGCGAGCGGCGAGCGCGAGGCAGAGGGCGCCTCGGGTCGCGCGCAGCTCGCCGCCGAGCCCGAGCTCGCCGACGAAAACGCGACGGCGCGAGTCGGCCGGCCGCACGCCGCAGGTCCAGAGCAGGCCGACGGCCACGGCGAGATCGAGGGCGGCGCCGCTCTTGCGAAAGTCCGCGGGCGCGAGATTCACCGTGACGGCGCCGCCGGGAAACGGCAGGCTCGCGTTGCGAAGCGCCGAGCGGACGCGTTCGCGCGCCTCGCGGACCGTGGTGTCCGGCAGGCCGACGATCGTGAAGCGGGGCAGCCCGTGCGAGGCGTCGACCTCGACGTCGAGGATGCGGGCGTCGAGCCCCAGAGTGGCGGCGGAGTGGATCCGAGCGAGCATTGGTCCTTCCCGGGGCGCCGGGAAGAAGCCCGATCGTCGATGAGGACCACATGATTGTAGCGCCGCGCCACCCACACCGGCCACCGACTGCGGGCTGTTGCGCCACGGACGCCGAGCTGGCGATTCCCGGGTGCCGTGCTCGGGGTCAGGTGTTCGCGTTTTCGGACCGACGCCGCGAGGTCGCTTTCAACGCGCCGGCAATGAGGGTCGAAAACCGAAGACCTGACCCCATCGAAGGCGCAGGCCCGACTTGCGGCCTGCCGCTTTCCGTAAGCGACTCAGTCGCCGCGGGACTTGCCGGCCCGTCCTCCGGCACTGGTGACTTGGCGGGGGGAAGGCGAGACGCGGTGCTACTTGCCCGACGCCGGGATCTTGATCTTGTCGCCGGGCTTGATCGCGGGCGTCCCGCCGAGCCCGTTGATCGCGAGGATCTCCGCGACCGACACGCCGTGGCGCAGCGCGATGCGGTACAGGGTGTCGCCGTTCTTGACCCGGTAACTCTTGGGCTTGGCCGTCGAGGCGGATGCGACCGGAGCCGGAGCCTCGGACGTCTTCTTCTTCGACGCCTTCGCGGGCTTGGCGCCGGCGGCGGGCTTCGCCGCCGCGACCCTGACCGGCTTCTCGGGGATCAGGATCTCCTCGCCGCGGACGATCCGCGACCGCGGGTTGAGCGAGTTCGCCGAGGCGACCGCGGTGACCGAGATGCCGTACTTTCGCGCGACGCGGGGGAGGGTCTCGCCCTTCTTGACCACGTGGGTCTTGAAGGACGGCGTCTTCGCGGTCGGCGCCGCGGCGTACGCGACCTGGAAGGTGTCGAGCGCGCCGGAGGGGATCTTCAGATCGTAGCCTTCGGGCTGGCGCGGGGTGACGAGGAGGCGCAGCTCCGGGTTGAGCGCCTGCAGGTCCTCGACGGTGACGCCGGTGGCGTCGGCGAGGTGCTGCAGGTCGATGGGCCGCTCGAGCCGGAGAGTCTCGTACGTGATCGGCGGCTCGGGGGTGAACTCGAACCCGAAGCGCGCCGGGTCCTTCGAGATGAGGACCGACGCGATGAACGCCGGAACGTAGTTCTTGGTCTGGTTGCGGATCGCGCTCGTGGAGGCGAGCTGCCAGAAGTCCTTCGCGCCGGTCCGCTGCATCGCGTGGAGGATCTTGCCCTCGCCGGCGTTGTACGCCGCCATGACGAGATACCAGTCGTTGAAGAGGTCGTGGAGATACGTCAGGTAGCGGGCCGCCGCGCGCGTCGCCTTCTCGGGGTCGCTGCGCTCGTCGACGATTCCGTTGGAGGTGAGACCGTACTGGCGGCCCGTCCGCGGCATGAACTGCCAGATCCCGTGCGCCGCCTTCGGCGATCGCGCGTGGGGGAGAAACGCGGACTCGATGAACGCGATCATCGCCAGATCTTCGGGCAGGCCTTCCTGCGCGAAGACCGAGTGGATCATCGGGAGATAGCGGCCCGACCGCGTGAGGCCCGCCGCGATCTTGTCGTGCAGGCCGTCGCTCTGGAACGCGGCGATCAGCCGCAGGACCGAGTCGTTGACGACGATCGGCACGTCCGAGCGAACCGCCGTGCTCTCCGAGTCCACCGCCGCCTTCGCGCCGGCGATCTCCTCGGCCGTCGGCTCCGGCGCCTCGATCTCGGCGGCGAGCTCGGGGGAGACTTCGCCGTGCGAGGTACCCGCCTCCTCCGTCGCGCCGGCGAGGGCCTCGTAGCGCTGGATGCCCTCGTAGAGATCGACAGAGAACGCCGAGACGGAGGCGCTCGGCGTCGGACCGCCGACGGGACGCAGGATCGAGACGGCCTCGTCGAAGTGCAGGCGCGCGCATGCGAAGTCGCCGGCGAGCGCCGCCTCGCGTCCCGACGCGAACGCCGCCGATGCGGCGGCGACCGTGCGGTCCTCGGCCGACGGCTCCGCGGGCGCCGTCGGCGGGACCGCCGCGGACGAGCGGGGAGCGGACGCGCACGCGGCGGCGCCGAGGATTCCGAAAACGACGAGTCCCTGCCGAACGAGTCGGCCGATCACGGGCATCAACAGAGGTTAAACGTCGCCGAAGGCCAAAGCAAAAACTTTTCGAGGCGGGCGGGCGATTCTCAGAATTGTGTGGCGTGCGGAGGACAGCGTGTGTGTGTGCGGGCGCACAGGGAGCGGTAGCGCGGCGGGAATGTATTAGCCGCGGCTAATGGATCGTCGGAGACCACAGCCGCGATTCCGAGACGTCGCCATTGCGGCTACGGTCACGAAGCGCGGAGGACGAGCCCGCGAGTCCCGCGGCTATTAAGTTGCTTATGGAACGCGGCCCTCCGCAAGTCAGGCCTGCGCGCTTCGATGGGGTCAGCCCTCCATTTTTCGGAGCCACAACGAGCGGGCTCTGTCGCGGTTCGCGTCGTCTCTCCGAAAAACACAGGACTGACCTCGAGTAAGGCATCCCGTAAGCGGCCGCCCGCAAGAACGGGCGGTCGGTCACTTGCCGAGGATGTGGAATTTCAGCGAGAGGAGCAGCTTCTGCAGGTCGCTGCGGGACTGGAGCTCGATCGCGAACGACTGGCTGTCGCCGATGTCCTTGCCCTCGCGGTCCTGGAAGTGGAGACCGACGGTGACCTGGTGTCCCGACAGCTGCCGGCGCGGAACCTGGATCTCGAAGACCTTGCTGACTTCCTTGCGGTGATTCAGGCTCGACGCGAGAAGGTCGTCGACGGAGATGCCCGCGGGCGCGCGGCGGCCCTTCTGCGGCGCCGGCTCGGGCGACGCCGTGGACGTCTTCCGCAGCCTCTCGAGCTCCGCGAGGACGTCCATGTTCGAGCGGACCTTGACGTGCCGGACCTCTTCGTCGATGGCCTTGGCCGGCTCCGGTTCCGCGGCCTCGGCGAATTCGACCTCGGGGGCCTCCGTCTCCGTCCGGGTCGCCGCGGCCTGCGGCTCCGGCAGCGGCGCGTCGAGCGAGTCGAGCGCCTGCTCGAACTCCTGCACGGTCTCCACGTCGGACCCGTCGAACGTGGTCGGCGGCTGGTTGAGCTCGTGCGCCAGGACCGGCGCGGCGGGTTTGTCGGAGAACGTGCCTGGGTCGACGTCGAGCGATTCTTCGATCTCGGCCGTCGCCTCGTGGACCACCCGCGGCGGCGTCGGCATCGCCTTCGGCGCGGCCTCCGCGGGACGCGGCGGCGTGGCGGGAGCGGGCGGTACGGCGGCGGCGGCCGGCGGCGCGATCGGCCCCGTCGCGCTCGCGGCGGCCTTCGCGGTCACGGCGGGGGCGGGCTTCTCCTCGCCGAGCATCCTCTTCTTGAGCGAGCGGAGCGTCAGTCGCGAGATCGCCTTGAGCGTCTCGAAGACGCCCTGCCCGAGCACCGCGCACGCCTCGTAGCTCTCGAAAGCGCGCGCGGCGTTGAGGCTCTCCTCGAGCTCCTCGAGCGAGAGGATGTTCGCGAGGTCGCGCTTGTTGTACTGGAGGACGAGCGGGATCTCGTCGAGCTTGATCCCGATCTCCGCGAGGTTGGTCTTCAGGTTGGCGAGCGACTCGACGTTCGCCTCCTTCATCGCGCGCTGCGAGTCGGCGACGAACACGATTCCATCGACGCCCTTGAGGACGAGCTTGCGGGTCGTGTTGTAGAAGACCTGACCGGGGACGGTGTAGAGCTGAATGCGCGTCTTGAACCCGCCGATCACCCCGACGTCGAGCGGCAGCAGGTCGAAGAAGAGCGTTCGGTCCGTCTCCGTCTCCAGGGACACCATCTCGCCGCGAGAACCGGGTGCGGTGCGGCCGTAGATGTGGTGGAGGTTCGTCGTCTTTCCGCAGAGGCCCGGGCCGTAGTACACGACCTTGGCCGCCATCTGCATCGTGGCGTAGTTGAAGAAGACCATGAATCCTTGCGTCGCGGCGGAAGGCCGCGAACTGCGCAAATTGTAGCACCCCGAGGGGTTACACGGATACGACGAGGATCACTTCGGGGCGGGATTCCGGCCGAGAATCGCGCGGATCTCGTCCTCGCGTCCTCGACCCTCGGTTCTGCGAAGAATCTCCTCCGCGAGAGACGCATAGAGGCTGAGCGCGTCGGCGTCGCGCGAGAGCGACTCGGTGTGCACGCGCACAGTCCCCGAGTCACGCCGCGCGACGGCGCCCGTGAAGGCGTCGGCGAACGGCCTGCGTCCCACGGCCTCCGCCGCGCCGGCCGCCAGCGCGGAGAGGGTCTCGCGCGCGACGCCGTCCGGGATGCCGGCCTCCTCCCACGCGCGGACCGCGACCGACAGCACCGCGGCGACGCCTCCGGCCGCGAGCGACGCGGCCGCGTGGTACAGCGGCTTGCGTTCCTCGGCGATCCGGTACGGCCGTGCGCCGAGCGCGCGCAGGATGTCCTCGCCCTCGCGGCTCGCGTCTTCCTCTCCTTCGACCGCGACGAACGCGCCGGCCCAGTCCTCGTGATCCGAGCCCGTGAAGGGCCGGACCGGATGCAGCGACGCAATCGAGGCGCGACGCGGGCCCGCCGCGAAGGGCGAGAGGAGCGCGCTCGAGAGCGCGCCGGAGAAGTGGTACGCGAATCGGGCGCGCGAGCGCGGCGCGAGCCGCGCGGCCGCCTCCGCGATCGCGTCGTCGGATACGGCGAGTGCGATCACGTCGGACTCGGGCAGGTCCGAGCCGTCCGCCCACGAGGCGGCCGCAGCTCCCGCGAGGGCCGGGTCCGTCGGCGGGGGGTCGGAGCGCGTCACGATCCCCGCGATCCGCCCGCCCGCCCGCCGCCAAGAGCGCGCGAACGCGCGGCCGGCGCGGCCGGGTCCGGCGAGGACGAGCGTGCGGCCTTTCAACGCGTCGGCTGGCATTCGCCGAAGTGTATGGTGCGGAGGGCGCTGTCCCGGCGACGGGGTCCGTCGTCGTTTCGCGGCTCGGACGGCGCGCAGGATCACCGCTCTCGCGCGCCGCTTCTGTTATCATTAGCACTCAAAACATGAGAGTGCTAACCCTGAGCGCCCTCGATGGGCGGAGCCGTGCGATTCTGAAGGAGATCATCCGCGTTCACGTGGATACGGGACGGCCGGTGTCCTCCCGCGCGCTGTTCAAGTCCGAGCGATTCGCCCTCTCGCCGGCATCGATCCGCAACATCATGGCGGACCTGACCGACGCCGGCTTTCTCGCGCAGCCGCACACCTCGGCGGGCCGGGTCCCGACGGACCGCGCGTACCGCCTCTACATCGACGAGCTGATGCGCCAGCGGAAGGTGACGGACGAGGTCCGCGAGCAGGTGGACTCGGATCTGGACTTGGCCGGCGGCGACGTCGGGCGGCTCTTCACGGCGGCGTCGCGCCTGCTCTCGCAGCTCTCGAGCGAGGTGGGCTTCGTGGTCGCGCCGGACGAGCTGCACACGGTCGTGAAGAGCCTCCGCTTCCTCTCGGTCGCGCCGGGCAAGGTCCTCGTCGTGCAGGTCAACGAGCCCGACGTCGTCGTCTCCCGCGTCCTCGAGACCGACGTGGATCACACGCCCGCCGAGCTCGATGCGCTCAGCAACCGGCTGACGCGCGAATACGGCGGCCTGACACTGCACGAGGTCCGCCGCCGGCTCATCGTCTCGCTCGAGAAGGAGCGGGCGGAGGCGGATCGGATGCTCGGCCGGGCCGCGGCCCTCGCGAGCCAGGCGCTCGAGAAGCGAGAGGGGGAGGACCGTCTCTATTACGAGGGCACCTCGAATCTCCTCGAGAAGCCCGAGTTCTCCAACGTGGATTCGTTGAAGCGGATCTTTCACGCCTTCGACGAGAAGGCCAAGGTCCTGGACCTGGTCTCCCGCTACCTGGAGTCGCGGGGCACGAGCGTGGTCCTCGGGTCCGAGGACTCCCGGGCCGTGGACCCGCGCCTGTCGGCCGTCTTGACCTCTTACGGAACGGGAGAGACACTGACGGGCATGCTGGGCGTGATCGGTCCTGCGCGGCGCGAGTACACCCGCGTGATCCCGGTCGTGGAGCTTCTCGGACGCGCCGTGTCGGACCGCCTGGACCGCCGCGAGGAACGGATGCGGGAGGAGCGGAAGTGAACGACCGCGACCGGAACCGCGACGACGACGACCCGATCGAGGTCTCCGAGGGGGAGACTCTCGAGGCGGCGCTCGCGGAGGCGGAGAGCACCGCGATCGCGCAGGTCGAGGACAGGCTCCGCTCCGCGCAGAAGGACCTCGACGAGCTGCGGGACCGCCACCTGCGCAAGCTCGCCGAGTTCGAGAACCACAAGAAGAGGAGCGAGCGCGAGCGGCAGGAGTACTTCAAGATCGCGCTCGCCGGATTCGCGCACGACTTCCTCCCGATCCTCGACAACTTCGAGCGCGCCGTCGCGCATGCCAAGCCTCAGGACCTCGAGAGCGACTTCGGCCAGGGCATCCTGATCATCCGCAAGCAGCTCGCGGAGCTCTGGAAGCGTTACGGCCTCATCCCGATCGACACGTCCGGAGCGTTCGACCCGAACCTGCACGAGGCGGTCGCGACGGAGAAGACGGACGTGGTCCCCCCCAACACGATCGTCGAGGAGCTCCAGAAGGGGTTCTTCCTGAATGACAAGCTCATCCGCCCGGCCTTCGTGAAGGTCGCGGTGCGGCCCGACGACGGGACCGACGAGCCCGCGAAGTAAGGAGGGACCTTGGGAAAGATCCTCGGCATCGACCTCGGCACGACGAACTGCTGCGTCTCCGTGGTCGAGGGCGCCACGCCGCAGGTCCTGACGAACCGCGAGGGTAGCCGCACGACGCCGTCGATCGTCGGCTTCACCGAGGACGGTGAGCGTCTCGTCGGCCAGATCGCGAAGCGCCAGTCGATCACGAACCCGATGAACACCGTGTTCGCGGTGAAGCGGCTCGTCGGCCGGAAGTACGACTCGGAGGAAACGCAGCACGCGCGCGAGGTCCTGCCGTACGAGATCGTACGAGCCGTCAACGGCGACGTGAAGATCCGCGCCCGGGCGCGCGAGTACAGCCCGGAGGAAATCTCGGCGTTCATCCTCTCCGAGATCAAGGAGTTCTCCGAGGAGGCGCTCGGGGAGGAGATCACCGAGGCGATCATCACCGTCCCGGCCTACTTCGACGACGCGCAGCGGCAGGCGACGCGCGACGCGGGGCGGATCGCGGGTCTCGAGGTCATGCGCATCATCAACGAACCAACCGCGGCGTCGCTCGCCTACGGCCTCGATCGGAAGGGGAGCGAGACCGTCGCGGTCTACGACCTCGGCGGCGGCACGTTCGATATCTCGATCCTCCAGCTCGGGGACGGCATCTACGAGGTGAAGGCGACCGCCGGCGACACGTACCTGGGCGGCGAGGACTTCGACAAGAAGATCATGGACTGGATGCTCGACGACTTCCGCAAGGCGACGGGCATCGATCTCCGCCAGGACCGCATGGCCCTGCAGCGCCTGAAGGAGGCCGCGGAGAAGGCGAAGTGCGAGTTGTCCACCGCGACGGAGACGACGATCACCCTGCCGTTCATCTCGGCCGACGCGTCGGGCCCGAAGCACATCAACCGAACGCTGACGCGCGAGCGCTTCGAGGGCCTCGTCGCGGACCTCATCGACCGGACGGCGGCGCCGTGCCTCGACGCGCTCGCCGCGGCGGGGCTCAAGCCGTCGGACGTGGACCAGGTCATCCTCGTCGGCGGCCAGACGCGCACGCCGAAGGTGCAGCGGATGGTCGCCGAGCTCTTCGGCCGCGAGCCGAACCGCGACATCAACCCCGACGAGGTCGTCGCGATCGGCGCCGCGATCCAGGGCGGTGTCCTGAAGGGCGAGATCAAGGACGTCGTCCTCCTCGACGTCACGCCGCTCTCGCTCGGCATCGAGATGCACGGCGGCGTGTTCGAGAAGCTCATCGAGCGCAACTCGACGATCCCCACCAAGAACACGAAGGTCTTCACGACGGTCGCGGACAACCAGTCGGTCGTCGAGATCCACGTGCTGCAGGGCGAGCGCGAGATCGCGAAGGACAACAAGTCGCTCGGCCGGTTCGAGCTCGTCGGAATCCCGGCGGCACCGCGCGGCGTCCCGCAGATCGAGGTGACGTTCGCGATCGACTCGAACGGCATCGTGAACGTCTCGGCGCGCGACCAGGCGACCGGCAAGGCCCAGGGCATGCAGATCAACCCCGCCGGCGGCCTGTCGCAGACCGAGATCGACCGCATCATCAAGGAGGCGTCGGCGTTCGCCGAGGCCGACCACGAGCGCCGCGAGATCGCGGCGATCAAAAATCGCCTCGAGGGAATGATCGCGTCGAACGAGCGCGTTCTCTCCGAGTTCGGAGGTGGACTCGCGGAGGACGAACGCGCGCGCATCGAGGAGACGCTCAAGCGCTCCCGCGAGATCGCGAACGGCAATTCGCGCGAGGCGTTCAACGAGGCCATCTTCGACATGCAGGGCGTCTCGAAGGTGCTCACGCGCGTGATGCTGGCGCGCGCGGGCGGCGGCGGCGCGGCGCCGGGAGCGGCGGCGAGCTAGTCTCGAGCGTCGCGTCTCGGGTTCCGAAGCCGGCGAAACGCCTTCGACGCGAGACGCGTAGTTCGCGACGACACACTCATGAGCCAGAAGAAGGATTACTACGAGGTCCTGGGCGTCAGCCGGGACGCGGACGACGGGGCGCTCAAGTCCGCCTATCGCAAGCTCGCGCTCATGTACCACCCGGACCGCAACCCCAACAATCCGGATGCGGCGGACAGGTTCCGGGAGGCCTCGGAGGCGTACGCGATTCTCTGCGACTCGGAGAAGCGCGCGCGGTACGACCGCCTCGGGCACGCGGGCGTCTCCGGCGGGCCGGGGGCCGGCGCGGGCGGCGGATTCGGCTTCGACGCGTCGGCGTTCGGGGATCTCTCCGAGCTGTTCAACGGCATCTTCGGCTTCGCCTCGGGATTCGGCGGCGCGCCGGCGGGGCCCGTCGGGGGCAGCGACCTCGTCTATCGAATGCAGATCTCGTTCCGGGACGCCGCGTTCGGCGTCGAGGCGCCGATCGCGATCTCGCGGCTCGAGCCCTGCGAGCCGTGCGGCGGCTCCGGCGCCGCGCCGGGAACGCGGCCGAAGACGTGCCCGGGGTGCCGCGGCACGGGCCGCCAGCGCATCTCGCAGGGTTTCCTCACGGTCACTCGGCCGTGCGGCCACTGCCGCGGCGAGGGCCGCGTGATCGAGAGCCCATGTCGCGAGTGCGGCGGGGAAGGCCGCCGGCGCGCGAAGAAGGAGCTCACGATCCGGATCCCCGCGGGCGTCGAGTCGGGCTCCCGGCTCCGCATGACGGGCGAGGGCGACGCGGGTCCGAACGGCGGCCCGGCCGGCGATCTCTACGTCGTGCTGACGGTCGCCGATGACGAGGTCTTCGAGCGCGACGGCGACGACGTCGTCGTCCGGGCCGAGCTGCCGTTCCCGACGCTCGCTCTCGGCGGCTCCGTCGAGATCCCCACGCTCGAGGAGCCGGAGAAGATCGCGATCGACGCCGGCACGCAGCCCGGCGCCGAGCTTCGCCTCCGCGGCCGCGGATTCGGCCGGCTCGGCCGGTCGGGGCGCGGCGACCTCGTCGTGCGCATCGGCGTCCGCGTGCCGACGCGCCCGTCGAAGGAGGAGAAGGAGCTGCTGCGCCGCTACGCCGAGCTCGTCGGCGCGCCGGTGGGAAAGCCCAAGGGCGACATCTTTCGCAAGGCGAAGAAGATCTTCGGCGACGAGTAGGGACTCTCGAGTCCTGAACCTCGAGTCTCGAGTTGATGTTTTGGCCGGGACGTCCGAGACTCGCCGCGTGAAGACGGTGACGGACCGCGCGCCGCGTCCCCGCGCCGCGTCGTCCCGATCGCGCTACAGCCGCCTCCTCGTCCCGAAGCGCGGCGCCGACGACGCCGTCGCCGGCCTTCTCTCGCTGCACGCGCCGCTGGGCTTCGAGTCCTCGGGCAAGGATCTGGTCGCATTCTTCCGGGACGCGGCCGACGCGCGGCGAGCGTCTGCGGCGCTGACCCGCGCGAGCGTCCGCCACGAGCTGACGACCGACATCCCGGAGACGGATCCGTTCGAGGCCTGGCGCGCCGCCTCGCGGCCGTTCGCGGTCGGACGGCGGCTGTGGGTCGAGCCCGGCGACGCGGACGCGGCGCCCGCGCGGCCTCCCGACGGGCGCATCGCCCTGAGGCTGCCGGCCTCGCGGGCGTTCGGCACCGGCGAGCATGCGTCGACCCGCCTCGCCATGCTCGCGCTCGAGGAGGAGGATCCCGCCGGGCGCGAGGTGCTCGACGTCGGAACGGGCTCCGGGATCCTCGCGCTCGCCGCGGCGGCGCTCGGGGCTTCGCGCTCCGTCGGTCTCGACGTCGACGCGGACGCGGTCTTCGTCGCCCGCGAGAACGTCGCGCGCCACCCGTTCGGCGCGCGCGTCGCGCTCTACGCCGGCCCGCTCGCGGCCGTCCGCGGCGCCTTCGACCTGGTCGTCGCGAACATGATTGCGGAGGAGATCCTCCCCGAGGCGGGCGCGATCCTCTCGCGAGCCGGAGCGGGCGGCCGAGTCATCCTCTCGGGCGTCACGCTGGACCGCGAACGCAACGTCCTCGCGCGCGTGCGGCGCGGCCGCTGGAAGCTCGCCGCGCGGCGCACGGAGGGCGAATGGGTGAGCCTGTGTCTGACGCGCGGCTGATCGTCGAAGTCCTGCCGGAGCCGGGCGAGACCGTCCGTGTCGCCGGCGGCGAGGCGGCGCACGCGCGCGCGCGGAGGCTGGCCGCCGGACGGGCCGTGGTGCTCGTCGACGGCAGCGGCCGCGAGGCGGCCGCGACGGTCGTGCGCGTCTTGCGCGGCGGCCTCGAGGTCCGCGTCGTGTCGGTCGTCGAGGCGGCCTCGGACCCGTTCCCTCCGATTCACCTCCTCATCGCCGCCGTGCGTCCGGAGCGTCTGCACTGGATCGTGGAGAAGGCGGCGGAGCTCGGCGCGGCGACGGTGACGATCGTGGCCTCGGAGCACACGCAGGCGTTCCGCGCGCGCGAGGGTCTCGTCGAGAGGCTGACGAGGATCGTCCGAGAATCCGCCAAGCAGTCGCGGGCTCCGCGCTTCACGGCGATCCGAGGTCCGATCGGATTCGACGAGGCTCTCGCGGCGGAGGCGCCCACGCGCATCGTCCTCGACCCCTCCGGCGAGGCGTTCCCGGACCGGATCGCGAACGCGCCGGCGGCGCTCCTCGTCGGCCCCGAGGGCGGGTTCACGGCCGCGGAACGCGCGGCCGCGCGCGACGCGGGATGGCTCGCGGCCGCGCTGCCGGCGGGCGTCGTTCGCGCGGAGACGGCCGCGATCGCGGCGATCGTGCTGGCGCGCGCCGCGGCGCTGCGGAGCTGGACCCGGGCCCCTCTCGATTCGCGTTGACTCCATCTCGGGCCGGCTCAATACTCCGTCACGGCGGAGGCGCGCAATGTCGTACGAGGAAGTCACCAAGGTCTGGATGAGCGGGAAGCTCGTGGACTTCGCGGACGCGAAGATCCACGCGTTCTCACACGTCATCCACTACGGGTCCGGGATGTTCGAGGGCGCGCGCCTGTACAAGACGCGCAACGGCTCGGCCGCCTTCCGGATCGACGAGCACATCAAGCGCCTCTACGACTCGTGTCGCGTGTACCGGATGGAGATCCCTCTCTCGCCCGAGAGGTTCAAGGAGGCGATCTTCGAGACGATCCGTGCGAACGGGTTCGACGAGTGCTACATCCGCCCGGTCGTCTACCGCGGGCTCGGCGCGCTGGGCGTCAACCCGCTCAAGAGCCCGGTCGAGATCATGATCGCCGTCTGGAAGTGGGGCAAGTACCTCGGCGAGGAGGCGATCGAGGGCGGCGTCGACGTCTGCGTCTCGTCCTGGAACCGGATGGCGCCGAACACCTTTCCGGCGATGGCCAAGGCGACGGGCAACTATCTGAATTCCGCGCTGATCAAGATGGAGGCGCTCGCGAACGGCTACACCGAGGGGATCGCCCTCGACAACGCGGGGCGCATCTCCGAGGGCAGCGGCGAGAACATCTTCATCGTGTACGGCGGCCGCATCCTCACGCCGCCGCTTGCGGGCACGATCCTTCCGGGCATCACGCGGGACTCGATCATGCGGATCGCGAAGGACGCCGGCTATACGGTCGTCGAGCAGCAGATCGCGCGCGAGATGCTCTACGTCGCCGATGAGGTGTTCTTCACCGGCACCGCGGCCGAGATCACGCCCATACGGTCCGTCGACCGGATCACGATCGGGTCCGGCCGCCGCGGCCCCGTGACCGAGCGGCTGCAGAAGGAATTCTTCTCGCTGGTCGAGGGCGTCGCCGAGGACCGCTACGGCTGGCTGACGCCGATGCCCGTCGAGGCCGGAGTGCGCGTCTAACGTCTCCCGCGCCGGGATCGTGAGCAGTGCGCGGTCCACCTCGAGCCGCTGAGCGGTCCGGCTCCGCGCCGCAGCGCTCGCATCGCACCCCTCGCGCCTTTCCTCTTACGTCCCAGCGACTTACTCGGCGCGTCGCCTCGCAGTCCGCGCTGCGGATCCCGGGGAATGCACTTCCAATCGTCGATTGAGGGGCGTAATCTACTCGCCAACCGAGGGAAATCTATGCATATCAACGACCTGCTGAAGATTGCTGTCGAGCGGAAGGCGTCCGACCTGCACCTGAAGGTCGGGGCGTTTCCGGTCATTCGTGTCGACGGAACGCTCACCCCGCTGGCGGACATGCGCCGCCTGATGCAGGAAGACACGATCGCGATGGCCTTCTCCATCATGTCCGCCCGGCAGAAGGAGAAGTTCAAGAACAACTTCGAGATCGACATCGCGTACAACGTGCCGAACCTGGGCCGCTTCCGCTGCAACATCTTCCAGCAGCGCGGCACCGTCGGACTGGTCCTGCGCGTCATCCCGGCCAAGATCCTCTCGATCAAGGAGCTGCTGCTTCCGCCCGTCCTCGAGCGGATCTGCCAGGAGCAGCGCGGCCTCGTCCTCTGCACCGGGACGACGGGCTCCGGCAAGTCGACGAGCCTGGCCGCCATGATCGACCACATCAACGCGACCCGCAACGAGCACGTCATGACGATCGAGGACCCGATCGAGTTCCTCCACCGCGACAAGAAGTCGATCGTCAACCAGCGCGAGGTCGACGTCGACACAAAGGGCTTCGCGCTGGCGCTGCGCAGCGCGCTGCGCCAGGACCCCGACGTCATTCTCGTCGGCGAGATGCGCGACTACGAGACGATCGAGACCGCCCTGACTGCGTCCGAGACCGGCCACCTCGTCTTCTCGACGCTGCACACCTTGGACGCCACCGAGACGATCAACCGCATCATCGCGGTCTTCCCGCCGCACCAGCAGAAGCAGATCCGACTGCAGCTCGGCGCGGTGCTCAAGGCCGTCATCTCCCTGCGCCTGATGCCGCGTGCCGACGGGCTCGGCCGCGTGCCGGCGGCGGAGGTGCTCATCCGCACGAACTACGTGCGCGAGTGCATCGAGAACAAGGAGAAGACGAAGTACATCAAGGACGCGATCCAGCAGGGAACGTCGCAGTACGGGATGCAGACCTTCGACCAGAGCCTCTACAGCCTGTACAAGTCCGGGCTCATCACCCTCGAGGAGGCGCTGAAGCGCGCGACGAACCCGAACGAGTTCAAGCTGAAGATCCAGGGCATCCAGTCCACCGCGGACATGTCCCGCGAGGAGATGGATTCCGCGCTCGAGGTTCCCTCGGACTTCAACCCGCTCCAGGAGGAGTCGCCCTTCGACTTCTCCAATCAGCCTCCGTCGGCGCGCGGTTAGGGCACGAAGGGCCGTCACCGAGCTCCCTCCGAGCCCGACTCGGCCGCGGCGGCCCACGCCCGCGGCCTGAGGCTCCTGACCGTCCGGCCGCGAGGCCGGGTCGAGCTCGAGCGCGCGCTGGCGCAGAAGGGCTTCTCGGAGAGCGCGGTGCGCGACGCGGTCGCGAAGCTCGCGTCGCAGGGCTTCCTGGACGATGTTTCCGCGGCGTGCTCGGCGATCCGCTCGCGGGGCGTCCGCTACGGGCGCGCCCGCGTCGAGCGCGAGCTCAAGGCGAGGGGATTCGAGCGGGACGTGATCGACGACGCGTTCGCGTCCGAGGGAGGCGCCGAGCGGGAAGAGGAAGCGCTGCGAAAAGCGTTCGAGAGGCTCTGGTCCGAGCGGCGCGACCTCGCCCCCCGGCTCAGGCGCCGCAAGGTGTTCGACGCGCTGACGCGGCGCGGTTTTTCGGCCGAGAGAATTTCTGACATCATCCGGAAGGGCCATGAAATCGACTGACGTTCGAGAGAGATTCCTGCGCTTTTTCGAGGCGCACGGGCACCGCCGCGTTCCGTCCTCGCCGCTGATCCCGGCCGAGGACCCGACGCTGTTGTTCACCAACGCCGGGATGAACCAGTTCAAGGACGTGTTCACCGGCCGCGAGCATCGCGACTACAAGCGGGCGACGACCGCGCAGAAATGCGTCCGGGCCGGCGGCAAGCACAACGACCTCGACAACGTGGGCTACACGGGCCGCCACCACACCTTCTTCGAGATGCTCGGCAACTTCTCGTTCGGCGACTACTTCAAGGACGAGGCGATCCGCTTCGCCTGGGAGCTCGTGACGGACCGCCAGAAGGGCTACGGCCTCGAGCCGGAGCGGCTCTGGGCGACCGTGTACACGGACGACGACGAGGCGGCGCGGCTGTGGGAGCGGCACCTCCCGAAGGAGCGGGTCCTCCGCTTCGGCGAGAAGGACAACTTCTGGGCGATGGGGGAGACGGGCCCGTGCGGGCCGTGCTCCGAGCTCCACTACTACCGCGGCGCCGACCTCGCCGGCAACACGGCCGAGGGGGTCAACGGCCCCGGCGACGACACGCTCGAGATCTGGAACCTCGTCTTCATGCAGTTCGAGCGCGACGCCTCGGGCAAGATGACGCCGCTGCCGAAGCCGTCCGTCGACACGGGCGCCGGCCTCGAACGGATCACCGCAATACTGCAGGGGGTCAACAACAACTTCGACACGGACCTCTTCGCCGCGATCCTCGCGAAGATCGAGGAGATCTCCGGACGGAAGTACGTCGGAGGCATGGCCCCGGAGGGCGCCCCGTTCCGCGTCATCGCCGACCACGTTCGCGGGTCGACGATGCTGGTCGCGGACGGCGCGCTCCCGTCGAACGAGGGGCGCGGCTACGTGCTCCGACGCATCCTTCGCCGGGCGATGCGGTATGGCCGCCGCCTGGGGCTCGACCGGCCGTTCCTGTACGAGATCGCCCCGACGGTCGTCGAAGGCTTCGCGGGCATCTACTTCGAGCCCGCGCAGGTGGCGGACGTCTCGCGCAGCGTCGCCGGCGTGCTGCGCGCCGAGGAGGAGCGCTTCGGGCGCACCCTCTCGGAGGGCGCCGATCGCGTCGGCGAGGCCATCGAGCGGCTCCGCCGCGAGGGCGCCACCGCGCTCTCGGGCGAGACCGTGTTCCGCTTCTACGACACCTACGGCATACCCCTCGACGTCATCGAGGAGATCGCCGGCGACGAAGGCGTCGCCGTCGACCGCGCCGGGTTCGAGGAGTCCATGGAGACGCAGCGCGCTTCGTCGCGCGCCACGAAGAAATTCGAGGCGGCGGACGCGTCCGTGTTCGAGCGGCTCGAGCTGCCCGTCGAGCACTCCGCCTTCCGCGGCTACCCGGAGCTCGACTTCGTCTCGCTGTCCGGCGCGCGCGTTCTCGGGATCGTCCGCGACGGTCAGCAGGCGTCCGCGCTCGATGCGGGGGAGACCGGCGACGTCGTGATGGACCGGACCGTGTTCTACCCGGAGGGCGGCGGCCAGGTTGCCGACACGGGGACGCTCTCCTGGAGCGGCGGAACGGCGGAGGTCATCGACGTGCGGCGGCCGCTCCCGGGCCTCATCGCGCACCGCGTGAAGGTCGTCGCGGGGCGGCTCGAGCTCGGCGCCTCGGTCGACATGAGCGTGCCCGAGTGGACGCGGCGGCGTACGCAGGCGAACCACACGGGCACGCACCTGCTCCATGCGGCGCTGCGCAGGGTGCTCGGTCCGTCCGCGCGGCAGATGGGCTCGCTCGTCGCTCCGGACCGGCTGCGATTCGACTACGCGGCCAACGCTCCGACGACGCCCGAGCAGCTCGCCGAGATCGAGCGCCTCGTCAACGAGGCGATCCTGCGCGACACGGCTGTCACCAAGGACGTCGTGCCGATGGACGAGGCCCGCAAGCGCGGCGCCGACATGTTCTTCGGCGAGAAGTACGGCGAGCGCGTTCGCGTCGTCGCCGTGCCCGGCTTCTCGACGGAGCTGTGCGGCGGATGCCACGTGCCGCGGACTGGGGAGATCGGCGCGTTCAAGATCGTGTCCGACAAGGGACTCGCCGCGGGCGTGCGCCGCCTCGAGGCCGTGACGTCACTCGGCGCCGTCGACCTCCTCACGGACGACGAGCGCATCCTGAATGCCCTCGCGGGCGCCGCCCAGGCGCCGCGCGACGTGCTCGAGACGCGCTGGGTCGAGCGGGAGGAGCGGATCAAGCAGCTCGAGCGCGAGGTCGCGTCGCTCAAGCTCAAGCTCGCGTCCGGCGACGGCGGCAGCGCCGCGTCCGACCGACTCGAGGTCGGCGGAGTCCCGATCGCCACGCGCATCGTCGAGGGACTCTCGATCCCGGAGCTGCGCAACCTCTCCGACACGCTTCGCGCGAAGCTGAAGAGCGGTGTCGTCGTCGTGGGGACCGCGTCCGAGGGCAAGACCTCGGTCATCGTCGCGGTCACGCCCGATCTGTCCGGGCGACTGCCGGCGTCGCAGATCGCGTCGCGGGTCGGCAAGGCGCTGGGCGGCAGCGGCGGCGGCAAGTCGGACCTCGCGCAGGCGGGCGGCAAGAGCCCCGACCTGCTCGAGGCGGGCCTGAAGGCCGCTGCCGTGGCCGTGCGCGACCTGCTCGCCGAGCCCGCGGCGTAGCCGCTCTCGAGCCTCGGCGTTCGAGTCCCGAACGCGCGTCGCCCGGCCGTAAAGCCCGGGATCTGCCGCCCGGTGTGAGCGCCGTCACCTTTTCGGCGCGCAACTCCTTGCGCTTCCGCATTTACGCGGCGCTCATCGGGCGCTATACTTTCCGTCCTCACCCATGACGAAGGCTCGGGCGCTCCTCTCGCTCGGAATCGTTCTCGCCGCGTGCGCGACTGTGCCGGCGTCGGCGGAAGTGCGCCTCGTCGAGAAGGACGGCCGCCGCCTCATCGTCAACGACGGACCGGCGAAGCTCGGGGCGAGCGATGACTGGCTCGCGGCGCGCATGCGTCGCGCGTCCGCGTACGACGATCTCATCGACGCCGCGGCGCGCGAGAGCGAGGTCGACCCGAAGCTCGTCAAATCCGTGATGCTCGTCGAGTCCGGCTTCAATCCCGCCGCGATCTCGCGGAAGGGAGCGCGCGGGTTGATGCAGCTCATGCCCGAGACGGCGGCGCTGCACGGCGTGCGCGACATCCACGACCCGTGGCAGAACATCGTCGGAGGCGCGCGTCACCTCTCGAAGCTGCTCAACTACTACGGCGGCGACGTCGTGAAGTCGCTCGCCGCGTACAACGCGGGGGAGAACGCGGTCGACAAGTACCAGGGCGTTCCCCCGTACGGCGAGACGCAGCTCTACGTGCGCAAGACTCTCGCCGCGTACTACGGCAAGTCCACGCTCGGAGGCGGATTCGGCAAGCCGGCCGCGGAGACTTATCGCGGGATCTCCTCCTCGGAGGGGAAGCCCGTGCGCTGGCTGCGCGACGCGCGAACGAACCGCGTCGTGCTCACGACGAAGAGCCGCCCCGCGGCGCGCCCGCTCGGCTGACGACGTGCGGCGAGCAGCCGGGGACGCGGAGACGACGCCCCCCTCCGATCAGGGTCCATTCTTCGTGCATTTGTCGCGCGCGCGGCGCGGCGTGCGCGAGGGGAAGTTCGAGGAGGCGTGGGGCGAGCTCGAGCGCGCCCGTGAGCTCCGTCCCCAGGACGAGGACGTCCTCAACCTGCTCTCGCTCCTCGAATTCAAGCGCGGCCACTACAACGAGGCCGCGGCGGCGGCGCGCCGGCTGCTCGCCGACAACCCGCAGTCCGAGGTCCTCCGGGCGAACCTCGGCCTGATCCTCTTCAAGGCCGGGTTCCTCGCGGAGGCCGAGCTCGAGCTGCGCAAGGCGATCGAGCTCGCGCCGGGGCACCTCCGCAGCCACCTCTACCTGGGCCTGCTCTATCAGTCGCGCGGCAAGCTGGGGCTCGCGCTGGAGCATCTCCGCGTCGCGGGCGCGCGGCGCCGCGTCTCCCTCATCGAGGAGGCGCTGCGCCGGCCCAATCGCGACGGCCCGCGATCCGTGCTCGCCGAAATGGCCGCGCTCCGGCTCCGCGAGGCGGAGGTGCCGAGCCGTGCCACGGCTCCGGCCGTCGCCGCGCCGCCGCCCTCCGCGCCGACGGCTCCGGCCGCCGGAAAGACGGCGACTCCCGGCGTGGACCCTGCCGCCGCCGCTGCGACGGCGCTGCCCGAGACTCCCCCCGCAGCGAACGCGATCGGGCCCGCGCCGGCCAACCCGAGCGCCATTCCTGCACCCATCGACCCTCCCTTCGTCGTCGACGAGGAGCCCGAGGCGCCGCTGCCGCCCGCACCGACGGCGCCCGAGGCGCGTCCGCTCTTCAAGATCCGTCCGGAGGGCGGCGTCGAGATCGCATCGCGCGGCGTCGTCTTCGTGCGCAAGGGCTGCGTGACCTGGTACAGCGGCAAGATGAAATTCGGCGTCGAGCAGGTGTTCAAGGGAACCTCGCTCGAGCGAATCCTCCGCGCGTCCGGCGTCGGCTCGCTCCTCGTGCACGATCCCGGCCGGCGCGCGTTCCGCAAGGACCTCAACGGGCAGACGCTCTACGTCGAGGGCACGCGACTGCTCGCGCTCGACAGCGGCCTGACGTTCCGCATGGACGGGATCCAGGACTTCCGCAAGGGGCGTCGCGTCGACGTGCTACGCGTGCAGGGCCAGGGCGCCGTCGTGTTCTCGGTCGGAGGTCCCGTCATCGCTCACGAGGTCACTTCCGCTCTGCCGCTCTCGATCTCCTCCCGCGACCTCGTGGCGTGGAGCGGCGAGCTCGTCGCGTCGGTGCTCGACGACCGTTTCCTGGAGGAGGTCATGCAGCCCGACATCGCGAGCCCGCCGAAGATCCGCTTCGAGGGCGACGGCACCGTCTTCACCGAGCCGCCGCGCCCGCGGCGACGCGCGTCGGACGCGGACCGTGCGGTGGACCAGCGGAGGAATTAGGGCCGGCCGTCCCCGCGATCGGCAACCTCACCCCTCCTTCGCCACGAACTCCCTGAGGCGCCCCTCCGTCTCCTCGAGGATCCTCTCCATCGTCGCGCCATCGGCGTGCTCGCAGTAGAGCCGCACCATCGGCTCTGTGCCGGAGAGCCGGTGCAGGAGCCATCCCCGCTCGCCGAAGAGATACTTCACGCCGTCGACGTCCTGGACCCCCGTCACGCGCTCTCCCGCGACCGACGGCGGCGGCGACTCGCGCACGGCCGCCACGTAGCGCCGGACCAGCGGGACCGGCAGCAAGACGTCGCGCCGCCCGTATTCGAAGCGACCGAATTCGGCGGCGAGGGCGTCGAGCGCGGCCGAAAGATCCGTGCCGGCCGCCGCGAGGCTCTCGACGAGGAGGAGGGCCGAGAGCACGCCGTCGCGCTCGGGCAGGTGGAAGGCGAACGCGTACCCGCCGCTCTCCTCGCCCCCCGCCACGACCTCGCCGCGCGCCATCCGCTCGGCGACGAACTTGAAACCGATCCCCGTCTCGACGAAGGGCACGCCGAGCGCGCGGGCGATCCGCTCGATCTGGAAGGACGTCGAGAACGTCTTCGCGATGCCGCCGGAGAGCCCGCGGCGGCGGAAGACGTGGAGGAGCAGCAGCGCGAGCACCTGGTGCGGCGAGACGAACCGACCACGCGCGTCGAGCACTCCGAGCCGGTCCGCGTCGCCGTCTTGCGCGACTGCGAGGTCGAAGCCGCCTGACCGCACGCGCTCGGCCGAGGCGGCGAGGTTCGGACCGATCGGCTCGGGATGCACGCCGCCGAACAACGCGTCCCGCTCCGACCGAAAGCCCTCGCACCGCAGCGCGCCGCCGGAAAGGATCTCGGGCAGCAGCGTGCCGGCCGCTCCGTGCATCGCGTCGGCGAGGACCGCGAGCCGGGCGCGCCGGATCGCGGGCATGTCCACGAGGGATGCGAGCCGGTCGCGGTAGCCGGTGCGCAGGTCGGTCTTCTCGACGCGGCCCGGACGCGCGGCCGCGGGAAGCGGGCGGTCGGCCAGCGCCGAGACGGATGCGTACGTCTCGGGCGGCGCGCTCCCGCCGAAATGCGCCTTGATCTTGAAGCCGTTGTAGCGGCCCGGATTGTGGCTCGCGGTGATCGCGACGCCGCCGCGCAGGCCGAGCCGGCGTACGTGGTACGACACCGCGGGCGTCGGGATCGGCGCGTCCGTCAGGAGGACGTCGATGCCCGCCGCCGCGAAGACGTCGGCCGCCGCGGCGGCCATCTCCGGTGACAGGAAGCGCGGATCGTGGCCGACGACGACGCGCCGGCGATCGCCCGCGCCGTCCGCCTTCGAATACCAGAGCGCGGTCGCGGCCGCGATGCGGCGGATCTCCGCGAACGTGCAGTCGTCGGCGATGACGCCGCGCCACCCGTCCGTGCCGAACGCGATCGTCAACGCGCGGCGGCCGGCTGGCGGAAGGACGCGAGCCGCTCCGCGTTCAATCCCTCGCGCGACAGGAAGTCGGACGCGCGGACCAGCTCGAAGCGCCGCGCCTTCAGCCCGTCGAGAAGGACGTCGATCCTCTCCGCGACGGGCTCGCTTCGATCGCTGCCGAGGTGGAGCAGCACGATGCCGCCGTTGTCCGCGTGACGCACGAGGCGCTTCAGCAGCGCCTCCGCCGACTGGTAGCCGCGCGCCCCGGGGCTGCTGATCCAGTCGAGGCCGTCGAGGCCGCCGCGCCCGCCCGTCCAGCCGACGTGCCAGTAACCCTGCTCGGCCGCCCAGCGGCGAATCTGCGGGTTGTGCTCGCCGAACGGCGCCCGCCACAGCGGCGCCATCGAGAGGCCTGTGGTGTCGCGATAGAGGCGGGCCGTCCGCGCCAGCTCGCCCGCGATGAACGCGCGGTCGACACCGGGGCGCGTGACCTGGCGTCCGTCGGCCGCGAACGTAGTCAGGTGGGGATGTGTGTCGGTGTGGTTGCCGACCTCGTGGCCGTCCTGTGCGATGCGGCGCACGAGGGCGGGGTAACGGCGGATGAACTCGCCGGTGAGGAACACGGTCGTCCGGATGCCGCGGCTCGAGAGCGCGTCCAGGATCTGCGACGCGCCGCGGTCCGAGGAGCCCGCGTCGAAGGACACGAGGATCTGCGGGCGGTCCGTCGGGCCTCGCGTGAGATCCGGCGGGATGCCCTCCGCGGCGGAAGTGACGGGCGCGGGGGAGTCGGGAATCGCCGGAGGCGCCGCGCTCGAGGCGGGAGGCGCGGCGGGTTCCGTACGCGGGGGCGAGAACCGGATCGAGAGGCGCGTCTCGGGCGTCGGCGTGGCGGCCGGGCGCGCCGACCGCGGTCGAGCGGCCGGCGGCGGGAGCGCTGCGGCGATGGCCGGAGGAGCGGCGGGGGCGACGACCGGCACGCGCGCCGGATCGGGGAGCGCCTCGGGAGCCGCGGAGGTCGGCTTCGGGAGCGACGCCGCGATCGCGACGGACGCGGTCGGCGCGGGGCGCGCCGAGGGGACGGGCGGCCCTTCGGCTGTCTCGGTGCGGGGAGCCGCCGCCTGCGGCCCGCCGGCGACCGGCATCGAGCGGACGCCGTAGGGACCCTTCTCGCGGACGCCGTCGAAGCGGAACCGGCCGCCCTCGACGAATGACGAGCCGACGAGCCGGCCGGCCGCGTAGAGGAAGACGGCCTGCCCGTTCTCCGCGCGGCCCGCGAGCCGCGTGCCGTCCGCGGTCTCGACGACCTCCTCGAGGCGCGCACCCTCGGACGCGCGGCGCAGGCTCGGGAACGGGCCGGGCGCGTGGAGGCGATCGAGCTCCGTGACGGTGTGAAGCGCCAGAATCACGGGCCCGATGCCCGCGAGGGCGACGGCCGCGATGGCGATCCAGGGGGAGACGGGGCGGGAGAGGGGGCCACGAAGACGCCTCCAGAGCGGATGGCGCGCCGCCTCGCGCGCGCACCGGGTCGAGCAGTAGATCTCTCCGCGCATGCGCACCTCGCAGCGGCGGCACGCGGCCCTCGCGCAGTGGCGGCAGCTCGCGTGCGCACGCCGATCGGGATGCGCGGCACAGGGGACCTTCACGCTTCTATTATGCGGGAGGCGCGACGATCTCTCGCGCGCGAGCGCGACCCCGATCCCGTATATTTGACTCGATGGAGCACCCGGCCGCGGAGGCGAAGGTCGAGACGCACGCGCTGACGATCAATCTTCCGAATGCGCTCACTCTCCTGCGAATCTTCCTCGTCCCGTTCCTGGTGGTCGTGCTCCTCACGAAGTTCGACGGGCGCGAGATCGTCGGGCTCCTCATCTTCCTGACCGCCGTCGCGACGGACTTCCTGGACGGCTGGCTCGCGCGGCGCCGCGGCGAGATCACGACGCTCGGCACCCTCCTCGACCCGATCGCCGACAAGCTCCTCATCTCCGCCGCCTTCATCTCGCTCGTCGAGCTGGGACTCGCTCCGGCCTGGATGGTCGTGGTCGTGATCGGGCGGGAGTTCGCCGTGTCGGGCCTGCGGTCCATCGCCTCGGGCCGCGGCATCGTGATCCCCGCGTCGCGCTGGGGCAAGGCGAAGATGCTCACGCAGATCGCGGCGGTCTCGCTCCTGATCCTCGCCCTCCGGCACGATCGGTTCGCGCTGCCAGGCCGGATCGCGCTGTGGCTCGTCGTGGCGGTCGCGATTGCCTCCGGGACGGAGTACTTCGTGCGGTTCTGGAAGCGGGTCACCGACGCCGAGGAGCCCGCGCCGCCGGAGGCAGCGCGCCGGCCCAAGAGCGACGCGACGGCCCGCTGACATATTAGCCGCAGCTAATATGTCCGTGGGGCATCAGGCGGTTGGAGCCGCCTTCCGCGCGAGGAATCTCCAGATCGGGCG
>DATBBK010000128.1:0-10435 GCA_036271035.1 Thermoanaerobaculia bacterium | reverse complement strand
GTGGAACAGCGAGAGGACGAAGGCCGCCGCGCACAGCCAGTAGAGGTACGAGATGTCGATGTACTCCGCACGCCCGGGCTGAGTCGAGCTCGCCTGCACGAGGAGCGCCGACAGCAGGATCAGCACGAAGACGACGATGCGGATCGTCGTCAGCCAGAAGAGCGAGCGGCGAAGAGGCGAGTCGTCCATTACGCCGTGACCGTAGGCCGTGAACCGTCCACCGACCCGGAGAGGATTATCCGTCCGTCTCGATCCTCCGGGTCGGTTTACGGCTTCCGGCTCACGGTTTACGAATCCTCATCCAATCTTGTTGATCAGCGTGAACATGGGCAGGTACATCGCGATGACGATGCCGCCGATGATGACGCCCAGGATGAAGATCATGACCGGCTCGAGCAGCTTGACCAGGCCGGCGACCGCGACGTCCACCTCGTCCTCGTAGAACTCGGCGATCTTGTTGAGCATCGCATCGAGCGCACCCGTCTGCTCGCCGACGCCGATCATCTGAACGACCATGTTCGGGAACACCTCCGAGTCCTTGAGGGGCTCGACGAGGGTCTTGCCGTTCTCGACGCTCTTGCGGGTCTCGAGGATCGCGTCCTCGACGATCGCGTTGCCGGCGGTGCGGGCCGTGATGTCGAGGCTCTCGAGGATCGGCACGCCCGACGATGTCAGCGTCGCGAGCGTCCGGCAGAACCGGGCGACCGCGATCTTGCGAAGGATCATGCCGATGATCGGCGCCTTGAGCATCAGGCCGTCGATGACGCGGCGGCCGCGGTAGGTCCGGTAGTAGCGGCGGAAGAAGAACACGCCGACGCCGATCCCGATCACGAAGAAGATGAAGTATCGGGCCAGGAAGTTCGAAGCGGCGATGACGACGCGCGTCGGGAAGGGCAGCTCGGCCCCGAGGCTCGTGAACAGGGCGGCGAACGTCGGGATGACCTTCAGCAGGATGACCGCGACGACGATCGCCGCGATCGTGATGACCGCGATCGGGTAGATCAGGGCCGCGCGGACCTGCGAGCGCAGCTTGACGGCCTTCTCGATGTAGGTCGAGAGCCGCTGCAGGATCGTGTCGAGAATACCGCCCGCCTCGCCGGCGGCGACCATGTTCACGTAGAGGTTGTCGAACGCCTTGGGGTGCCGCCGCATCGCGTCCGCGAGCGTCGAGCCCGCCTCGACGTCCTGTCGGACCTGGAGCAGGATCTTCGAGAAGTTCTTGTTCTCCTGCTGGTTCGCGAGGATCTCGATGCACTGCACGAGCGGCAGGCCCGCGTCGATCATGACCGAGAACTGTCGGGTGAACACGGCGAGAGTCTTCGCGGGGACCTTGCGCCCCATCTTCGTGAGCGAGATTTCCTTGCCGCGCTCGCGGATGCCGGTGACGACGATGTTCTGGCGGCGCAGCGTCGCCAGCGCGAGTTCCTTGGTGTCGGCGACGAGCACGCCCTCCTGGACGAGCCCGGTCCGGTTGCGCCCCTTCCAGACGTAGTTCGGCATCGCTTATCCCCTCTTGCCGGCGGTGGCCGCCACGGTGGGCACGTTGACGCCCGAGCCGCGGTTGATCAGCTCCTGAAGCTCGTCGGGCATCGAGGAGCGCGAGAGCGCCGCCTCGAGAGTGATCAGTTTCTTCAGGTACAGCGTCGCCAGCGACTGGTTGAATGTCTGCATTCCGAACTTGGACTGGCCGGACTGCATCATCGAGTAGACCTGGTGGATCTTGTCTTCGCGGATCAGGTTGCGGATGGCGGCGTTCGGGACGAGGATCTCCATCGCCATCACGCGGCCCTTGCCGCTCGACCTCTCGAGCAGCGTCTGACACATGATGCCCTCGAGCACGAACGAGAGCTGCGTCCGGATCTGACTCTGCTGGTGAGCGGGGAAGACGTCGACGATGCGGTTGATGGACGTCGTCGCGGAGTTGGTGTGGAGCGTGGCGAGCGTCAAGTGGCCTGTCTCGGCGATGCGCAGTGCCGATTCGATCGTCTCGAGGTCTCGCATCTCACCGATGAGCACGACGTCGGGGTCCTCGCGGAGGACGGCGCGAAGCGCGTTCGAGAACCCGTGCGTGTCCGCGTGCAGCTCGCGCTGGTTCACGAGGCACTTCTTGTGGCCGTGGAGGAACTCGATCGGGTCCTCGATCGTGACGATGTGGAGCTGCTTTTCGCGATTGATCTTGTCGATCATCGCCGCCTGCGTCGTCGTCTTGCCGGAACCGGTCGGTCCGGTGACGAGGATCAGCCCGCGCGGCTTGTCGCAGAGCAGCTCGACGACCGGGGGCAGGCCGAGCTCCTTGAAGCCGAGGATCTCGTAGGGAATCTGCCGGTAGACGCCAGCCACGGCGCCGCGCTGCATGAAGTTGTTCGCGCGGAACCGCGCCAGGCTCTTCACGCCGAAGGAGAAGTCGAGCTCGAGGTTCTCCTCGAAGCGGTGCTTCTGGGCGTCGGTGAGCACGGAGTACGCGAGCTGCTTGGTCTCGGGAACGTTCAGAGGCGGATACGGCAGCGGGATGAGCTTGCCGTCCAGACGCACCATCGGCGGCGACTGCGTCGTCAGATGGAGGTCGGAGCCCCCCATCTCGACCATTTGTTTCAAAAGGCCGTGCAGCGTGGCGTCGGTGGCCATAGACGGTTTTCCCCCCGATTGTTGTGTTGCAACAGTTTACGCCTTTACCAGGCCGGGCGGTAGGTGGACGGAAGGACAGGTAGGCTGTCGTAGACCGGATGCCGCGCCCGGGGTCAGGCCTCGGACTTTTCGGAGCGACGAGGCGAGATCGACTGCGCCGTTCTGAAGAAAGAGCTCCGAAAATCAAGGCCTCACCCCATCGAAGCGCGCAGGCCCGACTTGCGGGATGGTTCGTTCCGTAAGCGACTTGGCCGCCGCGGGACTTGCGGGCAGGTCCTCCGACGCCTCCCACCCAGGTGGGCGACGCCTCCCACCCAGGTGGGCGCGTCTTCTCAGCCCCTGACCCCGGAATCGGCCGGCTCTAGAGGACTGTTTCGCGGAGGACTTCCTCGAGCGTGGTCTGGCCCTCTCTGATCTTCTGCAGGCCGGACATCCGGAGGCTGACCATGCCCTCCTCGATCGCCTTGCGCTTGAGCTCGATCGAGGAGGCGCCCGAGAGGATCATGTCGCGGATCTCGTCGGTGAATGCGAGAACCTCGAAGAGGCCGACGCGGCCCTTGTAGCCGGTGTTGTTGCAGCGGTCGCAGCCGCGGCCGCGCTTGACCTTCAAGGTCTTGACCTCGTCGGGGGCGAAGCCGACCTGGATGAGCATCTGGGGCGGCGTCTCCATCTCCTCCGGGCACTGGGTGCAGATGCGGCGCACGAGCCGCTGCGCGCAGATGCAGTTGACCGAGGTCGCGACGAGGAACGGCTCGATGCCCATGTTCATGAGCCGGTTGATCGTGGACGGCGCGTCGTTCGTGTGCAGCGTGGAGAGCACGAGGTGGCCGGTGAGCGCGGCCTTGACCGCGATCTCCGCGGTCTCGAAGTCGCGGATCTCGCCGACGAGGATGATGTCGGGGTCCTGGCGGAGGAACGACCGCAGCGCCGACGCGAACGTCAGGCCGATCTGCTCCTTCATCTGGACCTGGTTGATCCCCGCGAGGTTGAACTCGATCGGGTCCTCGGCGGTCATGATGTTGACGGTCGGGTCGTTGAGGGCCGCGATCGCGGAGTAGAGCGTGTTCGTCTTGCCCGAGCCGGTCGGACCGGTGACGAGGACGATTCCGTACGGCCTGTCGATCGCATCCTTGAAGCGCCGCAGCGGCTCCTGGTCGAAGCCGAGCTGCGTCATGTCGAGCTGCAGCTTCGACTTGTCGAGGAGGCGCATGACGACCTTCTCGCCGAAGTGCGTGGGGACCGACGAGACGCGCAGATCGAGGTCGCGCGAGCGCTCCTCGACGCGCAGGCGGATCTTGATGCGGCCGTCCTGCGGGAGGCGCTTCTCGGAGATGTCGAGCTTCGCCATGATCTTCAGGCGCGAGATGAGCGGGTCGCGGGTCCGCATCGGCAGCGCCATGATGTTGTGCAGGATGCCGTCGATTCGGAACCGGACGCGAAACTCCTTCTCGTAGGGCTCGACGTGGATGTCGGACGCGCCCGCCTTCAGCGCCTCGATCAGGATCAGGTTGGAGACCTTGATGATCGGCGCGGACTCGGAGGACTTCGCGAGATCGGAGAGGTCGATCTCCTGACCCTCGTCGCCCTTGACGACGTCGACGTCGGCGCCGGTGTCGATTCCGGTGATCTCGTCCATGTTGAGCTCGCCGAGACCGACGCTCGCCATGTCGTCCATGGTCAGGGCGGACGACGCCATCACGTCGTCGAGGCCGCCCTCGGGGTTGGAGAACGACTGTCCGCCCGAGGACTTCGCCTTCTCCTTGAGCACGACCGACCGCGGCGTTCCGTAGTGCTTGTCGATCGCCTTGCGCAGCGCGATCTCGCTCGCGACGACGGGCTCGACGTTGTAGCCCGTCATGAACTTGATGTCGTCCATCGCGAACACGTTCGTCGGATCGCCCATCGCGATCGTGAGAGTCGCGCCGGTTTTGTTCACGGGCAGGACACCGTACTTGCGCGCGACCTCGCCGGGCACGACCTTGATGACGCCGGGGTCGATCTCGAAGTGCGCGAGGTCGATCGAGGGGACGCCGAACTGCTGCGAGAGCGTCTCCGTGATGTCCGCCTCGGACACCGCGCCGACGCGCACGAGCGCCTCGCCGATCTTGCCGCCCTCCTCGCGCTGGAGCTTCAGCGCGGTGTCGAGCTGCTGCTGGGTGATCAGCTTCTGCTTGAGGAGAAGGTCCCCGAGTTTTACGGCCATGGGATGCAGGGGATGGTAGGGGTTTAGTGCTTCAAAGGCAAGGTCGTAGGTCTTAGGTGGAAGGTCGTAGGTGATGAGTAATCTGCAATGACCTAACACCTATCACCTATGACCTCGCGAGCAGCGAAAGCGCGAGCGCAAGCACTGTGTCGTCGCTCACATTCCTCATGTCGCGCACGATTCCCTCGCGGAACCGGTACGGGCCCGTGCGCGCCGGATCCGTCGGCCCGTGGAGCGCGACCGTGCGCACGCCGAGCGAGTCGGCGAGGTGCAACGGTCCGGTGTCGCCGGCGACGAAGAGCGCCGCTTCCCTGATGACGCGCGCGAGGCCCGCGAAGTCGAGCGCCGGCATCGGCGCTCGCTTCGGCAACAGCGAGCGGAGTCTCTCCGCGCGCCGCTCGTCGCCCGGTCCCCACGACACGACGGGCGTGATGGCTCTCGCCTGGATCAGTCCGCGCGCGAGGTGCGCGAAGCGCTCCTCGCCCCAGCACTTCTCGTCCTGCCCGGCTCCCGGATGCAGGAGGACGAACGGCCGCTTCTCGGAGGCGAGGAAGCGCTCGGCGTCCGGACTCGGTTGGGCGAGCAGGTGCGTCGCGTCCGGCGCCGGTGCGGCCGCGCGGACTCCGAGCGGGGCGAGCAACGAGAGTCGTTCGTCGACGACGTGGACGACGGACGGCGCGGGCGCGACCGGCGTGCCGCAGAGGATCGCGGACGCCGGCTCGATGCGCCGTCGGGCGGCGAGGCCGACCACCGGGCGGCTTCCCGCGAGGATCCGCGCGAGGACCGACGACTTCCAGTTGCTCTGGGCGTCGACGACGACGTCGGGCCGCCACGCGGCGACCTCGCGTCGCAGCACGCCCACCTCGAGACGCGTCTTCGCCGAGAGGGGCGCGCGGCGCCAGGCCCGCGTGTCGGCGACGAACACGCGCTCGATCGCCGGATGGCCGTTCAGCAAGCCCGCGAACGGCCGCTCGACGATCCAGGCGACCGAGGCGCCGGCCGCGCGCGCGTTCGGCGCGAGCGGGAGCGCGTGGAGGACGTCGCCCATCGCGGAGAGGCGGACGATGAGGATTCTCATCGCTCCCCGCGCTACGACAGGAGAGTGCGGTCCGACTCGATCGCCGCCGTCAGCTCGTCGGGCGTCGCCGTCGCAGTGCCCATCTTCATGACGACGATCCCGCCGGCGAAGTCCGCGAGGAGCGCCGCCTCGAGCGGCGTCGCGCCGGCGGCGAGCGCGAGCGCGAACGCGGCGAGCACCGTGTCGCCCGCGCCCGTCACGTCCGCGACCTGGGCGGTTCCGTGGACGGGTATGCGATGCGGCGCCGCGCCGCCATCGCCGTAGAGGGCCATGCCGCGCGAGCCGAGCGTGACGAGCAGGCTCCGGCAGCCCGTCTCGGCGCGAAGCCCCGCCGCCGCGCGATCGCGGGCCTCGTCTGTCGAGAGGCGCGAGCCGGCGATCTCCTCGAGCTCCTCCTCGTTCGGCGTCGCGGCGTCGACGCCCGCGTAACGCCGCAGGCCGTGACGCGAGTCGACGGTGATCGCGGCGCCCGCCGGGAGCGCGCGCCGCAGCGGTGCGACAGCGTCCGGACCCACCGCGCCGTATCCGTAGTCCGAGAGCAGCGCGCCCGCGGCGTCCCTCGCGGCCGCGGCCGATCTCTCGACGGCCCGGTGCGCGGCGGCCGAGGCCGCGGGATCCGTCTCGACGTCGTAGCGGACGATCTGCTGCTTGTTCGCGTTCGGCGCGCCGCCGAGGATGCGCGTCTTGGCCGGCGTGTGGTAGCCGTCCTCCTCGACGAGGCCGCGGTCGTCGATCCCGCGGTCGGTCAGGGCGCGCCGCAGCGCGCGGCCGTTCTCGTCGGCGCCGACGATCCCGACGGCGGCGGGCTCGCCGCCGAGGGAGCGCACGTTCGCCGCGGCGTTGCCGGCGCCCCCGGGGAGCAGATCCTCGCTCGTGAAGCGGAGGATCACGACGGGCGCCTCGCGCGAGACGCGGCGCGGATGGCCGTAGACGAAGCGATCGAGGACGAAGTCGCCCGCCACCACGAGCCGGCGGCCCGACAGGAGCGGCACGAGCGACAGGAGTCGCCGCCGGGTGACTTCGAACGGCACGGGGGCGCGATTATAATTTGCCCCCGGACACGCACATGCTCGAATCCCAGGTACTGGTCCTGAACCGCGTCTTCCAGGCCGTGCAGGTGACCTCGGCCCGAAAGGCGTTTTCCCTGTTTTACAAGGGCCACGTCCGGGCCGTGCTGCCCGACTACTCGACCTGGGAGTTCGAGAACTGGTGCGACATCCCGCCCCAGCCGCAGGACGAGGTCGTGCTGACGCCATCCATGGCGATCCGCATCCCCCGCGTGGTCGCGCTCAAGGAGTTCGACCGCCTGCCGCGGCAGGAGGTGAAGTTCTCGCGCCACAACATCTACCTGCGCGACGGCAACCGCTGCCAGTACTGCGGGCATCGGTTCTCGTCGTCGGAGCTCTCCCTCGACCACGTCATCCCGCTCTCCCGCGGCGGCAGCTCGAGCTGGGAGAACGTCGTGTGCGCCTGTCTCTCGTGCAACGTCAAGAAGGGGAACCGCACGCCGCACGAGGCGTCGATGCGGCTGATCGCGGTCCCGCGGAAGCCTCGCTGGCACCCCGTCGGCCAGTTCGGCTCCAGCAAGTTCCACCCCTCGTGGCGGAACTTCCTGGACGTCGCGTACTGGAATACCGAGCTGAAGTGATTGCGTCCGCGATGTCGCGGACGCAATCATCCTTTGCAAAGCGAAGGATCCCTTTCCAACACCACGCCGCCGATCAAGGGGATCCTTCGTCGCTTCGCGCCTCAGGATGACGTCGAGAACGGAGCGGCCTGGCCGGGCCGCGTCGTCGCCAGCAGCTCTTCGCACGCCTTGAGCGCCATCTCCACCGTGATCTCCGTCATGCACTGGTGCTCGTACGGGCACTCCTCGAGGAAACACGGGCTGCAGAAGACGTAGCGGTCGAGCACACGCGACGGAGCTCCGGTCGGCGCGGTGCGGCCGGGATCGGTCGGGCCGAAGAAGGCGACGACCGGCGTGCCCACCGCGGCCGCGAGGTGCATCGGACCCGAGTCGTTGGCGACGACGAGCCGCGCGCGCGCGGCGAGCGCGGCGAGCTCGACGGGATCCATGTCGGCGCCGAGCACGGGGAGCGGCGCCCTCGCGCTCGCCGAGACGGCCGTGCCGAGCGCCGTCTCCGACGGGCCGATGATCACCGCGCAGCTCCAGCGCCGCTCCGCCAGGCGGTCGCCGAGCTCGCCGAAGCGGCGCGACGGCCATCGCTTCGTCGGGGCGGCCGCGCTGCCGGGCGCGAGGAGGACGAGGCCGTTGGCCGTCGGCGAGTCGAGCCCGGCCGCCACGAGCGCCTGCTCCGCGCGCCGCGCCGCCGACTGCGGGATCGGGAGCCTTGGATCCCCGGCGTCGGGCGCGATGCCGCGCGAGCCGAGCAGTGCGTCGTAGTCGCGGAGCTGGTGCTCGATCCCCGACGGCGGCGGCACGGCGTCGGTGAGCAGCGCCGAGCGGCGGTCGGTCGCATGGCCGACGCGCCGCCGCGTCCCCGACAGAAACGCCACCGCGGCGGAGCGGAACGAGTTGGGGAGGAGCCACGCCTCCTCGAAGCGTCCGCGCGCGAGCGACGCGGCGTCGGAGAGCAGACCGGACCGCTCGAGGACTGAGTCGGCGGAGCCCTCGGCACGGTAGATCGCCGCGGGACCGCGCGGCGCGAGGACCGCGAGCGAGTCGTTCGGATGCGCCGCGCGGAGCGCGCGCAGGACGGGGAGCGACATGACCGCGTCGCCGATCCAGTTCGGAGCGATGACGACGCGCTTCATGGCGGCAAGCTATCAGGACCAGTCACGCGGGACATATTAGCCGCGGCTAATATGAGAGCAGTTCGAAGCCAGTCTCGCCGTTCCCCCGGCCCGGCTCACGGCTCATGGCGGACTGCCGACGGGTTCCTCCGGCCTCGTCCTCCACCGGTCGTGCGCCCACAGCCAGGCGGCCGGGTTCTTGCGGATCGCGGCCTCGGTGACCTCCATGTAGCGCGCCGTCGCGAGGCGCACCGCGTCGTCGCGTCCGGCGTCGAGCGGGAACTCCTCCGCGAGGATCGGCTTCTCGAAGATCAGCCGGTAGCGGCCGTCGCCCTGCGGCCACGTGAAGACCGGCACGACGGGCGCGCCCGTCGAGAGCTGGAACCGCGCGAGCGCGGGCGTCGTCGCGGCGAGGCGGCCGAAGAACGGCACGAAGACCGCCTCCCTCGGCAGGACGTTCTGGTCGATGAGGATCGCGACCGTCTCGCGCCGCCGCAGCGCCCGGAGCACGTCGCGCGCCGCCTCGCGCTTGGCGATCGGGCGATTGCCGAACCGCGTGCGGCGCCGGGTGAGCTCGCGCTCGAGCAGCGGGTTGTCGAGCGGGCGGACGACCGGCGCGATCGGCTCGCCGAGCATCCCCGCGCGGATCGCTCCGAGCTCCCATCCGCCGAGGTGCGCGGAGAGGAGGAACACGCCGCGCCCGAGGCTTCGCGCGGATTTCAGATTCGACTCGCCCTCGACGGCGATGCGGCGCCGGATCTCCTCGCCGGAGAGCCCGGCCACCTCGAGGAACTCGGCAAACGCGGTCCCGAGCGACTCCGCGGAGCCGCGTGCGAGCGCGTCGAGCTCGGCGCCGCCCGCGTCGGGGAACGCGGCCGCGAGATTCCGGCGGAGGATCTCGCGGCGACGCGGAATCGCGGAGAGGATCCAGCGGCCCAGTGCTCGCGCGGTCCGATGCGCCGCCGGGCGGGGCAGCGTCGACAGCGCGGCGGCCGCCGCGCGGAACGCGACGAGCTCCGCCCGATTCCGCGCGGTGGACCGGCGGCTGCGCCGCGCTCGCTTCTTCGGCGGCGTCTCGCTCACGCGCCGGGCCTCGCGCCGACGCGCGCCGCGAGAAACGGGAAGAAGTCCGGCTCCTCGACCTCCACCGAGAGCCGCACGGTCAAAAGCGGCAGCCCGCCGAGCCGACCCGTCAGCTTGACGGCGTCCTTCTCGGTCGTGATCACGAACGCCGCGCCGGTCCGCTCGAAGGCGCGGCGGATCCGCGCGACGTGGCGCTCGCCGTAGCGCTGATGATCCGCGAGCTCGATCCGCTCCTCGGCCGCGACGCCGAGATCGCGCAGCGTGGCCGCGAACTCCGACGGCCTCGCGACGCCGCACACGGAGATCGCGCGGCGCGACGCGACGAACGCGGCGTCGACCGGCGCGCCGGACTCGTCGGCGAGGCCGCCGGCGCGGATGGAGGCGCGGAAGACGGGCGCGGCCGGATTCCAGCGCGCGATCTCGGCGGCCGCCGCCGCGGGAGGCGCGCCGCGGTTGGAGCGCGTCAGGACGACGGCGTCCGCGCGCGCGAGAGCCGCCACCGGCTCACGCAGCCGGCCGGCCGGCGGGAGCAGGCCGCCGGCGAACGGGTCGCGCGAGTCGAGCAGCAGCAGGTTCGCGTCGCGCCTCACGGCGAGGTGCTGGTACGCGTCGTCGAGGAGGAGGAGGTCCGCGCCGAGCTCGGCCGCGCGGCGGGCCGCGTCGGCGCGCCGCTCCCCGACGACCACGACGAC
>DATBBK010000127.1:0-18433 GCA_036271035.1 Thermoanaerobaculia bacterium | reverse complement strand
GGACGAAGATGTCGAGGTGGTTGAGCGCGGCCGCGCGGATCGCCACGCGGACCTCGCCGGGACCCGGCTCGGGGTCGGGGCGGTCCCCGTACTGGAGGACCTCGGGGCCCCCGTGTTTCTCGAAGTAGATGGCCTTCATGGCTCGTCGAATCGCAAGTTACTAGTTTCTCGTTCCTAGTTTCTAGTTGCGCGAACCAGAAACTAGAAACCAGGAACCAGGAACTCCTCTCACTTGAGGTACCCGAGAGATCTGAGCTTCTCCAGATACTCCCGATCGCTCTCGGGCGCCGCGGTCCCGGCCGGCGCGACGCGCGGCCCGTAGGTCGGCACCGTCGCCGCCTCGACGGTTCCCGCCGCGAAGAGCGCCGGGACCGGCACGCCCTCGAGGTCCCTCGCGCGAGGTACGCCGAGCCGGGCGAGAATCGACGGATCGACGTCCACGGGCCGGATCTGGACGGTGCGCGGCGGCTCGGCTCCGTCGAAGACGATCACCCGGCCGACCGCTCCCGGCGCGGGATGGCTGTCGGCAGCGACGACGACGAGGACGAGCTCGCCGTGCGCGGCCCGATCGACGAGCGGCGCGAGCCAGTCGACAATCCTCCCGGCCGCGCTCGCGCGTCGGGCCGGCGAATCCCGCTCGATGTCGCAGCCGGGCAGGTACACCGTCGCGAGCGAGAAACCGGCCGACCGTTCGCGGTCGAATCGCTCGAGCGCCGCGCGATCCGCCTCCTCGCCGCCGCTCGCCGCGCCGAGGATCGCGCGGTTGTCGACGACGACGGCGCCGGGCCAGTCGCCCGAGGCCCACCAGCCCACCGAGAGACTGCGCAGGCCGGCCGACGCCGCGACCTCCCAGAAGGAGAGCGCCTGCCGGTCCGCGCTCGAGACGGGCGCGTGAACGGCGAGACCGAGCGCGGGCTCGATGCGTCGCAGCCACCAGACCGTGCCCCACGGCGGCCGCACGGCGCGCGTCGCGCCGCGGGGACGCACGCGCGACAGCGCCCGGACGCCGTGCCGCCGCGACGACACACCCGTCGCCAGCGTCGTCCACACCTCGGGCGGAGACAGCCGCTCCGCGGGCCACCAGCCCGATCGGCCGCCCGCGAGCAGCGCGAGCGCCGCCTGCGGGCGGAGCGAGCCGTCCAAATCGAGGCCGTCCACCGCCGCCACGATCATCGGCACGGACCGGGGTGAGGGCTGCGGCGCCGCCGCGGCGAGAGCCTCGCGCCGCGAGAAGAAGAGGAGGATCGCCACGAGCAATCCGAGCGCCGCCGCCGCGAGGAACACCCGGCGGTTCGCGCGGCGCGGCAGCGCGCCCGAGTGGGCGTACGCGTGCGCGATGAACGCGAGCCGCACCGCGGAGGCGAGGAGCAGCGCCGCGAGGCCGACCGGAATCGCCCACAGCAGCGCCGCGGCGGAGAGGCCCCGCGCAAGCCCGTACGTGCCGACGCTCCAGAGCACGAAGACGAGCAGCGCCGCTCCGAACCCCGCCATGGTTGCGGCGAAGCCCGGCCGCCGGCTGCGCTCCGCGAGGCGGGAGAGCACGAAGGCGATCCCCGCCGCCGGGATCAGGTCGGCGGCGGCGACGTGCAGGAACACCGCCGCGATCGTTCGCGGCGATCCGGCGACCCCCGGCTCCCCCGCCGCGATCGCCGCGACCGCCGACAGCGCGGCGGCGAGCGTGCCGATCACGACGGCCGGGAGAAACGCGCCCCCGCGGCCCGCGAAGACCGTTCGGAACAGCAGGCGCTCGACGGGCGCGTCGAGATAGCCGAGCTCGCGGAGCCGGGACCGCGCCTCGTCGAGGCTCGGCCGCGGCGGCGCGGTCACGAGCGGCGCTCCCGCACCACCCGCGCGAGATCGGCGAGGACCGCGGTGCGGCGCGCCGCGCCGACGGGCCGCAGCGCGGCGACGGAAGCGTCGAGCAGCTCGTCGACGAGCCTCCGGCAGGAGTCCGGCCCGAGGATGGTCGCGAAGTTCGCCTTGTGCGCGTCGCGCCCGACATCCTTGCCCATTCGCGCGGCGTCTCCCTCGAGGTCGAGCAGGTCGTCGGTGATCTGGAACGCGAGTCCCACGTTGCGGGCGTAGGCGGTGAGCGCCGCGATCGTCCCCTCGCCCGCGCCCGCGGCGATCGCGCCGCCGCGGACCGCGGCAACGAAGAGCGCGCCCGTCTTGCGCGCGTGGATCGACTCGAGGCCGTCGAGCCCGGTCGAGGCGGGCTCGGCGGCGAGGTCGGCGGCCTGGCCGCCGGAGCAGCCGGCCGCGCCGACGGCGGCGGACAGCTCGGCGGTGACGCGCACGCGCGCCGCGGCCGACAGCCGGGGGGATCCGGCGACGATCTCGAATGCGCGGGCCAGCAGGGCGACCGCGACCAGCTCCGCGGTCGCCACGCCGTGCGCGACGTGGAGCGCGGGACGTCCGCGGCGCCGCGCCGCGTCGTCCATCGAGGGAAGATCGTCGAGCACGAGGGAGGCGGCGTGCACGTACTCGACCGCGGCGGCGACGTCCAGCGCCGCTTCGTCGGCGGACCGAGCGGCGGCCGCCGACGCCAGGGTCGCCAGCGGCCGCAGCCGCTTGCCCGGAGACAGCACCGCCTCCTCGATCGCGCGGCTCAATCCGGGAGCGCCGGCCGCCGCGGGCGGAAGCAGGCGGGCGAGCGCTTCTTCCAGGGCGGGACGCTGCGCCGCCGCGAAGCGGTCGAAGGCCCCGCGCTCCGCGGCGGAATCCGTCAGGCGGGTCCCGCTAGGCGCGGAAGCTTCCCAGGGCCTCCGACTCGCTCTCGTACACGTCGAACACGGTTATGAGCTGCGTCACCGTCAGAACGTCGTTGATCTTGGGAGGCAGATGGAGGAGCTTCAGCTTTCCGCCCTTGTTCGTGACCGAGGTGTAGCAGCCGACGAGCTCTCCGATACCGGACGAGTCGATCGTCGTGACCTCGTTCATGTCGACGAGGATGTTCTTCTTGCCCGAGTCGACGAGCTTGTTGATCGTCTCGCGAAGCTGCACGTCACCCGAACCGATCGTGATCTTGCCCTTCAGTTCGACGATCTGCACGCCGCTGACGTCGCGCACGTTGGTCTTCATGCCGGATTCTCCTCCCTCTCTTTTATCGCGCCCAGGTTCTTTTTCAAAACAATTTCCATGCCACCCTGCGGGTGACGCTCGAAGCGCACGTCATCCATGAAGGTGCGCATGTAGAACAGACCACGCCCGGACGTCTTGAGGCGATTCTCCGGCGCGAGCGGATCGACGACGTTCTCCGGATCGAAGCCGGCACCCTCGTCGCGGATCGCGATCACGAGCGTGTCGGAGACGACGTCCATCTCGAGGTGAATGTGCTTCGAGAGGTCCTGCCGATTGCCGTGCTTGATCGCGTTCGCGAGCGCCTCGCGGAGCGCCATCAGGATCCAGTGCCGCGTCTCCTCCGGAACGTCGCGCCCCTCGAGGAGCTTGCTGCAGAGGTGCTGGACCATCTCGATGTTCTCGAACCGCGAGGACAACGACATGCGGATCGGGCCGGATTTGCGGGAAGGTCGCACTGCGCTCATGCACTTGTAAAGTCGCGCGGATCTTAGCAGGACCGGACGCAAGACGATCCGGCGAGTTGCGCGGGCATTTTCCGTCCGCTCGCGCGGCCGGGGGGGGGCGCGGCCGCCCTCCGATCCGGAGTCCCGCGGCTCGCGCCGGAGCCCATGCTACCCTCGGTCATGCTCCGAAAACGCGCCGCGGGCGCGGCCGGAATCGGCCTGATCGGCCTCGTCACGGTCCTGGCGGGCGCGGCCTCCGATCTCCTTCCCGAGCGGATGAACGAGGTCTCGCGGCTCGTCGAGGAGGTGCGGGGCCGCAAATTCATGCGCTCCGTGCCGGCCTCCGAGCTCCAGCCCGAGGAGCTGAAGAAAATCCTCCGCTCCAAGATCAACGACGGCATCCCGGCGGCGCCGGACGACTATCTCGCCTCGCTCGTCGCGCTGGGGCTGATCGACCCGGCGCCGAACCTGCTCGACCGGCTCGTCGACTTCTACTCCTCGCAGGTCATCGCCTTCTATGATCCGCAGCCCCGCCGATTCTTCGTCGTCAAGGGCGCTGAGGCCCAGACCGGGGGCGATGAGGGGCTCGCGAAGAACCTGATCTTCTCGCACGAGCTGATGCACGCGCTGCAGGACGAGACCCTGCACCTGGACGAGCGCGTCAAGGAGCTCAAGGACGACAGCGACCGCTCGACCGCGCTCCAGTGTCTCCTGGAGGGAGAGGCGACGGTCGTCATGGTGCGCGTCGCGCTCAAGGACATCCCGGGCGCGGACGACTCCGTCGAGGACCAGCTCGCGCCGCTCATGTCCGCCGGCTCTCTCGAGCGCTCGAACGTGCCGAAGGACGTGCCGGACTACTTCGTCGAGCAGCTCTTCTTCCCGTACGTCGACGGCACGGAGTTCGTGCGCGCCGCGCTCAAGAAGGGCGGCTGGGCGGAGGTCGACCGCTTCTGGAGGAACCCGCCGCAGTCGACCTCCGAGATCCTGCACGGAGCGCCCTACCCCGCGCCCGCGACGGGACTCCTCTCCGAGTCGGACCGCACGCCGCCGGCGGGGCGGCGGCTGACCTACGCCGACACGCTCGGCGAGTGGACGCTGCGCTTCCTCCTCGAGCGCTCGCTGCCGAAGGAGGAGGCGGCGAAGGCCGCCGAGGGCTGGCGCGGCGACCGGATCGCCTTCTTCGCCGGTCCGCGCGACACCGCGTATCTCTGGCGGATCCGATTCGACGGTCCCGCCACGGCGGCCCGCTTCGAGGCGGCCCTTCGCGCGGCGCGCGCGAAGCGGCCCCCGGCGTCGCCGGAGACGATCACTCGCGCCGGCGCGGACGTCGTCGTCGAGGCGAAGGGCGGGACGGGCGCCCCCGCCGGAGCGGCGACGGGCGGGAAATATTAGCCGCGGCTAATGTGTCGGCGGCGGCGCGCGTCGCCGCTCACGCCTCGCGCAGCCGGCTCTCCTCGCCCGCCATCTCGACGCGGTTCTTGCCCTCCCGCTTCGCGCGGTAGAGGGCCTCGTCGGCAGCCGCCACGAGGTCCTCGGCCGACATCGTCGTCGACCCGCTCGTCGCGACTCCGAGGCTGATGGTCACGATGCCGCGGGGCGCGGTCGGGTGCCGGGTCGCGATCGCCTCGACCCGCGCGCGCAGGACCTCGGCGACGGCGAGCGCACCGCGGATCGGCGTGGACGGCAGGATCGCGGCGAACTCCTCGCCGCCGTAGCGGGCCACGAGGTCTCCCGGCCGCGTCAGCGCCTCCCGGATCTCGGTCGCGACGCGCTGCAGGCAGCGGTCGCCGGTCTGGTGTCCCTGCGCATCGTTGAAGTCCTTGAAGTAGTCGATGTCGATCATGATGAGCGACAGCGGCCTCGCGTCGCGCAGTGCGCGCCGCCACTCCGCGTCGAGCATCTTCTCGAACCGCCGCCGGTTCGCGATTCCCGTCAGCGCGTCGAGCTCGGAGAGCTGCTGGAGCTTCTCGTTCGCGTCCTCGAGCTGGAGCGTCCGTTCCGTGACGAGCTGCTCGAGCTCGCGCTGGCGCGCCTGCACGCGCGCGGCGTTCAACCGCGAGAGCCCGAAGCCGACGAGCGCGAGCGCCGCGGCACAGACGCCCACGAAGTACGGCGTCTGACGGAAGCTCGGGCGCAGGCGGAAGCGGACGGAGTCTCCCTCGAGGTTCCAGACGCCGTCGTTGTTGCATGCCGTCACTCGGAACGTGTACCGCCCGGGCGGGATGTTCGTGTAGAACGCGGTCCGGCGAGTGCCCGCCTCGATCCACTCGTGGTCGAAGCCCTCGAGCATGTATCGGAACAGCACGCGTTCCGGGTCGACGAACGACAGCGCGGTGTAGTGGAACTCGAGGTCGCCGCGGCCCGGCAGGATCTCGGGAACCCCGGTCTTCGGCACGACGCGCCGGTCGATCCGCATCTGCTCGACGACGACCGGGGGCGGACGCGTGTTCGTCTTGATGTGGTCGGGATCGATGACCACGGCGCCCTCGACGGTCGGAAACCAGAGCCGTCCGTCCCGGGTCTTCCAGCCGGCGGGCTGCGTGAAGCCGCTGCACTCCGCGGAGCGCATCCCGTCGGCGCGCCCGAACGACACGGTTGCGACGGTCGCGCGCCGCCCCTCGGCGACGTCCTCGAGATCCGAGCGGCGGACGCGGTAGATCCCGCGGCTGCAGCTCATCCACAGGTTGCCGCGCCCGTCCTCGAGGATCTCGTATTGGACGTCGTCGAAGAGGCCGGTCTCGCGGGTGAACTTCGTGAAACGTCCGTTCTTGAGGCGGTTCAGGCCGCCGCCGTCCGTGCCGATCCAGAGGCAGCCGTCCGCGTCCTCGTAGAGCGAAACGACCGTGTCGTCGGAGAGTCCGTCCGCCGTCGTGTACGCGCGAAAGCGGCCGCCCGCGAACCGATTCAGGCCTCCGCCCTCGGTCCCGACCCAGAGCGCCCCCTCGTGGTCCTCGAGGATCGCCAGCACCGCGGAGCCCGAGAGCCCGTCCTTCCGGCCGTAGACCCGAAACTTCCCGCCTCGCTCGGCAACGAGCCCGCCGTCGTCGGTGCCGACCCACAGCGTGCCCGCGCGGTCGCGGTACATCGAGCGCACGATGTCGCTGGGCAGGCCGTCCCGGCGCCGGAACGCGCGGAAGCCCTCGCCAACGCGCTCGGTCAGGCCGTCCGCCCAGGTTCCGATCCACAGGTGACCCGCGCCGTCCTCGTAGACGGAGCGGACGAAGTCGCCGGACAGGCCCTCCTTCGACGTGAACGCCGAGAAGTGGCCGTTGAACATGCGGTTCAGGCCGGCGCCGCGCGTGCCGAGCCAGAGCGCGCCCTGCGCGTCCTCGTAGATCGTGCGGATTCGGTCGCTCGACAGACCCTCCTTGCGCGTGTAGGCGGTGAACTTTCCGTCCTTCAGCCGGTCGAGGCCTCCGGCGGCCGTTCCGACCCAGAGGCTGCCCTCGCCGTCCTCGCAGATCGAGAGCACCGTGTCGTCGGACAGGCCGTCGGCCGGCAGCAGCGAGACGATGCGCTCGTCCGCGAGCCGCGCGAGGCCGCCGCCCTGGGTCCCGATCCACAGATTGCCGTCGTGGTCCTCCTCGAGCGAGTCGACGGTCTGGCTCGGCAGGCCGTCCCTCGCGCCGAAGGCGTGCAGGCTCTCGCCCCTCCGCCGGAGGAGTCCGCCGCCGTCGGTGCCGATCCAGAGATCGCCGCGGCTGTCGACGAACACCGTCTGCACGATTCCGGGCACGCCGTCGCGCTCGCCGAGCACGGTGAGACGCCCGTCGCGCAGCCGGTTGAGGCCGCCTCCGTCCGTGGCGATCCAGAGCGAGCCCTCGTGATCCTCCTGCAGCGCCCAGACGCGGTCGTTCGAGAGTCCCTCGCGCGTCGTGTACGTCGCCTCGACCTTCCCGTTCGCGATCCGCGAGATTCCTCCGCCCGACGTGCCGACCCAGATCGCGCCGCGGCGGTCCTCGCAGATCGCGACGACGCGGTTGCTGCGCAGGCCCTCGCGCGTCGTGTACGTCGCGGCGACGCGCCCCTCGCGAATGAGGTGCAGGCCTCCCCACGTCCCCACCCAGAAGTTGCCGGCGCGGTCCTCGTACAGCGCCTGCGTGTTCGCGCTCTGCAGCCCGGGCGTGTTGCCCTTGTCGAACACGGTGAACTGCACGCCGTCGAAGCGGACGAGGCCGCGCTCGGTGCCGAGCCAGAGGTAGCCGTCGCGCGTCTGCGCGATCGCCTGGATGGAGTTCTGCGGAAGCCCGTTCTCCGTCTTCCAGACCTGCAGTGCGTACTGCGTGATCGACTTGCGCGGATCCAGCGCCGCGGCGGGCCCGGCGCAGGCGAGCAGGAGCAGAACCGCGGCCGCGCGCTCGCGCACACCCCGAGCGGGCCGGGGAAAACGCAGGAAGAGCACGCAAGATTTTAACAGGCCGGACCGCGTCCGGACGGGCGGGCTACTGCCCGAGAGGCATCTTCAGCGCGGCCGGGATGATCACGAACATCTGGATCGCGTCGAACACTCCGTGCGCCACGATGCACGGCAGGACGTTCCGGTACGTCGCGTATGTGACGGAGAGCACCGTCGAGATCACGAGGATCCCCACCAGCACCAGCGGCTGGCCGTACACGCCGTGCGCAGCCGTGAACATCAGCGTCGCCGCGACCGGCCCGACGCGCGTCTGGAGGAAGGAGCGGAAGAACAGCTCCTCGACCACCATCGCCGAGATGACGATCGAGATCTTGACCCAGAGCGGCTGGGACACGAGCCAGACGATCATCGGAGAGATCCCGCCGCCGCCCGAGGCGGACCGGAACCGCTTCGAGACGAGGTACCAGACGCCGAGGAGCACCATCGCGGCGAGGATCGTCAGGATCCATCCCGCGAGCCCGATCAGGGCGCCCGCCGCCGCGTCGTGTCCGGGCCGCTCGCTGCGGAGGCCGAGGAAGTCCTTCAGCGACCGCCGGCCGGAGAGCGCGTAGTAGCACGCGAGGAAGAAGAGGAGGACCGCGTGCACCGCGAAGACGGAGACCAGCGAGAGCTCCTTCGTCTCGGGCTGCGAGCCCACGAGACCGCCCGCGAACGGAATCGCGACCGTCAAGAGCAGCACGGCGGCGAGCAGGCCGACCGCGACCGCGCGGCGCCCCGGCTCCCCGAACCCGTCCTCGACGAAGACGGCCCTCGAGCGCGCCTGCACGAACGACAGGAGCATGCCGAGGCTGCCGGCCGCGACGAGCAGGACGAAAGTGACGGAATTCATCTGTTCGAGGAAACGGGCTGCGCAGGATAACTCAAACGAGGCCGGAGGTCGTAGGTGAGGCCGCGGACGACGACGAGCCGCGACCTGCGACGCGCGCCCGACCTGTGAAACGATCCAGCGCCGATGCCCGCCGCCCCCCTTCCCCTCGAGATCCGCGAGCTCTCGAAGAGCTTCGCCGGCCGCCGCGCGCTGGACGGCGTGACGCTGTCGCTCTCGCCGGGCGAGATCCTGGGGCTGCTGGGCCCGAACGGCGCGGGCAAGACGACCCTCGTCCGCAGCGTCGCCGGGCGCGTCCGGCCGGACGGCGGCACCCTCCGGATCTTCGGGATGGAGCCCTTCCGGGACGAGGCGCGCTCCGCCCGCGGCTGGGTGCCCCAGGAGATCGCCCTCTATCCCCTGCTCTCGCCGGTCGAGAATCTCTGGACGTTCGGTCGGTACCAGGGGCTGTCCGGCGCCGCGCTCGAGGCGGGCATCCGCAAGAGCCTGGACTGGATCGGCCTCGCCGACCGGGCCCACGAGAAGACGGAGAAGCTCTCGGGCGGGATGAAGCGGCGCCTGAACATCGCCGCCGGGACCATTCACGGGCCGCGGGTGCTGCTGCTCGACGAGCCGACCGTCGGCGTCGACCCGCAGTCGCGCGAACGCATCTACGCGATGATCGGCGAGCTCAAGGCGGCGGGCGTGTCGCTTCTCTACACGACCCACTACATGGAGGAAGCGGAGCGGCTCTGCGACCGCATCGCGATCATCGACCACGGCAGAATCATCGAGTCCGGCACGAAGGACGACCTCGTGCGCAAGACGGTCGGCGGGCGCCAGACCCTGATCGTCGAGGCCGCGTCCGCGCTGCCGGCCGCCCTCGCCGCCGAGCTCTCCCGGCGCGGCGGACAGGTGGAGGGCGCCATCGTCCGGATGCCGGTCGCCTCCGCGGGCGACGAGGTCCGGGGCGTCCTCGACCGCTTCCACGGCGCGAACGTCCCCGTGCTGAACCTGACGCTGAAGAGCCCGACGCTCGAGCAGGTCTTCCTCCAGCTGACGGGACGGGAGCTGCGCGAATGAGCCTGGCCCTCGCCGTCGCGAAGAACCGGCTGTTCAATCTGAAGCGCGACCGCGCGGCGTTCGTGCTCGCCTTCGTGCTGCCCGTCGCGTTCTTCACCATCTTCGCGGCCATCTTCTCCGGCTCGGGCCGGTCGGCGACGAACCGCATCCCGGTCGCCGTCGTGGACGAGGACGGGTCGGCGACGTCCCGGCGCTTCGTGGCCGGACTCGAAGGCGAGGCCGGGCTCGACGCCCGGACGGCGCCCGCCGCGAAGAAGGGCGCGCCGCAGCCCCCGGCCTACACGGCGGCGACCGCCGAGCAGGCGGTGCGCGCGGGAGACCTGTCCGTCGCGCTGATCATCCCGAAGGGCTTCGGAGAGCACCCGATGGCCTTCGCCGGCGGCGCCGCTTCGGATTCGGGTCGTTCGACGCTGCGCGTTCTCGCCGACAGCGCGGACCCCGTCGCGTCGCAGGTTCTTCAGGGCCTGCTCCAGCGCGTCGCGATGACCTCTCTGCCGGGAGCGATGGCGCGCGAGGGGATGGCCGAGGTGGACCGCTGGAGCGGCGGGCTGACGCCGGAGCAGAAGGCGCGCATGGACGACGTGCTGCGCGCGATCGACGCGCCGCGGCCGCCGGGGCAGCCGGACCCGCCGCGCCGCGCGACCTCCGCCGGGTCGGGCCTCGTCGCGGTCGACGTGAAGGACGTCGTCGGGCAGGCAAAACGCAACCCGCTGGTGACGTTCTACGCCGCGGGCCTCGGCGTCATGTTCCTGCTCTTCTCGGCGACGGGCGCGGGCGGCGCGCTGATCGAGGAGGCGGAGAGCGGAACGCTCGACCGGATCCTCTCGACGCGGGTCTCGATGGTGACGCTACTGCTCGGCAAGCTCGTCTATCTCGCGGCCGTCGGAGTCGTGCAGCTGACGCTGATGTTCGTGTGGGGCTGGCTCGTGTTCGGCCTGGAGCTCGTGCCCCACCTCGCCGGCTTCGCGTTGATGACGGTCGCCACGGCGCTCGCCTCCTCCGCCTTCGGTCTGATGCTCGCGTCGGTGTGTCGCACGCGGATGCAACTCGTGGCGGTCGCGAACCTGGCGATCCTGTTGATGTCGGCGATCGGCGGCAGCTTCTATCCCCGCTACCTGATGTCCGAGAAGCTGCAGCGCTTCGGGCTGCTGACGATCAACGCCTGGGCGATCGACGGCTTCCAGAAGATCTTCTGGCGCGACGAGCCGGTCTGGTCGGTGTGGCCGCAGTTCCTCGTGCTCGTGGCGGCGAGCGCCGTGTTCGTCCTGATCGCCCGCCGCGTCGCGCGGAAGTGGGAGCTGGCTTGACAGAAGTTATGCTGTAATGGCATAACTCGATCGCCAGGAGGGGCCATGAAGCTTTCACCGGCACCCTTCCCCCGTTTTCCGCGACGCATCGGACTCGGTCTCGGGGCGGTCCTCGCCGCGGTGCTCGCCGGAGGGGCGACGCGCATCGTCCAGGATCAGTGCGGCCCGTTCACCGACGTGACGCCCCAGATTTGCCCGTACGTCCTGGAGATGTACTACCTGGGCATCACCGCGGGCACCTCGCCGACCACGTTTTCGCCGGATGCAACCGTCACACGGGGTCAGGCGGCGGTCTTCGTCTCGAAGGGTGTGAACCAGGCGATCGCACGATCGTCCCGCCGCGCGGCGCTCGGCCAGTGGTGGACGACGAGTTCCTTCACCTGGAGTCAGGGCCTCGGGGTCACGCCGCTGCCAGACACCCTGGGCCCCGTCATCTCCGACGGCGCGGACCTCTGGGTCGGGGGCTCGACCAGTCTCTTTCGAGTTCGCGCGAGCGACGGAAAGCTGGTGGATACCGGAACGACCACGGGCTCGCTTCTCTCCGCGATGGGACGGATCTTCGTGGGTGGAGGTACGGCTACGGGCGCTCTCTTCATGATCGATCCATCCGGCCCCGCCAGCGCCGCCGTGAACGTCGCCCCGTTACCGCCCTTTCCCGGCTCGCTGGCGTTCGACGGCAACCTCATCTGGACGGCGAACAATCAGTCGGGGTCCGTCTCGATCGTCACGCCGTCGCCGACGACTCCGTGGGCCGTCACGACGGTGACCGCGGGCCTGCAGGCCCCGGTCGCGGTCGTGTTCGACGGCCACAACGTCTGGGTCTCGGACCTCGGTGCGTGCGCGATCCGGCGGCTCGATGCCACCGGCGCGGTCATTCAGACCGTCGTCGTCGGATCGTCTCAGTGCATCGTTGGCACGCCGGTTTTCGACGGAGCCAACCTGCTGGTCCCGACGGGCGATGCGCTCTCGGTCGTTCGTGCCGCCGACGGAGCGCTCGTCGCCACGGTTCCGATCGCGACGGCTGCGGCGCGGCTGGCGTTCGACGGTGAACGCATCCTGGTCGAGAGCGACGGCGGCGGTCAGAACGCTCCGCGAGGGCTAACCCTCCTCCGGGCGGCGGACTTCGCCGTACTTCGAACCGAGTCTTTCATCGGAATCGGCGGCCCGAGCGTGGGCGGCCTCGCATCCGACGGACTGAACTTCTGGGTGACGTTCCGGACCGGGAACGGTGACGTCCTCGCGAGGTACTGAAGGTAGTCGTGATGAGAAAGCTACTCATGGCGCCCGCTCTTCTCGCGGCCGCGCTCGCCGGCGCCGCGACGCGCCTCGTCCAAGACCAGTGCGGACCGTTCACCGACGTCACGCCTCAGATCTGCCCCTTCGTACTCGAGATGTACTACCTCGGGATCACGGCGGGCACTTCGCCAACGACGTACTCCCCGGACAATCCGGTCACGCGCGGCCAGGCCGCCGTGTTCGTCTCGAAGGGCGTCGACCAGGCGCTCGCGCGCTCCTCGCGACGGGCCGCGCTCGGGCAGTGGTGGGAGCCTTCCAGCGAGGCGGCGCTCGGCATGACGAGCGTGGGGAGCGGTCTTCTGGCAGCCGCCGCCAGCGACGGCGCAGACGTCTGGGTCACGGACTACGACAACGGCACAGTCTCGCGAGTCCGGGCGAGCGACGGGCGGCTCCTGGAGACCTGGACGGGTGCGGATCACGGCGGCGCGGTGCTCGTCGCGATGGGGCGCGTGTTCGTCGCCGGCGCGACTCAGCCCGGCAAGCTCTACATGCTGGATCCGTCCCAGCCGGCCGGCGCGGTCACGACGGTCGCGTCGAATCTCGGCGATCTGCCTTCGTGGATCGCGTTCGACGGCGCGCGGACCTGGACGGCGAACAGCGGCGCCTACGTGACGCTCTCGACGGTGTCGATCGTCGAGCCCGCCGCTTCGACTCCCTGGTCGGTCACGACCGTCGGACCGTACTCGAACCAGGAGATTCAGGGCATCGCGTTCGACGGGACGAACATGTGGCTGTCGCACTTCGGCGGCAGCGATCTGCTGCGTCTCGACGCGAACGGCGGTGTCCTGCAGTCGGTTCCGCTCGGAGCGTACCCGCGCCAGGCCGTGTTCGACGGGGCAAATCTCTGGGTTCCGCTCCTGCCCACGAACTCTCAGGGAGGCAGCCTCGCCGTCGTCTCCGTCGCGACGGGGAACGTGCTCGCGACGTTGACCGGCAACGGCCTCGACAACCCGATCGCTGCGGCATTCGACGGAGCACGCGTTCTCGTCTCGAACTATCCGGCGTCTGTCTCGATCTGGCGTGCTGCCGATCTGTCGGCGCTGGGTACCGTGGCCATGACCAGCGGAACGAGTCGCCCCTGCAGCGACGGCGTCAGTTTCTGGTTGCCGCGATCCGACGGCAGGCTCGCCCGCTTCTAGCTACTCGTACACCCGCTCCCCGACCGTGAGCCGCTCCAGGTAGACCGTCTCGCACGAGTTCGGTCCCTCGTCATCGCGGGTCGTGCTCGTGCCCCAGTGGAAGGACGGGTCGTCGATGCCGTCCACCTCCACCAGCCAGCCCTCGAGGCGCACGTCGTCGCCTTTCGACAGCGCGCGCACGGCGCGGCGGAGGATGATCGTCGACGGGATGACGTGCGTGTTCGCGGTGTGGGAGACGATCGTCCCGCGGTCGAGCCCCGCCAGGTTCGCCCTCCAGAAGTAGAAGCGCGAGAACTGCGAGTACGAGATGCGTCCCGCGTAGGGCGGGGCGAGCACGGGCCCCCACGCCAGCGCGAGGTCCTCCGGCAGGACCGCCGCGGTGCGGCCCCAGCGATACGGCCGCTCGGAGACGACGCGCGCCGACTCGTCCCACCGGAAGCGCGGCGTGACGCGGTACCGGTGTCCGCCGAACTGCCGCTCGAAGGGCTGGCGGTCGCCGGGCTCCTGGCGCGGCTCGGAGGCGACGTCGGGCCGCGGGCCGCGGCGGTGGGGAGTCAGCCGCAGCACGAGGGCGTCGCGCGCGAGGAAGAGGACGAGCGCTCCGGCGGCGAGGGTCCAGAGGGCGCGGCGGCTCATGCTGCGACAAATTGTCGCCGATCGGGCCGCAAACCACGACTTTCCGAATATTCCTCCATTGACTTGCCGGGACGTCTCGGCACGATAATCCGCGCTTTCGCCCGATTCGACGTCGCTCCCCGGAACCGAGAAGGAGCCTCCATGCGCAGGTCCTCGACGCTCTGCATCGCGCTGCTGATCGCCGCCGCAACGGCCGCCGCCCAGCAGACGCCGCCGCCGAAGCCGGCCGACTCGACCGCCTCGAAGGATCCCGCCGCCGAGATCAACACGCCGCGCCCCGACGCGCGCCGGATCGACTTCGACGCGACGGAAGGAACGTGGATGTCCGTGGACGCGTCGCCGGACGGCGCGACGCTCATCTTCGACCTGCTCGGCGACATCTACTCCGTCCCCGTCGCCGGCGGGACCGCGACGGCGCTGACGTCCGGGCCCGCGTTCGACGCGCACCCGCGCTTCTCGCCCGACGGAAAGACGATCGCGTTCACGAGCGACCGCTCCGGAATGGAGAACGTCTGGCTCATGGACGCCGACGGCAAGAACCCGCGCGCGCTGACGACCGAGAAGGACGCGTACGTGCGCAGTGCCGCGTGGACGCCCGACGGTCAGTACCTCATCGCGCGCAAGGAGGACGGCAAGCGCGCCGGCATCCCGCCGGTGGAGCTGTGGATCTACCACCGCGAGGGCGGCGGCGGCATCAAGCTGACGAGCTCCGACGACCTCAACAACGCGGGCGGCGCCGCCGTCTCGAAGGACGGGCGCTGGATCTACTTCTCGGCGCGCGAGCGCAAGTTCAACTACGTGCCCGACCTCCACGACGGCCTGTGGCAGGTGTGGCGCTACGACCGCGAGCTCGCCGAGACGTCGGCCGTGACGAGCGGGTTCGGCGGCGCGGTCCGGCCGGCCGTCTCGCCCGACGGCAAGACCCTGACCTTCCTCTCGCGCCGCGACGACGAGACGGTGCTCGTGGCGCGCGACCTCGCGTCCGGCTCGGAGCGAATCCTCGCGCACGGCCTGTCGCGCGACGAGATGGAGGGCTTCGCGCAGTCGGACCTCTACCCGAACTACGCGTTTCTGCCGGACGGCAAGGCGATCGTGCTCTGGAACAGGGGCCACCTCCTCCGCGTCGACGTCGCGACCGGCGCCGCCCGCCACATCCCGTTCACGGCCCACGTCGCGCAGTGGCTCGCGCCGCGCGTGACCTGGCAGGAGAAGATGGAGACGGGTCCGGTCAAGGCGCGGATCCTCCGCTGGCCGGGCCAGTCCCCGGACGGCCGCCGCATCGCGTTCGAGGCGTTCGGCCGCGTGTGGCTCCAGGACGTCGCGAACGGGAAGGCCTCCGGCGCGCCGCGCCGCCTCACGCGCGACGACGCCTCGCTCCCCCATCGCGAGTACGCGCCCGAGTTCTCGCCCGACGGCAAATGGATCGCGTACGTCTCATGGAGCGACGCCTCCGGCGGCCACGTCTGGAAGGCGCCCGCGGCGCCCGGCTCGGTCCCGGTCCGGCTGACGCGCTCCGCGGGCCACTACGCGAATCCGGCCTGGTCACCGAAGGGGGACCGGCTCGCGCTGTTGCGCGGTTCCGGCCTCGAGTTCCGCGGCCGCCAGCCCGAGGACGAGGAGCGCTTCGAGATCGTCACGCTCGACGCGGCGGGCGGCGACCCCCGCCTCGTCACGACCGTGAAGCTGGAGCAGGCGCTGAAGTTCCATCCCGAGGTCTTCTGGAACGCGGACGGCTCGCGGCTCTTCTTCCGGGACCCGATCGAGCCGAAGAAGCCGACCGACGATCCCAAGTCTGACCTGGTGTCCGTCCGCCTCGATGGGACCGACCGGCGGAAGATCCTGCGCTTTCCCGTCGTGGACGACATCGTGCCTTCCCCCGACGAGCAGTGGGTCGTGTTCACGTCGCGCGACAACGTCTACGTCGCGGCGCTGCCGCGCATTCTCACGAAGGAGCCTCCCGAGGTCGGGCTGAAGGAGGGCGCGGTGCCCGTCTATCGCCTCTCCGACGACGCCGGCGGCTACGTCTCGTGGGCCGACGGCGGCAAGACGATCACCTGGGCGCAGGCGAACACCTACTACCGGCTGCCGCTGACCGGCGCGATCGACTTCGCCCGCGAGCAGAAGCGCAAGGCGGAGGAGAAGGCCAAGCAGGAGCAGGCGAAGAAGGGCGAGCCCGCCACCGAGAAGGAGAAGGAGCAGAAGGAGAAGGAGGCGATCGAGGAGTCGCGCGTCCCGAAGGCGGAGGAGATCGCGATCACGCTGACCGCCCCGCGCGCCGCCCCCGAGGGCTCCTTCGTGCTCCGGGGCGCGCGGGTCGTGACGATGCACGGCGACGGCGTGATCGAGAACGCGGACGTCGTCGTCACGAACAACCGGATCGCCGCGGTCGGTGCGTCGGGCAGCGTGGCGGTGCCCGCCGGCGCGAAGGTCCTCGACGCGAAGGGCGAGACGATCATCCCCGGCTTCGTCGACACGCACGCGCACCTGCACTACTCCGGCTTCGAGCTCTTCCCGGAAGCGAAGTGGGAGTACGTGGCGAATCTCGCGTATGGCGTCACGACCGTTTATGACCCGTCCGCGCCGTCGCTGGACGTCTTCGCGCAGGGCGAGGAGGTCGAGGCCGGAATGATGATCGGCCCTCGCGTCTACTCGTCTGGCGACGTCCTCTACGGCGGGCAGCAGTCGGACGCGTTTGCGGAGGTCAACAACCTCGATGACGCGAAGCACCAGGTCCGCCGGATGAAGGCGTACGGCGCCCGGATGATCAAGGTCTACCAGCAGCCGCGCCGTTCACAGCGGATCTACTTCGCGGAGGCGTGCCGCTCCGAGCACATGCTCCTCACCGCCGAGGGTGCGGGTGAGCTGGAGACCGACGAGACGATGGCCACCGACGGCTTCACGGCCTGGGAGCACGCGCTGCCGATCGCGTTGCAGAACGACGTCGTCGAGTTCTTCGCGAAGAGCGGCAGCTACTACACGCCGACGCTGCTCGTCGCCTACGGCGGGCCCTGGGGCGAGCAGTACTACTGGCAGACGGCGAATCCGCACGACGATCCCAAGCTCAACCGATTCGTCCCGCACGACTACATCGACGCCCGTTCGCGCCGGCATCCGTGGATCTGGCCGTCCGAGTACCACTTCCCCACCGTCGCCGCGGGCGCCGCGCGGATCCTGCGCGCGGGCGGCAACGTCTCGCTCGGCGCGCACGGACAGCTCCAGGGCCTCGGCCCGCACTGGGAGATCTGGGCGATGGCCGGCGAGGGCGGCCCGAAGGGCGGCGCGATGACGCCGATGGAGGCGCTGCGCGCGTCCACGATCAGCGCGGCCGACAAGATCGGCTTCTCGCCGGACCTCGGCTCCATCGAGGCCGGCAAGCTCGCGGACATGATCGTGCTGGACGCGAACCCGCTCGACGACATCCACAACACCGTGAAGATCCGCTGGGTCGTCAAGAACGGCGACGTCTGGGACGCGGCGACGATGCGCAAGGTATGGCCGCGCGAGGAGCCGGCGCCGCAGTTCTTCTGGAAGAAGGGCGAGGAGACGCAGAAGGCCGGCGCCGGCGCGCCGTAGACCGCGCTCCTGACGCGACCCGGCGTCGCTGACATATTAGCGATGGCTAATATGTCCCCGCGCTCGCCGGGTTGCTGATAGCGTTCCCCCAATATGCCCTTCGAGCTACGCGTGACGCCGGGCGAGGGCGTTGCGCGCCTTCGCGCGTGGGGAAACCACGACTACCGCTCGACGCAGGAGTCGCTCGCCCGCGTCGCCGCGGACCCGGGGCTCGCTCCCGGCATGCCGGTTCTCTTCGATCTCCGCGAGCTGGATTACCTCGCGACGCCGCCCGAGGTCGCGAGCTTCGCGTCCGACGAGATGCCCGCGCTCTACGTCGGCCGACGCGTCGCGCTGCTGGCGCGGCGCGGCACGCAGCAGGGCATCTGCCGGGCGTTCGCGACCAAGGCGTCGCAGGCCGGCGCGGCCGTCGAGGTCTTCGCCGAGCCCGACATCGCCCTCGCGTGGCTCCGGACGGAGCGGTGAGCGCGGACGCCGCCGCGCCGGTCCCCGGGCGATCGCGGACGTCGCCGGGCGCGCGCGTCGCGACGTACGTGGTCCTCGTGCTCGCGCTCTCCTCGGCGCTGTGGATCCCACTCATCCGGGCGGGCACGCTAACCGCGGGCGGCGGCGCGCTCACGTTCGGGCTCATGTGGTGTCCCGCCGCGGCGGCG
>DATBBK010000126.1:0-14203 GCA_036271035.1 Thermoanaerobaculia bacterium | reverse complement strand
GAAGACGCCGGCCGCCCGCCGCGCGCGGACGGGCAACGACCAGAGGGGCCGCGGGTTGACGGTGAAGTCCGCCTGCATGTACGGAATGCCCAGACGCGCGATCTCTTCCTCGAGGTGTCCCCCTCGCTTCAGGACCGCGATGGACGGGGCGAAGCGCGAGCGGTCGAGCCGACGCACGATCTGGAGCATGGCGGCGCCCGATCCCGCCGTCGTGAAGTTCGGGATCGTGAACAGGATCGGCGTCGGGGCGCTCACCGCGCGGCGACCCTTCCGGCACCGGCGTCGGCGGCCCCCGCCTGCGACCCGCGGACGGCGCTGCCGGGACCGCGCGCCCACCACTGGAGCGCCATCAGCGTCCAGACCCCCCACTTCCGGTCGGCCTCGCCGGACAGGTGGCTCCGCCAGTAGCGCTCCACCGCCGCGCGATCGAAGAAGCCGGCCGGATACAGCTCTCCGTCGAGCAGCGTCTCCTCGGCGAGCGGCCGGAGCGGACCGCGGAGCCAGTCCCCCATCGGAACGGCGAAGCCGCGCTTGTCCTTCGGAATGGATTCGGGCGGCACCGCGCGCCCGAGCAGGTCGCGCAGCGGCGCCTTGCGCGTGCCGTTGCGGAGACAGTCGAACGGATCGATGCGCAGCGAGAGATCGATGACCTCGCGGTCGAGCAGGGGCACTCGCACCTCGAGGCTGCAGCGCATCGACGCCATGTCGACCTTCTTGAGCCCCCGCTGGAGCTGGCCGTAGAACTCGGCGTAGCGCGAGAACCCGGCGAGGTCGCGCATGCCGCGGAACCGCTCGAAGCGGTACAGCCCGAAATCCTCCGGCGGCGACGGCGCGCCCGGCGCCAGTTGCGCGGCGTCCTCCTCGCCGATGCGCGAGTTGACGTCGAGGTAGTACGCGCCCGGGTCCGCGTGCACGACGGCGTCGGAGCGGCGCGGACCGACGCCGGCGCGGCCGAGCGCCCAAGCCCCCATTCGCAGGAGCCGCGGCCAGCGGAACAGCTCGCCGTCCCGCAGCAGCGATCGCGGCCGCTCGTATCCGAAGAAGAGCTCGTCTCCCCCGTCGCCCGACAGCGAGACGGTAACCGCCTCGCGGGCGAACCGGCTGACCAACAGCGTCGGGAGGATGGAGAAGTCGGCGAAGGGCTCGTGCTGCGCGGCACGCACCTCGTCGATCGCGGCGAGCGCCTCCTCGCCGGTGACCGGGTGGACGCGGAGGTCGACGTCGAGACGCCGCCCGTACTCGCTCGCGGCGGCGGACTCGTCCTGCTTCCAACCGGGGTTTCCGATCGTGAAGGCCTTCAGATCGGGGCCGGTCTGGCGGCGCGCGACGGAGGTCACGAGAGGCGAGTCCACGCCGCCCGAGAGAAACACCCCCAGCGGCACGTCGGCGATGCGCTGCCGGCGCACGGCGCGGTCGAGCGCCTCCGCCAGCGGCTCGAGGATCCCGTCGCGCGGGAGGTCCGGCTCGGCGTCGCGCGGCAGCGTCCACCACGCGCGTTTCTCCAGCGGCTGCTCCGGCCGCGCGCGCAACCAGTGCCCTGGCTCGAGCTGATGCGTGTGCTCGAGAAGGCCATACGGCGGCGGGATGTGATGGATGCGCAGGTAGAGGTGGAGGACGTCGGTCCTCACGGGTCCGGGATCGCCCCAGGGCGTGTGCAGCAGGCAGTCGAACTGCGAGCCGAACGCGAGCGCGCGATCTCCGCGCGGCGTCGAGTAGTAGAGCGGCTTGATTCCGGCGTGGTCTCGGACGAGCGCGAGCTGGCCGTCGGCCGGACGGAACCACGCAAACGCGAACATCCCGTTCAGGCGCGGAACGAGGTCGAGGCCGAACAGGTTCAGCCCCTCGACGAGGACCTCGGTGTCGGACTTCGAGCGGAATCGCACGCCCCGGGCCTCGAGGTCGCGGCCGAGCTCGCGGTAGTTGTAGATCTCGCCGTTCATGATCACGACCGACTTGCCGTCGGACGAGAGCATCGGCTGATGACCCGCGGGGGACGTGTCGATGATGGCGAGCCGGCGGAACGCGAGCTGCGCGCGACCTGAGGGATCGGACCAGTAGCCCTCGTCGTCCGGGCCGCGACGCGCGAGCAGCCCCGCCATCTCCCGGGCGGCCGCCGCGAACGCGCCTCCGCCCGCCTCGGCGTCCGCCGTCCAGAGGCCCGCGATCCCGCACACGTCAGGCGTCCTTTCGCCGGCCGGCGTCGGGCTGGGGGACGAGCGAGAGCGCCGAAGACTCGCGCGCGGGCGGCGCGTCCTCGAAGGAGAAGACCTGGACGAAGCGGTCGAGCGAGCCCGGCGCGGAGAGGCGCGGCAGCGCGTGGAGCGGCGCGCCCGGCTCCGCGGACCCCTCCTCGGTCGTGAACGCCGCGAGGTAGCCGGCTCGCGCCGCTTCTTCCGGCGACTCGTCGAGGATGTCGCCATTCGGAAACGCGAAGGCGCGGCACGGGCGTCCGAGGAGCCGCTCGAGGTCCGAGATCGACTGCGACAGCTCGCGCTCGCGCACCTCCGCCGGCTGCCCGGCGTGGTGCATCTCGTGGTGGACGCCGTGGCTGCCGATCTCGACGCCGGCGCCGGAGAGACCGCGGAGCTCCTCGGCGCTCAGGATGCGCAGCTCCGGGTGGCGATCGACGAGACGCTCGGTCTCGCCGGCGGGAAGCTGCGCCTCGATCGCGTCCATCTCGCGCCGGCGGTCCGCCGCGGAGAGCGCCTTCAGCGCGGTCCGGATCCGGCGGAAGGACCTCTCGCGCTCATCGCGGGTTCCCAGCGGCCACTCGGCCCCGAGCGCCTCGACCCGCGCGGCCTCACCGTCCATCAGCCACAGAGACAGCGTCACCAGCCACATCGCGCGGCGCTCCCCGATCTCGCCGCTCGGCACGAAGAGCATCCAGGGAAGCTCTCGCCGCTCGAGGATCTCCGCCGCGACGAGGTTGTTGGCGAAGCCGTCGTCGAACGTGATCGCCGCGGCCGGGCTCGTGGAGCGCGGCGCGGCCGCCGGCGCCGTGAGCTCCGCGAGAAGCTCGTCGAGCCCGAGCACGCGGAAGCGCGAGAGGTAGGCCGCCTGCTCGCGAAGGCTCGCGAACGTGTGCTGATTGCGGTCCAGCACGGGATCCGTGCGCCGCTCGACCACGCCGTGGTAGCGGAAGATCCGGATCCCGCGCCGCCGCGCGCGGCCGGCGAGCCAACCGGAGAGGAGGCCGCGGCTCCGGCGCGCGAGCGTGCTACGAAACATCGGCCTTCCCCGCGACGCGGGCGTGCGTCTCGTCGCGCGCCGGCGCGACCTGCGTCGACCAGCGGAGCATCGGCCGGATCACGCCGGGCATCGAGCCGCCCCAGTCGCCGCGCGCCGAGTCGCCCTCCATGCTGTCGACCACGTGGAAGGCCACGGCCTGCCGCTCGTAGAAGTGCTGGGCGGTCGGATGCGTCGTGATGAGCTCCGCGTCGACGATGACCGTCCCCTCCGTGAGCAGGTTGCCCGGTATCCAGGCGGTGGCGGTGTAGGTGCCGCACTCCCGCGGCCGCCCCCGCCACTGCGGGTCGGAGTCGAGCGTGCCAAAGAGGAGCAGGCCCTCCTCGTTGAAGAAGTCGAAGACCGGCGTGAGCACCCAGCCCGGCTCGCAGACGTCGAACACCATCTCGAGGCCGACGGGACGGCGAATGTCGACCGCGTCGGTGATCGTCCCGTCCGCGGTCTTGACGCTCACGGCGCGGAGGCGCGCCGTCTTGTTGCCGGGCGCGGTAGCCGGATCGCGCCACTCGCGCGCCGCGGTCGTGCCGACGTCCGAGGACAGGTACGACGCGACGACGCGGTGCGACGGCCCGTCCATCTTGACGCCGCCCGAGTCGAGCAGGATCGTCCGCTCGCAGAGCCGCGCGATCGCCGGCATGTTGTGCGACACGAAGAGGACCGTGCGCCCGCGGCGTCCGACGTCCTGCATCTTGTCGAGGCACTTGCGCTGGAAGGTCGCGTCTCCCACCGCGAGCACCTCGTCCACGAGCAGGATCTCGGGATCGAGGTGCGCCGCGACGCTGAAGGCGAGGCGCAGGTACATGCCCGACGAGTAGTGCTTCACCGGCGTGTCGAGGAACTGCTCGACGCCGGCGAACGCGACGATCTCGTCGAACTTGCGCGAGATCTCCGAGTGGCGCATCCCGAGGATCGCGCCGTTCAGGAAGATGTTCTCGCGGCCGGTCAGCTCGAAGTGAAAGCCGGTGCCCACCTCCAGGAGGGATCCGACGCGGCCCCGGATCCGCGCGCGGCCCTCGTCGGGCGAGGTGATGCGCGAGAGGACCTTGAGCAGGGTGCTCTTGCCGGCGCCGTTGCGGCCGATGATGCCCACGACCTCGCCGTGCCCGATCTCGAACGTCACGCCGCGCAGCGCCCAGATCGTCTGCTCGGGCGGCGGCGGTGGCGCGTTGCCGATCAGCGTTCGCGCGATCCGCATGGGAGCGCCCGCGCCCGTCGCGATGAGGTCGCGCAGGGTCTTGTAGCGCGGCCGGCTGCCGATCCGGTACCGCTTGCCGAGCTCCTCGACGCGGATCGCGGCGTCCGAGACGCTAGACGACGTCGGCAAACGTCTTCTCCATGCGCCGGAAGTAGAAGGCGCCGCCGATGAGCAGAGCCACCGAAGCGGCCGCCGACGCGGCGATCATCGGTCCCGGCGTGGTCTTCGCGCCGAGGATGCACCATCTGAAGCCCTCGACGACGCCGACCATGGGATTCAGCCCGAACAGCACACGCCACTTCCCCGTCAGGAGGCTGCTCGGATACACGATCGGCGTCGCGAACATCCAGAACTGGGTCAGAAACGGCACCGTGTACTTGACGTCGCGGTACTCGACGTTCAGGACCGAGAGCCAGAGGCCGACGGCGAGCGCCGCCACGAGCGCGAGCAGCAGGAACGCGGGGAGCCAGATGATCCGCGACGAGGGCGTGACGCCGTAGTACACCATCATGACGATCAGCACCAGGAACGCGATCGCGAAGTCCACGAGGCCCGAGAGGACGTCCGCGATCGGGATCATCAGCCGCGGAAAGTAGACCTTCCGGATGAGGTTCGCGCTGTCGACGAGGCTGTTGGAGGACGACGCCAGTCCGCGCGCGAAGAACGTCCAGGGCACGAGACCGGTGTACGAGAAGATCGGGTACGGAATGCCGTCCGACGGCATCTTCGCGAGCCGCCCGAAAAACAGCGCGAAGATGAGCATCGTGAAGAGCGGCTGGATGACCGCCCACAGGGCGCCGAGCGCCGTCTGCTTGTAGCGGACCTTGAGATCGCGCCAGATGAGGAAGTACAGGAGCTCGCGGTAGCTCCATATCTCCGAGAGCTTCAGCCCGATCCAGCCGCTGCTGGGCTTGATGATGATGACGGGCGGCGGAGCCGCTTCCGGAGTCGCGGTGACGGAGCTCATGAGTTGTTCGCCTCTCTTTCGATGTCTTCGGCGATGACGGGAACGGTGGGAGCGGCCGGCCGCGCGGCCGTGGAGCCGGAGACCCGGCGCGCCCATCGGAAGATTCGAGCGGACAGCGCCCCCCGCAGGAGGCCGAGCATCGGGACGCCGCCGTAGGCCGCCACCGCGAGGCGGCCCCGGGAGTTGCTCCAGCGGCGCGTCTCGTGCACGAGCTCCGCGGCGAGCGCCTTGAGACGCGATTCCGCGGCGCGCGCCGCCGCGCCGAGCAAAAGGCCCCGCATCCGGTCGCGCACCGCGGGATCGGCCGCCCACTCCGTTCCGGCGAGCCGCCACGACATGGCGAGGATCGCGCGGCCGAAGCTGTCGGCCTTACGGGTGTCGCGCGCCGCGTCGGACTGGCGGTCGGGGGCGTCGCACCCGACGTAGCAGGTCGCGGCGTCGCCGCGCACGATCGTCGCGCCCAGGGTCCCGGCCCGGCAGTCGTGCTCGTAGTCTTCCCAGGTCCATAGCGGCATCCATGGCCCGATCGCGTCGGAGAGCGAGCGCCGCCAGAGGCACGCACTCGTGTGCCACGGACGGCCCCACAGCAGGATGGGGAGGATGCGGTCGTGCGCCTCGTCGTTGAAGCGGCGGAGGGAGCGCTCGTCGCCCTCGCGCATTTCGATCGCCGGGGCCCACGCCATGCCCGCGTCCGGATTCCGCTCGAGCGCCTCGACGAGACCGGAGAGGTGGTCCGGATGCCAGGCGTCGTCGGAGTCGAGGTACGCGATCAGCTCCCCCGACACGAGGCGTCGGCCGGCCTCGCGCGCGCCGCCCGGCCCCGCGTTCTGCTCGATGCGGCGGACGCGGACGGAGACACTCTTCGACTCGGCGACCGAAGGCGGCGCGAACGAAGGCGACGAGGCGTCGTCGACGACGATCGCCTCGATGGGCCGGTGCGTCTGCGCGTAGACCGACTCCAGCGCGCGGCGCGCGACCGAGAACCGGTCGTGGATCGGCACGATCACCGACACGAGCGGACGGGGCGGACGGCGGGGCGCGTTCATACCGCGGCCGCCTGGATGCGCCTGCCCGGCTCACCGCGGCGCGCGTACTTCCGGGGCAGGCCGCGCATCGCGGCGAGCGAGCGCTGGTACTGCAGCTCGCGGACGAGCAGCATCTCCCACTCGGCGCAGCCCTCCTCGCGCCGCACGTCGGCGGGTCGGCGCGCGCGTCCGTAGAGGAGCCGCGCGGCGGCGACCCACCGGGCCACCGGGGCGCCGTCGGCGCTCCGGCCGTCCCAGTGGTGCGCGATGTACGCCTCCTTCTCGCCGCGCTTCCGCGCGCTGTCGAGCCAGCTCTCCCGCGTGAGACGCGAGGGATCGAAGTGGTGCTCGACCACGGCTCCAGGGGCGCCGGCCAGCCGGAAGCCGGCGTCGAGCAGCTCCCTCGCGAAGAGGCTCTCCTCGCCGAAGCCGAGCGCGCCCGCGCCCAGATCCGGATCGAATCCCCGCACTCGCTCGAAGACGCCGCGCGAGACCGCCATGTTGGCGCCGATAAGGTTGCGGACGTTCGTGAAGTCCATGCGCTCGGTCGAGGCCAGCCATGCGCGGTGCCGGTCGGTCATCCAGGGCCGGAGCAGGTGCGGCGCGAGGCGCACCGCGCCCGCGACGGCGTCGGCCGCGCCGGAGAGGATCGGCGTGGCCATCCCGGCGAGCCAGCTCCCCTGCGGCCGCACGTCGTCGTCGATGAAGAGAACGGCCCGGCCCTTCGACTCCGCGACGCCGCGGTTGCGGGCCCGCGAGAGACCGCGGACCGGCTCGGAGACGGTGCGCGCTCGAATCCCGCGCAGCTCCGCGCCCGCGACGACGGCGGCGGCGTCCGTTCCGCCGGAGTTGTCGACGACGACGAGCTCCACGTCGAGGCCAGCCGGCCTCTCGGCACGGCCCAGCGCCTCGAGCGTCCGCGCGAGGTCCGCTGTGCGGCCCGCTGTGCAGAGCACGATCGAGACGCTCACGCCGATGCCTCCACCGCTCCCGTGCGCGACGGGGCCGGAAGCGACGCGAGACCGCCCGCGAGCGACGCGACGCGGCCGTACGCCTCCTCCTGAAGCCGGAGCTGCTCCGCGGCGGCGGCGATGAGGCCTGGGCGTCGCTCCGCGGCGCGGCGCCAGAGGTCGCGCACCGCGGCGGAGAGCCGCTCCTCCCACGCGGGCTCGTCCAGGGAGACGACGTCCGCGCCCGGTCCGAACATCTCCGCGAGTCCGAAGAGCTTGTCGGCGTAATACCGCGTCCGCGAGACGCCGACCGCAGGTATCCCCTGGGCCAGAGCGAACACGGCGGCGTGGTAGCTCGCCGTCACGACGACCCGGCACCGCGCGGCGCGCGCGATCGCGCCGGCGGGATCCACGGGATCCGGCTCGCCGCCCGTGTCGCCGACCGCCGTACGGATCGCCGCCGCGTCCGAGCCCGTTGCGTCGAGCGCGATCGGAACCGGAAGGATCGGCGCCCGCAGCTCGCCCGAAAGCCGGCGGATCGCCGCGCCGATCGCGGCCATCGAGCCGGCGTCGAGGCCGGCGTAGGCGGCGGAGCGAAGGTTGACTCCCAGGGCGGTCCCCTCCGTCGCCCGACGCGCGGCGTGCGCCGCGCCCACGGCATCGTCGCCGGTGACCGCCACGCGCCGCGCGTCCACGCCGAGCCTCTCGAGCAGGGCCGGCCCCGCGCGCCGCTCCCGCAGCGCGATGAAGTCCGCGTCCCCCAGCGTCCGCGCCGCGAGCGCGCGAAGGGACGGCTCCTCGAGCGGCCCGATGCCCTGCGAGACGAGCGCTGTGGGAATCCGGCGGCGCTGCGCCCGGCGCAGCAGCGTCAGCGACGACCAGGCCTTGTCCGGGAACGCGTCCGTTACGAATCCGCCGCCGCCCGCGACGAAGAGCGCCGCGCCGTCGAGCGCCGAAAGGACCTCGGCCGCGTCGCGGCCCTCTCCGGTTCCCCGGCCGGCGCGCCGCAGCGCGAGCGCGTCGAGCCATTCCGGCCGGGCGCCGCGGAGCCGCGCCTCGAGCCTCGCGACGCCGGCGCCGGCGCGACGCGGCAAGCGATGCCGGAACGGCAGGTAGCCGAGGCCCGCGAGCGCGCGGAGACCGTCGGACGGAAGCGGCGAGGCCTGCGGGCAGAGCCGCGCGAGGCGGTCGGGCGCGCTCGTCGGAACGCGAATAGTCGCGCCCGGAAACCGCGCAGCGAGCCGCGAGACGGCGGCCTGCAGCATCGCGGCGTCGCCGAGATTCGTCAGCGCGTGGCCGCTGTGTTCCAGGATAATCGTCGTGCTCGCGTAGCTCACGACGGCCGCCTCCGACCCACACTTCGGACGCCCATCCGTTTCACGGCCCCGACCTCGCGCCCGCTCACGCGATTCGCCCCTGCTTCGTCCAGGCGCGCAGGTAGCGGCCGGCGCGCCAGAGGAGGCGCTTCTGCCTCCAGCTCTGCGCCAGCCGCGCGACCCGCCACCGGAGGCGCGAGCTGCGATGGGAGCCTTCGATCGCGCGGTGGATGTCGCGCCGCCCGCTCCGAAGCGCCCACTCCGAGATCTCGCGGTAGTACGTGTCGTAACTGTGCGCGCGCTTGATGAGGATCCGCGCGACGAGATCCAGATCGAGCAGACCGGCGGGAAAGAGCCTCGCGCGGGACGACGCGCCGGCCAGCTCCAGCACCAGCCTCGTCCGCAGACACTTCTCGCAAACGCCGCAGTTGACGTCGTCACCCTGGCGCCAGCAGACGTGCAGGTTCTCCATAGCGAGCGGCGAACGGGACAGGTACTCGACCTTGTCGCCGCGCGACGCCTCCGCGCCGTGGTGGAGGACGCGGGTTGCGGCCGTCGACAGGAGCGGGTCGGTGAGAGGGTGCGAGCCCAGCGGATGCAGGTGCGCGTAGTCGAAGGTCGAGGCGACGAGCAGGATGCCGTAGCGCCGCTCGAGCACGAGCCCGGTCGCGGCGAGGGCGCATCCGTGCGAGAGATCGTTCCAATGCGCGGCGGCGATGCGGGTCTCCTTGAGGTTCGTGGAGACTTCGACGAGGCGCAGGCCGAGCGACTTGGCAAGGCGGGCCAGGCGGTCTCGGCGGCGACGGCGCGCCGGGTCGCGGTCGAGCCGTACGTCGAATCCCGCCACGAGCACGAGCTCGGTCGGGCGAAGACGGCCGGTTTCCTCCAGTCCGCGCAGGACCGTGTAGAAGGAGTCCACGCCGCCCGAGAAGAAGGCGCCCGTCTCCGGACCCGGAGGAAGCTCGGGCGCCGCCGGAGCTTCGATCTCGATCGGGCCGAGCCACGGATACCAGTCGCGCCAGATCGCGCCGATCTCGCACGCGCCGCGGTGCAGCATCGGATCGACGGGCGCCTCCATCCGGATCGGCTCGCGCAGCGTGGCCGCCAGGGGCAGCAACGCCGTCAGGAACGGATTCCCCGACCGCGACAGCGAGTCGGCGAGAGCCGCGTCGACCTCGAACCACAGCTCCTCCGGCCGGCCCGGCCGGTCGTCATAGATGATCTCGCCAACGAGCCTCACGCGGCCCGGATCGGCCGGCGCGGCTCGCGTCTCGACGCGGGAGAGCCTCATCGCGGATCGATCAGCCGTTCTGCCCCGACGCGGACGATGCGACGGCGGCCGCCGCGACGTCGTGACCCCACGAGTGCTCGACCAGGACCGCGCCATAGTTGATCTTTGGGAAGCGACCGGTCGGGAAGAACGTGGAGCTGTCGACGCTGAACGCGAGAGCGTTCGGGATCTTGTCGGTGTCGCGGCCCTTGTAGTCGACGGAGATCGCCACGCGGTAGTCGCCGGGCGGCAGCGGAAGCTTCGGGATGTGGCACGTCAGCGTGCCGCGCGCGCCGAGGTCGTCGACCGAGAAGCCCGCCACCTTGGTGGAGAAGTGCGCGACCGCGGTGCCGAGGTGGTTGATGATGCCGAGATTCACCTCGACGTGGTCGGCGCCGACGGTGTTCTCGTAGCCGAACTCGAGAGTGATCGGAGTCCCGGCGACGAGCCGCTCCACGTGCCGTCCGTGCGAGTCGAGGATCCGCGCGCCCGTCAGACGCACGGCGCCGTCGCCGCGCCGGTCCGGGTTGTTCTCGAACGCCTGCGCCGCCGAGGTGTTCAGGTAGCCGAGATACTCGCGGAGCACCTCGGGTGTCGGGCCGTCGATCGCGACCCCGCCCTTTCGCAGCAGGATCGAGCGAGGACAGAGCGCCTGCACCGCCGACATGTTGTGGCTCACGAACAGGACGGTCCGGCCCTCGCGCGCGACGTCGCCCATCTTTCCGAGGCACTTCTTCTGGAATTCCGCGTCGCCGACCGCCAGCACCTCGTCCACGAGGAGGATCTCGGGCTCGAGGTGGGCGGCGACCGCGAACGCGAGGCGCAGATACATGCCGCTCGAGTAGCGCTTCACCGGGGTGTCGATGAACTGCTCCACTTCCGAGAACGCCACGATCTCGTCGAACTTGCGCTCGATCTCCGCGCGCTTCATGCCGAGAATCGCGCCGTTCAGATAGGTGTTCTCGCGGCCCGTCAGCTCCGGGTGGAAGCCCGTGCCGACCTCGAGCAGGGACGCGACGCGGCCGTGGATCTCGGCGAACCCGTGCGTCGGCTCCGTGATCCGAGAGAGGATCTTCAGCAACGTGCTCTTGCCGGCGCCGTTGCGGCCGATGACGCCGACGACCTCGCCCTCCGTGACGTCGAAGTTGACGTCCTGGAGCGCCCAGAAGCTCTCCGAGTTTCGCTTGCGGCGGATCAGGCGCGCCGGGCTCGACACCAGCCGGACGAGGCTCTCGCGGAGCGTCTTGTACTGCTCCGTACGGAGACCGCGCTCGGCGAGGTGGCCGATCGTGTACTCCTTGCCGAGATCCTGGACGCGGATCGCCAGAGGATTCATGTCCGCGCCACCGTCCCGACGACCCTGCGGTAGTGCTCGAGCGAACGGCCGAGGCCGTCCGGCAGCTCGACGGTGGGAGCGTACGCGAGCGACCGGCGCGACAGCGAGAGGTCCGCGGCCGAGTGCAGGACGTCGCCCTTGCGGGGCGGCTCGTAGCGCGGCTCCGGTCCGCCGCCGACCGCGTTCCGCACGGCGCGCGCGAGATCGTTGACCGAGGTCTGCCGCCCGCCCGCGACGTTGTAGGCGGCGCCGCACGCGTCGGCGCCCGCCTCCGCGCCGCAGATGTTCGCCGCGACCGCGTCCGAGACGTAGGTGAAGTCGCGGCTCTGCTCGCCGTCGCCGTAGATGACGGGCGCCTCGCCCGAGAGGCACGCCTTGAAGAAACGCGGGATGACCGCGGCGTACGGTCCGTCCGGGTCCTGCCGCGGCCCGTAGACGTTGAAGTAACGCAGCCCGACGAGCTCCATCCCGTCGACGCGACGGAACACGTCCGCGAGCTCCTCGTTCATCGCCTTCGAGAGCGCGTAGGGCGACAGCGGCTTGCCCTCTTCGCCCTCCCGCTTTGGCAGCCGGCGGCTGTCGCCGTACACGCTGGAGGAGGAGGCGTAGACCACCCGCTTCGCGCCGGCGTCGCGCGCCGCGGCGAAGACGTTGGCGGTGCCCGAGACGTTGACTGCGATCGAGGTCGAGGGGTCTTTCATCGACCGCGGCACGGACCCGAGAGCCGCCTGATGAAAGACGTACTCGACGTCCCGCACCGCGTCGCGGCACGCCGCCGCGTCACGGATGTCCGCCTCGAGGAACTCGACCTGTCCCGCACAGTGCGCCAGGTTCTCGCGCTTGCCGTTCGACAAGTTGTCCATCACCCGCACCGTCGCGCCCCGAGAGAGAAGCGCGTCCACCAGGTGCGAGCCGATGAAACCGGCGCCGCCGGTGACCAGGACCTTCCGACCGTTCCACTCCACGTCGCTCTCCTCCTGCTAAACCGATCGACGATTCGACCGATGCGACCCCGTCAAGCCTTCACCACGTTCTCGAGCGGCTCCCGATAGACGCCCCGCGTGTCCACCACGAGCGGGGCGTGGCGGGCGACCGCCGCATAGTCGACCGCCTTGTGATCCGTCACGATGACGACGGCGTCCTGGCCGCGAAGGAGCTCCTCCCCGAGCGGCTGCGAAGCCATCGCCGGCAGACCCGGCCAGGAGCGCATCCGCGGCGCCTTCGGCACGTGCGGGTCGTGGTACGAGACCTCCGCGCCGAGGCGGAGCAGCCCCTCGATGATCTCGAAGGCCGGGCTCTCGCGCGGGTCGTCGATGTCCTTCTTGTAGGCGATGCCGAGCACGAGGACCTTGCTGCCGCGCATCGGCTTGCGGCGCTCGTTCAGCGCCAGCGTCAGCTTCTCGATGACGTACTCCGGCATCCGCACGTTCACCTCGCCGGCGAGCTCGATGAACTTCGGCGTCACGCCGTACTCGCGCGCCTTCCACGACAGGTAGAACGGGTCGAGCGGAATGCAGTGTCCTCCCCAGCCCGGGCCGGGGTTGAATCGCATGAACCCGAACGGCTTCGTCGCCGCGGCGTCGAGGACGCTCCAGATGTCGATTCCCATGCGGTCGAAGACGATCTTCAGCTCGTTGACGAGCGCGATGTTGACGGCGCGGAAGATGTTCTCGACGAGCTTGGCCGCCTCCGCCTCGCGAGCGTTGCGGACACGCACCGTCTTCACGACGACCTGGTCGTAGAGGTGCTGCGCGAGATCGCCTCCCGCCACGTCGACGCCGCCGACGATCTTGGGGATGGTCGCCGTGTTGAACTGGCCGTTCCCGGGATCCTCGCGCTCCGGCGAGAACGCCAGGAAGAAGTCATTGCCGCACTTCAGGCCGGACTCCTCGAGGATCCGCAGGACGAGCTCGTCCGTCGTGCCCGGGTACGTCGTCGACTCGAGCACCACGAGCTGACCGCGGCGCAGACGCGCGCGGATCTGCTGCACCGTGTTGATGACGTAGCTCATCTCCGGCTCGCGCTGCGGCGTCAGCGGCGTCGGGACGCAGATGATGAGCGCATCGGGCTCGCCCAGGCGGCGAAAGTCCGACGTCGCGCGGAACCGGCCCTCGGAGATCGCACGCGTCAGACGGGCCCCGTCGAGATGCTTGATGTAGTTCTTGCCGGCGTTGAGCGACTCGACCTTGTTCGAGTCGACGTCGAATCCGATCACCCGGAAGCCATTCTCGAAGAAGGTCAGCGCCAGCGGAAGGCCGACGTAGCCGAGACCGACGATGCCGACCGCGCACGTGCGCGCGTCGATCGCCTTGCGAGCGGCCTCGTTCAAGGGGAGCTGAGTCTCTTCGGCCAATCCGCCCTCCGTTTTTCCCGACTCTCGCCGTCTCGGGGCTCGCCGGTCGGCATCGCCGCCGCTCGGGCCCGTTTCCATTCTCCTCGCGCCGCGCTCAGGCCACGGCGGTCCGTTCGCTCATGCCCCCGGCCGTCCGGGAGACCCGGGCCAGACTCACGCTCGTCTCCAGGCGAGGAAACAGCGGAAGGAACGCAACTCCCGCGCCAGCATCGGTCCCGCCCCGCCGCGAAGAACCGTCCGGGGTGACCGTGGGTTCCGCCCGAGCGCGGACCGGGTCGCCGCAGGCGCCCACGCGCCGGCTGGGAAGGCGCCGGCCGGACCCGCCGACGCGCGGTCGCGCACGCGCGCGACGACCCCGGGTCGTGCCGTGGCGGACCATTCGAATATGCCCTGAGGAAACACCTCGGGCTCGCGACGAAGCAGAGCACTCGTTCGCCCTCATCCCTGGCCGCCCCATAGCTATGTCGCTGCCGGGGCAGGGTTTTTTGTGAAAATTCAGTATAGCACGCAGGGTCAGGCCCCCCTGCGGGCTCGGCCGAACGGTC
>DATBBK010000125.1:0-22846 GCA_036271035.1 Thermoanaerobaculia bacterium | reverse complement strand
CGCGATGCGCGCGAAGGACCTCTCCGGGGCGAAGCGGCTCCTCGACGAGGCGCTGACGCGCGCGCCCGGCGACGCGCGCGTGCTGGCGCTGGCGGCGCTGCGGGCGGAGCTGGCCGGCGACGCGCCGGGCGCGATCGCGCTCTACGAAAAGGCGTCGGCGGCGTCCGCCTCGGACCTGCCGTCGCGATGGTCGGCGGCGAGGCTCTCCGCCGAGCAGGGCGCGGCGGGGCGCGAGCGGGCGCTCGCGGGGATTCGGAGCGCGCTCGCGCTCACGCCGGCCAACGCGTTTCTCCTCGTGCGTCTCGCGGAGCTGGAGCGGACCGGCGGCGACGCCGCGGCGGCCTCCGCGACGCTCCAGCGGCTCGCCGCCGTCGCGGGCGGCGAGCCGCGTTTCGACCGGGCGATCGAGGAGGCGCGCGCGGCGCTCGCGTCCGGCGACGCCCACGCGGCCGACCTGAAGTCGCGGATCGTTGAGAACCTCCTCCGCGCGACGCCGCGCTACCAGCAGGCGCGCCACGACGTGGAGCCGGGGGTGGTCGGACTGCCGCTCGAGGACTGGTCGCCCGCGGTCGCGGCGCAGGTCGTGGCGCGCGCCGGAGCGCCTATCCCCGTCGCGTTCGTGCCGGTCGCGAGGTCGGGGCTGGACGAGGTCGCGGGGGCCTCCGCCGTGCGCGCGTTCGGGCGCGAGGCGCGGGGCGTGGCCTTCGCGACCGACGGCGGGCTCCGCGTGGCCGAGCCCGCGCCGGGCGGGTTCCGACTCGCCGCGCCGATCGCGGGCTCCGCGTCGAAGTCCGTCGAGGCGGCGGACGTCACGAACTCGGGCGAGCTCGACCTGATCGCACCCGGCGCGCTCTGGGTGTCGGATGCCGGCGCGTGGAAGAAGACGGCGCTTCCCGCGTCCGGCCGCGTCCCGGCGCCGGCGGCGGGCGACCACGTCGTCCTCCTCGACTTCGACGCGGACGGCGATCTCGACCTCTACGTCTCGTCCGAGTCGGGCGATCGGCTCCTGCGCAACAACCTCGACGGCACGTGGACCGACGTGACTGAGTCCTCGGGACTGCCGCGCGGGATCGCGTCGCGGGGCGCGATCGCCGCCGACTTCGACCGCGACGGCGACACGGACCTCCTCCTCTTTCTGCCGAGCGGCGGTTTCGTGCTCTACGACAACCTGCGCGGCGGCCGCTTCGCCCCGAAGGAGTCGGGCCTGCCGCCGGCGGGCGCCGCCGTGGACGGCGCGGCCGCCGGGGACGTGGACGGCGACGGCCGCATCGACCTCGTCTGGACGGCCGGCGGCACGGCCTACCTCGCGAAGAGCCGCGGCGACGGCCGCTTCGGCGCGGCGACGGCGATCGGGCCCGGCTCGGTCCCCATGCTCTTCGACTTCGACAACGACGGCTTCCTCGACCTGCTGCTGGCCCGGCGCGACGGCGCGTCGACGCTGTGGCGCAACACGGGAGGCGCGTTCGCGCCGGCATCCGGAGCGGGATCGCTGCCCGCCGCGGCGGCCGCGGAGGCCGTCGACTTCGACGGAGACGGCGACCTCGACCTCGTCCTCGTCACGCCGGAGGGGCGGGCCGCGCTGTTCGAGAACCGCGGCGGCAACGCGGGGTCCTGGGTCGACGTCGCGCTCGAGGGGCTGCCGACGGGCTCCGCGAAGGTCAACCGACTCGGCTACGGCTCGGAGCTCGAGCTCCGCGCGGGGGACCTCTACGTGTACCGCACCGCGACGCGCCCAGTGACGCGGCTCGGCCTCGGAGCGCGCCGCCGCGCCGACGTGCTCCGCGTCGTCTGGACCAACGGCGTGCCCCAGAACGCGCTCGATCCGAAGACGAGGACCGCGCTGAGGGAGGTCCAGCAGCTCAAGGGTTCCTGCCCGTTCCTCTACGCGTTCGACGGCGCGCGCTGGAGCTTCGTCACCGACGTCCTCGGCCGCGCGCCGGCAGGCCTGCTCTACGACGGCATCCACCAGGCGCCGGCCGATACCCGGGAGTGGACCGTGATCCCCGGAGATCGCCTGGCGCCGGATCCGGGGACCGGGCGCCTGTCGCTCGACGTCACCGAGGAGCTCTGGGAGGCCGCGTACCTCGACCTCGCGCAGCTTTCGGCCGTGGACCACCCCGCCGGCGTGTGGCTCGTCCCGGACGAGAGGATGATCCCGCCCCCGTTTCCCCCGAAGCGGCTGCACACCGTCTCGCGGCCGCTCACGCCCCGGGCGTCCGACGGCGAGGGCCGCGACCGCACCGCCGAGATCGCCGCCGAGGACGGCGTCTATCTCGCCGGCTTCGCGCCGACGCGCTACCAGGGCATCGTCGCCCCGCACGAGCTCGTGCTCGAGCTGCCGGAGGCGCGCGACGCGAGACACGTGATGCTCTACCTCACGGGCTGGATCTTCTACGCGGACACGTCGATCAACGTGTCCCTGTCGCAGCGCGGCGATCTCCGCGCGGAGCCGCCCGTGCTGGAGGTCCCCGACGGGAGCGGCGGCTGGCGCACCGGGATTCCGGCACCCCGGATGGGTTATCCCGCCGGCAAGACGAAGACGATGCCGGTCGACCTGTCGGACGTGCTCGTGCGGTCGGATCCGCGGATCCGAATCCGGACGAACCTCGCGATCTCGTGGGACCGCATCGCATACACGGTCGACGAGGCGCCGGCGCCGATGCGCCTCGCCGCGGTCCCGCTCGCCGCCGCGACGCTCTCCTTCCGCGGCTTTTCGCGAATGACGGTCGAGTCGCCCGGCGGGCCGCAGGTCTTCGTCCACGACGACGTCACGCGCGAGCCGCGGTGGGCGGACATGGCGGGCCGCTACACGCGCTTCGGCGACGTGCGCCCGCTGTTGACGGGCGCCGACGACCGCTACGTCGTGATGAAGGGCGGCGACGCCGTGCGGCTCGAGTTCGACGGGAGCGGCCTGCCGCCCGTCCCGCCGGGCTGGACACGCGACTGGCTCGTCGTTCTCGACGGCTGGGACAAGGACGCGGACAAGAACACGGTCGCCGGCCAGACGGTCGAGCCGCTGCCATTCCACGGCATGGACGACGCGCGCTACGGCGAGCAGCCGTTCCCGGACAGCGAGAGCCACCGCGAGTTCGTGCGCGAGTACCTCACACGCGAGGGCGGGCCCGACGAGTTCCGCGACGCCGTGAGGGACGGGGCGCGGAAGCGGAAGCCGTGAGGCGCGCCGCGCTCCCCGCCGCGGCGGTGATCGCCACGCTCGCGGCTCTCGCGGCGTTTGCCGTCGCGGCGCCGAAGGGCGCCGGCGTCTTCAAGGACGTCACGAAGTCGTCCGGCATCGACATGCGCGTGAGGACGGACCTGATGCGGCTGAAGCTCATCGCGACGATGGGGGGCGGCTGCGCGGCGGTGGACTTCGACGGCGACGGGAGAATCGACCTCTACGTCACCAACTCGACGCCGCGCTGGGGCAAGCCGAACACGAAGGATTGCGGCCGGCTCTATCGCAACGTCGGCGGCGGCCGGTTCGAGGACGTCACCGAGAGGTCCGGCATCCACGCGTGCGGGCTCGGGATCGGCGCCTTCTGGGCCGACCTGGACGGCGACGGCTGGCCCGACCTCTACCTGACCAACGTCGGGCCGAACGCGGTCTGGTGGAACCGCGGCGACGGGACGTTCGAGCAGGGACGCGACACGGGCCTCGAGGACCCGAGCTTCTCCGTCGGCGCCGCGTTCCTCGACTACGACGGCGACGGGCGGCTCGACGTCGTCGTCGCGAACTACCTCGACTCCAAGCCGGAGTGGGAGGCGTCACAGCCGCAGTTCGAGCTGCGCGTGCCGGAGGACTACACCGGCCAGCAGTCGCACCTGTTCCGCAACGCCGGCAACCGCAAGTTCGTGGACGTGACGAAGGAGGCGGGGCTCGCCCTGCCGCCCGCGGAGACGAAGACGCTCGGCGTCGCCGTGCTCGACTACGACGGCGACGGCCGGCCCGACCTCTACTTCGTCAACGACCGCGCCGGCAACCGCCTGTTCCGCAACAAGGGCGTCGGGGCAGGCGGCGGAGCCGTCTTCGAGGAGACGACCGACGAGGCGGGTGCGGGCGCCCTCGGCGCCCAGCCGCGCGCGGGAATGGGCGTCGCGGTGGGCGACCCCTTCGGCGATCTGCGCGACAGCCTCTTCGTCACGAACTTCGGCGCCGAGCCGAACAGCCTGTATCGCAACCTCGGCGGCGGCGTGTTCGAGGAGGCGGGAAAGTCCTCGGGCGTCGCCGAGATCGGGATGCCTTTCGTCCGCTGGGGCACTCACTTCGCGGACTTCGACGACGACGGCTGGCCGGACCTGTACGCCGCGGGCGGGCACCTCGCGCCGCGGATCGTGCGCGACGTCGGCCACTACCGGCAGGGCCGGAAGGCCGCCTACGTCGACGCCGGCGATCGCGCCTTCGCGCAGAGGACCGTGCTCCTCCACAACCTGGGCGGCGGGCGCTTCGCGGAGTGGACCGACTCCGGCGATCTCGCCGCGCTGAGGATGTCGGCCCGCGGCACGGCCGTCTTCGACGTGGACGGCGACGGCGATCTCGACCTCGTGATCGTACCGATCGACGGGCGCGTGCGGGTCCTCGAGAACACGCTGGGCGGCGCGAACGGGCCGAACGGCTGGATCGGCGTCGCGCCTCGCCCGGCGGCCGGCGGCGGCACCGTGATGGAGACGCGCGTGCGCGTCACCGTCGGCGAGCGCGTCCAGGAGCAGGTCTACCGCGTCTCGCCGTCGTACGCGTCGGGCTCGCTCGTGCCGCTGCACTTCGGGCTCGGCGCGGCCCGGCGCGCGGACCGCGTCGCGGTGCGGTGGCCGGACGGCAAGACGCAGAGCTTCGACGGCGTCGAGAGCGGACGCGTCTATCGGATACAGCCGGGCGGAGCGCTCGAGCCGGCAAGCAGCAAGCAGTAGGTGTATGCCGTCGCCCGAGCGGCAATGACGGTCGGTACGCTTCTTGCGGTATACCGTCGAGCGGAAGCGACATGATCCCCATCGGCGACGACAACTCGGATCGCCAGACCACGCCCTTCGTGACGTGGTTTCTGATCGCGGTCAACGTCTTCGTGTTCGTGTTCCTGCAGGGCCTCGGCTCGAACGAGCGCGTGACGCTGGCATACGCCACGGTCCCGTACGAGATCCTGACCGGACGCGACGTGGCGCAGCCCGTTCCGATCCGCGACGAGTACGGCCGCGTCGTCAGTGAGATCGATCTGCAGCCGACTCCGATCCCGGTCTACCTGACGCTGATCACGTCGATGTTCATGCACGGTTCGATCGCGCACCTTCTCGGCAACATGCTCTACCTCTGGATCTTCGGCGACAACGTCGAGGACGTGCTCGGCCACCTGCGCTACTTCCTCTTCTATCTCGGGACCGGCGTCTTCGCCGGCCTCTCGCACGTGTTCTCGTCGCGGATCTTCGGGGGCAACCTGCTCGTGCCGAGCCTCGGCGCATCGGGCGCAATCGCGGGCGTGCTCGGCGGCTACATCGTCCTGTTCCCGAGGCGGCGGGTCCGCGTCATCTTCCTGTACCAGATCCTGCAGGTCCCGGCGCTGCTCGCCATCGGGCTGTGGTTTGTCTTCCAGCTCGTCAGCGGCGCCGGCACGCTCGGGGCGGCCGGGGGCGGCGTCGCCTACGCGGCGCACATCGGCGGATTCGTGATCGGCGCGATCCTCGTCCGCATGTTCGCGCCGCGGCGAACGGCGACGCCGGGGTTCGCATGAGCGGGGCCGCGGACCGCGAGCGCCCGATATATTAGCGTTGGCTAATGCGTCGGCTCACGGCGCGGGGACCCGTCATTCCGAGTCGAGCTTCTTCTCCAGGACGCACTGCGTCTTGACGTCCCGATAGCCCTCACGCCGGTAGAAGGCGTGCGCGCGCTCGCGGACCACGTTCGAGCGGACGCGGAGCGCCCGGCAGCCTCCGCGGCGCGCCCAGTCCTCGGCGGCTCGCAAGAGCTGCGGCCCGATGCCGTGCCCGCGCAGCGCCTCGTCCACGACGAGACCCGCGATCTCCGCGGAGTCCGGCGTCTCGAAGATGCGCGTGCGGCTGACCTGGAGCCAGCCCGCGGCGCGGCCGCCGCTTCGAGCGACCAGGATCAGGTGGTCGCCGTGGCCGGCGAGCTCGGCGAGGCGCGCGACCGCCTGCTCGGGCGTCATCGGGTAGCCGAGCTGCGTCGAGAGGCGGGCGAGCTCCGGCGCGTCGTCCCGCTCGGCCGCTCCGATCTCGACGCGATCCTCCGCGGCGCTCACTCGAGAGGCTTCCAGTACCGCAGGCTCTCCGGCGCGTAGCCCGCGTGCGCGTAGACCTCGCGCGCGTGCGCGTTGCCGTGGAACACGTTGAGCGTCACCCAGCGGAAGCCGCGCTCCCGCGACCAGGCGTCGGCGGCGCGGAGGAGCGCGCCTCCGGCGCCGCGGCCCTCGGCCTGCGCCGCGACCGACAGGATCGCGACGTGGCCGTGCTGCGCCCGGCGGAAGTAGTCGGTCGGGCTCTCCATCATCGCGAAGCCGAGGCGCTCGCCGTCCGGGTCCACCGCGACGAGGATCTCGGCGTCCGGACGCGGACGCTCGAACCAGTCCACCAGCATCCTCACCTCGCCCGCGACGACCTCCTCGCGCGTCCGCCACGGAGGCGGCCCGAACTCCGACAGGCGTTCGGCCGTCGCCACGACGAACTCGCGGTCGTCGGGCTGCGCCGTCCGGACCGAGACGGGCGATCGGCTCACGCGCGCTCTCCGGCCAACGTCGCGTCGTTCGCCGGCGCTCTCATGCGCGCGGATGCGCCCGGAAGAACGCCCAGATCACCGGCGTCGCGTCGACATCGCGGCACACGGCGCCGATCACGAGCTTGGGCAGGTATTGCGGGCCGCCCGGCCACGTGTGACCGCCGCCGTCGAAACGGTAGAGCTGAACCTCCGTCCCCTCGCGGCCGCCGGGCCAGAGCTCGCGCTTGACGCGGCAGCCATCCTTCGGGTCCGAGTCGGGCAGGGTGTCCGTTTTCGGATCCTTCGAGCACTGGTCGGCGGCCGCCCAGAGTGCCGCCGATTCGTCGGCGCCGAGGACCCGGCCGTGGGTTCCTCCGACGGGCCCTCCGCGATAGGGCACCAGCGGGTCGTCCGAGCCGTTCATCATGAGGACGGAGACGGGCCTCTCGGGCCGGAACCGCGGCCGGTACGGTTCGGCGATCCCGCCCGCGATGGGCGCGATCGCGGCGATCCGCGACGCGAGCCGCGCTCCGAGATAGTGCGAGAAGATGGCGCCGTTCGAGATGCCGGTCGCGAACACGCGTTTCGAATCCACCGGATGCCGCCTCGCGATCTCGTCGATCAGCTCCGAGACGAAAGCGACGTCGTCCACGCGGTCCCGGGTCGTCTGGAACTCGGCGACGTCGCGTCCGTCGTTCCACTGCCTGCCGACGCCGTCGGGATAGGCGACGAGAAAGCCGTCGCGGTCCGCGATTGCGTCGAAGCCGGTCAGCCGTTCCATTCCCGCCCCGTCGCCACGGCCGCCGTGGAAGACCAGAACGAGCGCCGCGGGCGCACCCGTCGCGATCCGCGTCGGAACGTAGAGGCGATAGCTGCGCTCGCGTCCTCCGCTCTGGAGAGTGTGCTTCTCCGACTCCGGGGATCGCGCGGCGCCGAGAGCCAGAACGGAGAGCGCCAGCAGGCCGAGCGGGCTTCGGGCCGCGATCGAAGACCGGCTCACGCCCGCTTCCGGGCCTTGCGGGCGAGGTCGAGCACGGTCTGGACGCCGAGCAGGAGGAGGAGGCCGCCCACGATCCATCGCGCCATCCAGGCGCCGCGCGCGAGCGAGCCGGTGACGAACGGCGGCAGCGTCGAGATGACGAAGAAGACGGCCGCGAGCAGGACGAAAGCGACGAGACTGCTGCGGCGTCGCGCCTGGGGCGGCGGCGCCGCCCTCGCCGCCGACGTGGGCCGCGCGGCGACGACCCTCGGCGTCGCCGGCGCCGCCGGACGGTTGCCCCAGCCCACCTGGACCACGAGCGCCTCGCCATCGACCATGTGCTGCTGCCAGACCTGTCCGCACTGTCGGCACCGGTAGCTTCTGAGCGCGTCGCCGGGCGCCGTCACCTCGACGAGCAGCGGATGAAGGTCCGGGATCCGGTCGGCCGGCACGCGGCGGTATTCCCGGGGCCGGGCCGCGCAGCAGGAGGACATGGCCGAATGATGTCACCGACCGCGCCTGGATTGCACGGCCGCCTCGGGAGGGACGGACGGCCTAGCGAGGCGTCTCGCCTTCCTTCAACGTCAGCCTCGCGCCGCCGGCGACGTTCTCCAGCTTCTGCGTCTTGCCGTCGGGCCAGCGGATCTCGAGCGCGTCGATCTTCGACGCGTCGCCCAGTCCGAACGTGAGCGTCTTCTCGGACGCCGACAGGTAGGACTGCCCGCCGGAGACCTGCTGTGACAGCGTGCGGCCCCCGATCGTCGCCGTGACGCGTGCTCCGACGGCGTCGCGGTTGGACCCGGCACCGCCGGCTCCCACGAGGCGCAGCCGGACGCTCCGCGCCGGCGAGTTCGTGGGGTTCAGATACACGCGGGCGGGGCCGCCATTCTCGACGAGGATCACGTCGACATCGCCGTCGCCGTCCAGGTCCGCGGCCGCGGCGCCGCGCGCGACGAGCGGCTTCGCGAGGTCGCCGGACCGCTCGCCCAGCGCCGCGAAGCGCCCGCCGCCCTCGTTGCGAAACAGGCTCGGCGCCTGCGCGTAGGTGACGTCCTTCTGCACCTGCTGCACCGTCGGCTCGACGTGCCCGTTCGCAAGGAGCAGGTCGACGCGGCCGTCGAGATCGGCGTCGAAGAACAGGACGCCGAACGTCAGTTGCAACAGCGAGCTCGGGCCGACGCCGCTCCGCGGCGACTCGTCGAGAAAGACCTCGCCGGTCTCGGTCGTATAAAGCGACTTGAGCTCGTTCGAGAAGTTGCCGATCGCGACCGTCGAACCCGGAGCGTTGTGGACGTCCGCCCACGCCGCGCCCATCGCGCCTCGGGCGCGGCCCGCCTCGTCCACGGCGATGCCCGTGGAGATGCCCACGTCCTCGAACGTCCCGTCCCCCTTGTTGCGGAAGAGGTTGTTGGGCGCGGTGTCGTTCGCGACGAGGATGTCGACTCTGCCGTCGCCGTCGAAGTCCCACGGCGCGACGCCGAGCGCCTTCTGATTCGCGTTGCCGACGCCGGCCTCGTTCGTCACGTCGACGAAGCGGCCGTTCCCCGTGTTGCGGTAGAGGTGCGAGGACGCGCCCGGATAGCGCTCGGGCGTGCAGTAGGACTTCGTCTTGCCGTCGAGCGTGCAGAGGAGGTCCTTCGCGGGGCTCCAGTCCACGTAGCGGCAGACGAAGAGGTCGAGGAGGCCGTCGCCGTCGAAGTCGAGCCACGCCGACGACGTGCTCCAACCGTTCTCGCGGACGCCGGCGCGGTCAGCGACCTCCTCGAAGCGGCCGCCCACGTTGTGGAACAGGAAGTTGCGCCCGAGCGCCGTGACGTAGACGTCGTCGCGTCCGTCGTTGTCGTAGTCCGCGACCGAGGCGCCCATTCCGTAGAAGACCCTCTCGAGTCCGGCCTCGCGCGTAACGTTGCGGAACCGGGGCAGGCCGTCGGGCCCCGGGCCCTCGTTGCGGTAGAGGGCGAGCGACGAGCGCGCGTTCTTCGCCCGGGGGTCGCCCGGCCAGTACGTGCCCGAGACGAAGAGCAGATCCGGCCGGCCGTCGCCGTCGTAGTCGAGCACGGCGACGCCGCCTCCCATCGTCTCCGGCATCCACTTCTTGCCGGTCGCGCCGGTCACGTGCGTGAAGTCGACGCCCATCTCCTTCGCCGCCTCGCGGAACGCGATCGCGGGCTGAGGCGTCGGGCGCGGCGCCGGTGCGGCCGCGGCGGGCGCGGGCTTCTCCGCGCGTCGGCAGGCGAACGAAGCGCATGAGACGAGCGACACGCCGAGGACGAGGAACAGCCGCCGCATCGGGTCTCGGATCCTACGGGGCCGACGAGACGCGCGGCGCGTGGGTCGCCGGCGGGGCGACCGTCGAGACGTACGACCACTGGTCCTTCTCGGACGGCACGGGCGGGTGCCGCTTCGTGAGGTAGCCGCGGTCGGTCTCGTAGCCCTTCGGTCCCATCGCGGAGACCCAGTCCGGAACGAGGGCGAGCGGCGGCTCGGCCTCGCCGTGGACGTGGATCGGCAGAGACTCGCGGTTGGACCAGGGATCGCGCAGCCGCAGGTCGCCGGCGATCGCGCGGATCGTCTCGTCGTCCTTCAGGCGCCGGTATTCCGCGTCGTGATACGCCGCCTTCGTCCGGTCTCCCATCGCGCGATAGGCGCGCATCAGGTTGTAGTGGGCGTTCAGGTCCTCGGAGTCGATGCCGAGCACCTTCTCGTAGGCCGCGACCGCGTTCGGGTAGCGGCCGGCCAGCCACTCCACGAGCCCGAGGTTGTTCCAGGCGACGCGATCCAGCGGGAACTTCTCGAGCACGGCCTTCAGGTCGCGCTCGGCGTCGTCGAGCCGTCCCTCGTCCTTCGCGACCGTGGCGCGGAAGAACTCGGTCTTGCCCCAGCCCGGCCGGCGGCGCTCGGCTTCCGCGAGCGACGCCTTCGCGTCCGACAGGCGGCCCTCGGCGATCTCCGCGCGCGCGCGGTTGAGCGGCCCGTCGGGCTTGTCGGGCGCGAGCTCGGCGACGCGCGCCCACGCGCGGGCCGCGCCCTTCAGGTCGCCCTGCTGGAAGAGGCCGATGCCGTAGTCGTTCCAGCGCAGCCACAGCGGGTCGGCATTGCCGCGCGGGCCGTGAGCCGTGAGCCGTGAGGCGTGAGCCGAGCGCGACGCGACCGGAAGAGCGATGCGATCCGAGGCCAGCGTCGTGACCGGCAGCGCCGGATGGTCGGCGCCGAGCGAGAACGTCGTGTAGTCGCGCGAGAACTTCTGGTAGTGCGTGCCGGCGGAGAGGATGATCTCTCCCTTCGCGTCCGGAGGCACGGTCAGGCGATAGTGCACGACGCGCGCGGCGCCCGGCCCGATGCCGTTGTTGTAGAGCGGGACGCGGATGTCCTGCGGTTGCCGGCGGTCCATGTGGTCGCCGTCCTGGTCGACGATGAACGTCGAGAGGCGGTCCGCGCCCGCGTCGAGGCGGCCGGCGGCGTCAAGCACGCCGCTGCGGAAGAACTTCGCTCCCGCGGACTCGCACTCGAGCGACACCCAGACCTCGTTCGAGTCGGCGGTACCGTTCGTGTAGGGGTGTCCGACGCCGCGCGTGCGGACGACGACCTCGACGTCCACCGTCTCGCCCGCCCGCACGGATGGCGGCTTCTCGCCGACGACCTCCACGTCGTCGCCGCGCCGGATCGCGAAGACGTCGACGGTGAGGACCTTGTTCTGGAGGAAGTCGCGGATCCGCTTCTCGGTCTCGGCGTCGCCGCGGATGGACGGGAGCGCGGTGTTGGCCGCGGGGAAGAGGTGGTCGTGCACGACGCCGCCGCGGCTGCCGAACTCGTGCGACGGGTACGCGGGCAGGTGGCAGTCGCGGCACTCCTTCGGCTGCGGCGGGTCGTAGAAGGAGCGGACCGCCCGCCCGGAGACGCCGGAGTCGTACCAGGAGTCGTAGTGGTTCTGGCCGCGCATCCAGCGATAGCCGTTGAGCGCCGGTATGAGCGCGACCTTGTGGCACGTCGAGCAGAACTCGGGCGTGCGCATGAACGGCTTCATGAAGGTCTTCCGGTGGAGCGACGGCTCCATCCGGATGAGCAGCCGGTTCACGGCGCGCAGCGCGCCGTTACTGGAGAACGCGAACGGGTACTGCGGCGACTCCTCGATGACGTACGACCCGTTGCCGCGCGTGTCCTTGACCTCCGCGATCGAGTGGCACGACATGCAGGTCAGCCCCTGCTGCGCCTCGAACGAGTCGTACGAGAACGACGCCTGCGTCGCGGTCCCCATCTGGCCCGTGAACAGGACGACGGGATCGTGGCAGCCGGAGCACCACTTGGTACGCTCGCGGCCGACGCGATCCGCCATCAGTTCGACGCTCTTTCGATAGAACGGGTTGTTGAACGAGGAGAACCGGTGCGCCGACCTCTCCCACTGGTGGAAGGAGTCGGGATGGCACTCCTTGCAGTACGCGTTCGCGGCGAGACGCCTCCCGTCGAGCAGGCCCTGGTCGTACGTCTCGCTCGCCGACGGATAGAAGACGGTGTCGCCGTTGACGTTGACGATGCGCTTCGGCGGCTTCTCGAGCCTCGCCGCGATCGCCATGGCGCCGAGGAACGCGGCGACCGCGCCAGCCCACGCGAACAGGCGTCGGAACTGCAGCTTGTGAGTGTGCGCGCGCCGGTGCAGGATGAACGCGACGAGCGCCAGCGGTACGGCTGAGACGTGCGCGACCCAGATCCAGCGGTGCGAGAGCGTCGCGCCCGCGAACGTCATGAAGAGACCCGTCGCCACGCAGACGACGGCGAGCGTCACGATCGCGAGGCCCGCCGCCTTGGCGCGGCGGTTCCACATCCGGATCATCCGCTTCGCGTGCGTCAGCGCGAAGACGAAGAACGGGATCGCGATGAGCAGCCCGAGCGCGAGGTGCGTCAGGAGCATCGCGTAGAAGAAGCTCGTGTCCCGGGTGAACGCGACCAGGTAGATCGAGTTCGCGGCGATCAGCCCGAGGGGAATGAGGAGGATCCGGTAGAGCCGCCTCTGCCAGGGCCTGAGGACGCCGGCCGGTTTGCCGGTGGAGGTCGCCGGGGCCATCGGCGCCTATTCTAGTTGGGGGAAGACGCTCCCGGCTCGCGCGCCGCGGGTACGTAGATCGCGTCGCCCGACGCGTTGTCGACCGCGACGCCGTAGGCGAGGACGCGGCCGTGCCCGCCGACGACCTCGAATCTCAGATACATGTCGCTCGCGGCGGCGTCGGCGCCGAGCAGGGCCGAGACCGGCGCCTGGAACGATTGGCCGGCGCGCACGGTGTAGGTCCCGGCGGCCAGCAGGGAGCCGCCGGCCGCGTGCGCCTCGACGCGGACGGCCGCGTCCGAGCCCGAGACCTCCGCGAAACCGAAGTTGGTGCGCGCGTTGCGGCTCTGGGCGAGCTGGATCGCCGCGGCGGCGCCGTCCCCTGCGCCGATCGAGTCGTCCGCCGAGAGGCCGGGGATCGAGAACCCGAGCGTGCCCGAGTCGCGCTGGACGTAGGTCCGCGAGCCGACGACCAGGCGCGCGCCCGGCGCCGCGTGGAGACGGATGCCGGCCGCGGACGGGTCGCCGACGCCGAACTCCTTCGCGAGCACGTCGCCGAGCTCGAGCGTCGTTCCCGCGGCGATCGTGTAGTCGCGGGGCGCGGCCGGGCCGCCGGTCACGACGCGCGGGATCAGCGACAGGGTCACGGTCTGCGGCGCGGCGCCGACGTTGCTGACGTGGAGGTCCGTGCGGAAGAGGTCGCCGCCCCCGCCCGTCGCGTGCGACGCCTGCGCAATGACGCGGTCGCCCTCTGCACCCGTCGGGCTCTCGGCGGGAACGAAGACGCCGTCGCCCGTTCCGTCGTCGACGAGCGTCGCGAACGGGACGATCCGTCCCGCCGCGCTCGTCACCACGAAGTCGAGTCGGAAGTTCTCGGTCGTGCCGAGCCCCCTCTCCGTGATCAGGTCGGAGACGAGCACCATGCCGTTCGGCCCGGCCGTGCGCGTCGTCGCCGAGAGCAGCACTCCGGCCGCGGAGTAGATCTCCATGCGAACGGCGACGGGCGCGCCGGACACCTCGGCGAATCCGGCGTTGACGTGGAACCGGGCGTTCCTCGACAGACCGTTGGCCGTCGCCCGGCCTCCCGGGCCGAGCGCGCCGTTCGCCGGAAAGCCCGGCACGAATTGCCCGAAAGTGCCCGCCGCGGACGGCGTGTAGGCGCGACTCGACGCGATGAGGCCCGGCGCCGGGCCAGCCGCGATCGTCAGGCCGCCGATCGACTCGGCGTATCCGAACTCGTCGCCGACGATGTCGTCGAGCACGAGCATCTCGCCCGGCGCGATCGTGCGGGTGGAGCGGACCGCCGCCGCCCCGGACAGTCCCTGCGCGACGTAGTAGAGCGAGACGTCGCGGGGTTCGCCGGAGGCGTTGTAGAGCCGCGCGTCCGAGAGGAAGAGCCGGTTGCCCTGCACGCGGCCCACGAGCGGCACGACGAGCGACGAACTTCCGGGCGGCAGCGGGTCGCGCGGCTGGCCGGCCACGACGCGCACCGCGAAGCCGAGGATCCGCGCCGCGCCCGAGCCCGGCGTCGTCGAGGCCGTGAGCCTCCACGTGCCGTTCGGCGCCTTCCCCTGAAATGCGCCGAGCGACTGCGCCGGCGCGAGCGTCGCCCCGTAGACGCCCCGGACCGCGTGGCCGGGCGAGCCGGTCCGGTCGTGCAGGCGCACGCTGGTGCCGTCCGGGCCCGTCAGCGTGAGCGTCAGCGCGCTCGGGTCGTCCTCGAGGACGGAGACGTCCGCGTGCACGCTGGCCACCGAGCCCGAGTAGCCCGACACGGCGGTCTCGACCGACGCCTCGCTCCCGGGAGGCACGTCGACCGGGGTCGCCGCCGACGCCGCGAAATCCGCGTGGGGGAGTCGGACGGCCGCGAGCGCGTCGACCCGCGCCGTGCGGACGCCGTTGCGCGAGTCGGTGAGCGGCCGTCCGGTCGCGCGCAGGAGCTCGGGGACCGCGGCCGGCGGGAGGTCGGGGCGCGCCTGCTGGAGGACCACCACGGACCCGGCCGCGGCGGGCGACGCGGCGGAGGTTCCGGAGAAGTACGACGTCCCGCCGCCTTGTGAGTCGGCGATCCAGAACGCGCCCGGCGCGAGCAGGGAGAGTCCGCTCGCGGAGATCGAGAAGCAGGTGATCGAGTCCGGTGAGACGGAGTAGTCCGAGCAGAACGGGTTGTCCGACGATCCCCACGCCACTCGCGAGTGCGAGTCGGGGTAGACGGCGCCGACCGAGACCGCGCCCGACATGCAGGCGGGCGACGCGACCGCTCCGGTCAGGCCCTCGTTGCCGGATGCGGCGACGAAGACGATACCGGCGTCGCTCGCCGCCTGGATCGCCGTGGCGTAGTCGGGATGCAGCGCGTCACAGAAGCCGTGGTCGTCGCCGTCGAACGGCGCCGAGCCGAACGAGAGGTTGATCGCCGAGATGTGGAACTCGTCCCTGTGGACGACGGCCCAGTCGATGGCCGAGATGATGGTGGAGTCGACCGCGGTCCCGCACTGCGTGGTCTTCGAGATCTTCAGGGCGACGATGCGCGCGCCCGGAGCGACGCCCGCCGCGCCGGCGGCGACCGACGCGACCGCGGTGCCGTGTCCCTCGCAGTCCATCGGGTCGGCGTCGAGGTCGGCGACGTCCGCGCCGCCGACCACCTTCGAGTTCGGGAACGCCGCGCCGCCCAGGTCCGGGACCGTGTAGTCGACGCCCGTGTCGAGGACGGCGATCGCGTGGCCCGTTCCGTCGAAGCCGAGCGCGTTCGCGCCGTCGCTGCCGATCAGCGTCTGAGCCGGCTGCGGCGTGTCGAGCGCGTGCAGCACGCCGTCGAGGGTGACCCAGGCGACGTCGTCGCGCGAAGCGAGCGCGATCGCGCCCTCGCGGGTCGTCCGCGCGGCGACCATCGGGAAGCTCTCGTACGTCCGGCTTTCGGACACGCTCCTCGCGGGGAGGGAGTCGAGGATCGCGCGCTCGCGGACGATCCGATCCACGCGTCGCGCCGACTCCTTTCTCGCGACGCCCGACGCGGAGCGCGCGGGCGCGTCGTCGCGCAGGCCCGCGATCACGGAGAGGGTCGCGTCGCCTCGCTCGAGCGCGTCACGCACGGAGCGGTCCGCCTTCGGCGCGTCGACGGGTTCGGAGCGCGCGCGACGCGGCGCTGCGCCGCCGGCGTACAGCGGCGTGCAAAGCGCAATCGCCAGGAGGCCCCCGGCCGCGAATCTGCGCATGCGAAAGGATAACCGCTTCGGGGCCGCGGAATTCCGTGCTGCTATCGTTGCGCGGATGCGCGCCGTGTTCGCGGACTGCCACGTGGGCCGGCGTCCGGGCGACGAGGGGCCGTTTCTCGACGCGCTGGACGCGGCTCGGGCGCGGGGCGTGCGCCAGATCACGCTGCTCGGCGACATCTTCCATTTCTTCATCGCGCACCCGAAGTTCGAGACGCCGGCGATCGCGCGGTTCCTCGCGAAGGCGCGCGAGTTCAAGCAGTCGGGTCTGCCGATCACGTACGTCGAGGGGAACCGGGACTTCTTTCTCCGCGGCTCCTACGCCGAGAGCGCGTTCGTCGCGGTGTGCGACGAGCAGACGTTCGAGCAGGGAGGCCGCCGCTTCCTCGCCACGCATGGCGACCTCCTGAACGAGAAGGACCTGCCGTACCGCTTCTGGCGATTCCTCTCGAAGAATCCCTTCTCTCGCGCGGCGATCTCCGTCGTGCCGAAGGACGCGGGCAATCGCTTCGTCTGGAAGGTCGAGGCGCGTCTCTATCGCTCGAACTTCAAGCACAAGTCGCGGCTGCCCGTCGAGATGATCCGCGCGTTCGCGGAGAGGCGGTTTTCGAAGGGCGTCGACGTGCTCCTGCTCGGGCACTTCCACAAGTCGTGGGCGGAGGACGTCGACGGGGGACGCGTCGAGATCCTGCCCGCGTTCGTGGAGGAGCGCCGGTGGATGGAGATCGCCGACGACGGCGCGACCTCGCTCGTCGCGCTCTGACCCCTCCGCGGTGAGCGACTACCTGGCGTTTCCTCCCGTCCGCGAGGCGAGGGGAAGCGTGCGCGTCCCCGCCTCGAAGAGCGCGACGAACCGCGCGATGCTGCTCGCGGCGCTCGGAGACGAGGCCGTCGAGATCGTGCGCCCGCTCGAGAGCGAGGACGTCGCGGCGATCTCGCGCTGCCTCTCCGCGATGGGCGCGTCCATCTCGCGGACCGCGGAAGCCGTACGCGTGCGAGGACCGCTGAATTCCCGCGGCGCGGAGCGCGTCGTGCTCGACGCCGGGGAGTCCGGCACCGCCGCGCGGCTGCTGACGGCCGTCGCGGCCGCGGTGCCGGGGCGCTTCACGCTGACCGGATCGGATCGCCTCCGCGAGCGTCCCGTCGGGGATCTCGTCGCGGCGCTCCGCGGCGCGGGCGCGCGAATCTCGTGCTCGGGCGCCGACGGGTTCCTGCCGCTCGAGATCGAGGGCGGCACGCTCTCGCCGGGCGCCTCGATCCGCGTGGCCGCGGCGAGGTCGGGCCAGTTTCTCTCCGCGCTGATGATCGCCGGCGCCGCGCGCGACGGCGGTCTCGTCGCGTCGGCGTCCGGCGCGATCGCGTCCGTTCCGTACGTGCGGCTGACCGCCGCGATGCTCCGCGAGTTCGGGCACTCCGTCGAGGAATCGGGCGGCGCCTTCCGCGTCGCGCGCGGCCACACCGCGATCTCGCGCTACGAGCCGGCGGGCGACTGGTCCTCGGCGGTCCCGATGCTCGCGGCGGCGGCCGTCGCGGGCGGAATGGTGCGCGTCGACGGCGTCGCGTGGCCGTCGCGCGACGCGGACGCCGCTGCGGCCGGAGTGCTCGAGTCGATGGGCGTTTCGATCTCGGCGGCGGGCGGCGGCGTCGCCGCGTCCGCCGGACGGGGCGCCTTGCGCGCCGTCTCGGTCTCGGCCGCCGACTTCCCGGACGCCGTGCCGGCGCTCGCCGCCTGCGCGGCGTTCGCCCGGGGCGAGAGCCGGTTCAGTGGTATCGGCCACCTCCGCATCAAGGAGAGCGACCGCATCGACGCGCTCGTCGCGATCCTGAACGAGGCCGGCGCGCAGGCGGCGGGGGAGCCGGACGCGCTGATCGTGCACGGCGGAGCGCCCGCCGCTCCCGCCGCCGCGCGCCGCCTGCGCACCCGCAACGACCACCGGATCGCGATGGCGGCCGGCCTGCTCGCGCTCGCCGTCCCGGACGTCCTGATCGAGAATCCGGGTTGCGTCGCGAAGTCGTATCCGGCCTTCTGGCGCGATCTCGACTCGCTCGCCGTGCGGACGCCGGCGGGCGCGGGCCGGGCGGAGGCGAAGGCGTGAAGACGCGAGGGCACATCGGAATCCTGGCCCACAGCGCGGACGGGGCCGCGCTCTGCTTCCTCGAGATGGTGCGCGAGGGAGCGCGGCGTCTCGGCGCGCACGAGCATCCCGAGATCACGATGTCGATCCTGCCGATGGGCCCCGCGCTCGAGTGGTATCGCGACGGCGATCTCGAGAGGGTCCGCGTGCACCTGACCCAGTCGGCGCGGCGTCTCGCTGACGCGGGCTGCGACTTCCTGGTGTGCCCCGACAACACGGCGCACATCGCGCTCGAACGGCCCGGCGATCCGCTGCCGCTGCCCGCGCTGCACATCGCGGAGATCGTCGCAGAGCGGGCCCGGGCGGACGGGCGCCGCTGCGTGGGTCTGCTCGGAACGCGCTGGACGATGGAGGGTCCGGTGTATCCGGGGGCGTTCGCGCGGTGCGGCATCGGCATGAAGACGCCGCCCGCGGAGGACCGCGCCCTCGTCGATCGCGTGATCTTCGACGAGCTGACCCAGGGGCGGATCACTGACGCCTCGCGCGGTGAGTACCTGCGCATCATCCGCGCGCTCGAGGGCTGCGACGCCGTGGCGCTCAGCTGCACGGAGATCCCGCTGCTCGTCACACCGGAGGTGTCGCCCCTCCCGACGCTGGATTCCACTCGGCTGCTGGCGCACGCCGCCGTGGACGCGGCGCTGTCGGGACGGACGCCGGCATGGCGCGGCGGCCCGCCGTCCTGACGCGCTCGCGTCGTCCGCTGCCGATCCGCCTCTCGCCCACGTCTCGCTCTCGCGTCTCACGACAATACAGAGTTGAAGCGTGCGTGAAGAATCATGAGCGCGACGCGAGTCGCCACGGGCGTCGCCGAGCGGTACCCCGCGGAATCGTTTCGCGAGCGTGCACTCGAGCGGCTAGAGCTGGAGCACGCGACGCTCTCCCCGATCGCGAGCGTCGCGCGAGACGGCGATGCGATCCGCGTGCGGCGCGAGCGCGTTCCGGGCGTGGACGTCGCCGCCGCGAGCGTGCCGCGGCGGTCTCGGCCGTCGCTCCTCCTGCAGGCGGCGAGCGCGGCGGCGTTCTTCGCGGCCCACGGCTGCCCGCTGTCGGCCGCCGAGCTCGCGGCGGCGAGCTGGGACGGGGACGGGCCTGCGGCCCGCCTCTGGATCCCGGCGCGGTTCGCCGACGGCGCGCCGACGCCTCCGTCCGCGGCGCTCGGCGGATTCCTCCGCGCTCTCTTCGCCCGCGGCGAGCGCGTGACCCAGCCGGCGGCGCGCGTCCTCCTCGAGGAGCTGACGGCCACGGATTCGGGTCTGCGGCGCGGAGAGCTCTGGGTCGCGCGCGTGCTTCGCGCATTTCCGGAGCTCGGCGCGCCCGAGGCGGCGCCCGCGCGGCGCCGCTGCTTCGGGATCGCGTCGCCCGCGCTGCGATCCGCGTCGTCGCGTGCGCGCGCGGCGGCCGCCGCCGCGCTGGCCGCGGGGCGTGAGCCCTTGCTCTTCGCGCGGCGCGGCTCGGTGCTGACCGCGGGCGGCGCGCTACCGCTCGCGCCGCCGCCGAACGGCCTGGCCGAGGCGGTCCGAGCGCTCCGTGCCCTCGTCGCGTCCGCTTCCGCGCCCCCATCGTGGATCGCGGTCGGGCCCGAGAGTTGGGACGCCTTCTCCGTCCGCGCGTTCGAGGCCGCGGCGTCCGCGTTGCGCGACCGCGTGGAGGTCGTGCGGGTCACGGACGCGCCCACGCCTCCGTCCACGGCCGGGGAGTGGCGCCACGCGCTGTGGGTACCGTGCGGGGCGCTGGCGGCCTCGGTGCGCTTCTACGAGGCGTTCGCGGCGTGCGTGCGGACCGGAGGGGTCGCGCCGCTCGAGCTGCTCGCGAGGATCCTCTCCGCGACGGGCTGGGCGGACTTCGTCGCGGATCCGACGGGCGACGCGCCGCTGCCCGACGTCGCGTCGGACGCGCCCGCGGCGCCGACGTCCGCCCGCCCGCCATCGAGCCAGCCTCGCGATCCCGGCGGACGCGTGGAGTCGCTCCTCGAGAGCGGGAGGCTCGCCGCCGCGCTCGACGAGGCGGAGCGCTGGGTCCGCTCGCGGCCGGAGCGCCGTCCGGAAGCCTGGTTCCCCCTCGCGGCGCGGCTGTGCGCCGCGGTCGGATCCGAGGCGCCCGCGTGGCTCGACGCGCTCGAGGCGGAGCGCGAGCTCGCGGCGGGACGGCCGCGGGAGGCGCGGGCCCGCCTGGACCGAGTCGCCGCCGCGCCTGCCTCCTCACGCGAAGCGCGGCGCGCGGCGCGACTTCGGGCCGCCGAGGTCGCGGCGGCGCTCGGCCTCCACGCGGAGGCGGCGCGCCGCGCGGCGGCGTGGCGCCGGGAGCATCGCGACGCTCCGGTCGCCGAGGTCGCACGCGCGCTGCGCCTCGGCGCGGCGGGCCTCGCGCGCGAGGGACGCTTCGACTGCGCGGCGGCGCTCCTCGACGAGGCGGAGCGGGAGGAGGCGACGGCCCGGCGCCCGGCCGACGAGCGCATCGAGACCGCGCTCGTCCGGGCGCGCTGCCTCTCGCTCGCGGGCCGATTCGAGGACGAGGACGCGCTCTACCGCCGGCTGCGGCCCGACGCGCTCGCCGGGGGCGACGAGCTCGCGGCGCGCTTCCTGGCGCAGGAGGCGCGGGCGCTCCTCGACCGGCGCGACTTCGACGGCGCGGCGCTGCGGCTCGAGGAGGCGCTCGCTCACGGCGGCGACGACCCGTCGCGGCGCGCGGAGCTGCTGCTCGACCTCGCGGCGACGGCGTACCACTCCGGCGACGCGGCGCGCTCGCGCGAGCTCCTCGAGCGATGCCGCGAGGCGGCCGCGGCCGCGGGCCGCGAGGATCTCGGCCGCATCGCGCGGTCCAACCGCGTCGAGCTCCTGATCCGCGCGGCGGAGCACGCCGAGGCGGAGTCGGAGAGCGCGTCGCTGGAACGGGAGGCGCGCGCGGAGCGGGACGACCCTCGTCTGCTCGTCGCCCTCCACCACCGCGGGCGGATCGCGCTCCGGCGCGGCCAGCTCGAGGAGGCCGGGCGCTTGAACGCCGAGGCGAGGGATCTTGCCGGGAGGCTCGACGACCGCATCGAGATCGGCGAGCTGAGGCTCGAGGAGGGAGACCTCGCGCTGTACGGCGGCGACCGGGACCTCGCGCGCGAGGCATGGCAAGCGGCGGCCGCCGCGCCGGCCGACCGCTCGGAGCGCCGCGCCACCGCGCGCGAGAGGCTCGCCGCGCTCGACGCGCCCGTCGCGGGCGGAATCCCGCGCGGGGAGCGCGACGCCCTCGGCCGCGAGATCGATGCCGACCCGTATTCCGCGGCGGAGCGCGTCGCGCGCTGGCAGTGCCTCTTCGGCGCGGCCGCGGTCGAATCCGAGACGAGGGAGCGCGCGGCGGCGGTCCTGTCCCGCGGCGGGGGAGCCGCGCTCGCGGCACGAGTCTTCGGAGCCGCCGACCGCCCGCGACGCGGCGAGGCATGGCGCCGCCTCCGCGACGCGGTGCGAGGAGCCCTGGCCGGCGGCCGCGGAGACGCGAGCGACGCGCTGGCGGCTCTCGGCCTTTCCAGCCTCGCGGTTCGGGACGCGTCGGGAGCGCACGTCCTCGAGCTCGGGTCACGCGAGGACGGCGCGCGCGCGGACCCCGGCGGCTGGAGGGAGCTCGAGACCGGCGCCGCGAAGCTCTCGATGCGCGCGTGGCCCCGTCCGGCCGAGGACACGGCGTCCGCGCTCGCGATCCTGCTCGAGACGCTGCTCTTCACGGACGCGACGCCGGCCTCCGTCGAAGACGACGCGGTCGAGTCGTGGCGGCGCCTGGGCGTGGTCACGGGCGACGCCTCCATGGAGGAGCCGTACGCCCGGCTCGCGCGCTTCGCACCGCAGTCGGTCACGGTGCTCGTGCTCGGCGAGTCGGGCTCGGGCAAGGAGGCGGTCGCGCGGGGGATCCACGCGCTCTCGCCGCGCTCCGGCGGTCCGTTCGTGCCGGTCAACGTCCCCGCGATTCCTGCGGCGCTGCTCGAGAGCGAGCTCTTCGGCCACGCGCGCGGCGCGTTCACCGGCGCGGACCGCGACCGCCGCGGGCTCCTCGAGGAGGCGGCCGCCGGCACGATCTTCTTCGACGAGATCGGCGATCTCGCCCTGCCGGTCCAGGCGAAGCTCCTGCGCGCCCTGCAGGAGCGCGAGATCCGGCGCGTGGGAGAGAACCGTTCGCGGCCGATCGACGTCCGCGTCGTCTCCGCGACGTCCCGCGACCTCGGCAGGGAGGCGGAGGCGGGCCGCTTCCGGGAGGACCTCTACTACCGGCTGCACGTCGCCGTGATCCGCCTGCCTCCTCTCCGCGAGCGCGGCGGCGACGCGCTGCGTCTCGCGCGCCACTTCCTCGTCCGGTTCGCCCGCGAATACGGCAAGGGAACGCTGCGTCTCGCGCCGGACGCGGCGACCGCGATCGCGTCGTACGCGTGGCCCGGCAACGTCCGCGAGCTCCAGAACGCGATCGCCCAGGCCGCCGCGCTCTGCGACCGCGACGGGTCGGTCGGCGCCGCGCTGCTGCCGGAGCCCGTGCGCCCGAGACCCGCTGCGGCGCGCGCCTCGGGCGGCTACCGGATCCGGCTCGACGCGCACCGCCGGGACCTCATCGCGGACGCGCTCGAGCGGGCCGACGGCAACCGCACGCGGGCGGCGCGCGATCTAGGCCTGTCGCGCCAGGCGCTGCTGTATCTGATGAAGGAGCTGAAGGTGGATGTGCCGACCGGGCGAAAGCCGTAAGCCGTAAGCCAAAGCCGTGAGCCGAACCACTCCTCGATTCCCAGGCGGATCGACCGAGCGGCGGTGAGCCCGCCCAACC
>DATBBK010000124.1:0-5902 GCA_036271035.1 Thermoanaerobaculia bacterium | reverse complement strand
TTGTCATCCCGAGGAGCGAAGCGACGAGGGACCCCTTTCTGCGCCTCACTGAGACTTCGAAAGGGATCCCTCGCTGGGATCGGGATGACAAGAGACCGTCCTCGCACCTGTCATCCTGAGGAGCGCGGCGACGAAGATCCCCGACTCGACCAGCCGCGCGGGGATCCTTCGCTTCGCTCAGGATGACGCTGCCGGGCGACGCGAAGTACCATCTACCGATCCCGAAATGCGCGCACTGATCGCCGACTCGGACCCGGAGCGCCTCCGCCAGCTCGAGGCCTGGCTCTCGCGCTGGGCGCACGACGTCGTCGCGGTACGCAGCGGCGTCGAGGCGTGGAACCGCCTCTCGGCGGAGAAGGAGCCGGTCCTCGCGATCCTCGCGTGGCGGATGGAGGGAATGAGCGGCTCCGACGTGTGCCGCCGGGTGCGCCTCGCGCCGGACCTGCCGACCGCCTACGTGCTGCTGCTCGCCGAGTCGCGCGGCGCCGAGGATTTGCTCGATGGTCTGAATGCCGGCGCCGACGACTTCCTCTTCGCGCCGCTCGACGCGACCGAGGTCAAGGCCCGCGTGCGCACCGGCGCGCGCATCGTCGAGGTCGAGCAGGCGCTGAAGGCGTCGCAGAGCGCGCTCCGCGTCCAGTCCACCCGCGACGGCGTGACCGGGACCTGGAATCACGCGGCCATCCTGGACACGCTCGGGAAGGAGCGCGAGCGCGCGCGCCGCAAGAGCGGCTCCGTCGCGATCGTGCTCGCGGATCTCGACGATCTCGGCAAGGTCAACGAGGAGCTCGGCCATGGCGTCGGCGACGAGGTGCTCCGCGAGGCGGCGCGGCGAATGAGCTCCTCGGTCCGGCCGTACGACGCGGTCGGCCGCTACGGCGGCGACGAGTTCCTCATCGTGCTGCCCGGCTCGGACGGTCTCGGCGCGCTCACCGTCGCCGAGCGCATCAGGGAGTCGTTCTCGCGCCGCCCGATCCACACGTCCGCGGGGCCGGTGCCGCTGACTCTCGCGCTCGGCGTCGCGTCGGAGGGCGGCGAGAACGCGGCCGACCCCGCGTCGCTGCTGCGCGCGGCCGACAACGCGCTCAAGAGCGCGCGGAGGGGCGGAGGCAATCGCGCCGCGCTCGCGGACGACTCGGGTCTCGCGATCGACGCCGTGCCGCCGCCCGAGGGGAGCGAGACGGGCTAGGGCGCCTTCGGGATCTGGACGACGGCGACCCCGCCAGGCCTGTCGAGATCTCCTCCACGACGGTCGCGATCTTCTCCGCGCCCTTCGGCCACGTCAGCGGCGCCTGGTACCGCCACGACGTCGAGTCGGGCACCCACTCGACCTCCTGCGCCGTGGAGAACGGCGGCGCGCCCTTGACCGACACCGCGATCGCGAGGCGCAACAAAGCCGCGGCATCACTCGCCTCGCAGGCGGATCACGTACACGCCGGCCCCCAGCGTCCCGAGCACGAGCTCGCCGCGTTCCGAGTCCAGCCAGAGTGAGGCGACGCCGGCGGGGATGGCACCGAGCGACGGAAACGGCGTCCAGTGGCCGCCCGCGTCGTACGAGTGGAACAGGCCGGCGCCCGTCCCGGCGAAGAGCTCGAGTGGCGACTCCGGGTCCGCGACGATCGCGTAGACCGGAGCCTGGGGGAGTCCCTCGAACAGGGGCGTCCAGCTCCGGCCGCCGGTGACGCTGCCGTAGACACCCCGATCGGTCCCCGCGTAGACGGTGCTCGAGGCGTTGGGATCGACGGTCACGCTGCGCACGATGAAGCGCGAGAGCTCGCTGCCGCCGGGCTTCCACGTGCGGCCGCCGTCCGTGCTCCGGAAGACGCCGCCGCCGGCCGTCGCCGCGTAGGCGACCGCGCGATCGCGCGGGTCGACCGCGATCTGGAGCGGGAAGGTCTTCGTCACCCCGGCGGAGGAGTCCGTCCAGGAGAGGCCACCGTCGGCCGACCCGAGGATCGCGGCGCGCGTCGCGGCGAGAGGGTGCGCGCCCACTCCGGCACCCAGTCCGAAGCCGAATACGGACGCGACGGGCGTCCAGGACCAGCTCGCCCCGCGCTCGAAGCTGCGTCCGATCTCGCCCGCCGAGCCGACCAGCAGCTCGGCGGCCGCGCCGGTCGTGTCCGCTCCGACGGCGTAGACCGGGACGCCGTCCGGGGTGCCGGCGACGGGCTTCCAACCGGTGCCGTCGCGGCGCTGCAGTCCACAGGACGTTCCCGCGAGCACGGCCCCGGCGGCGTCCGGCGCCGGACGCGCCGCGTAGACGACCTCGGCGGCGAGCCCGGCGTTCGACGGCGACCACGCGCGTCCCGAGCCCGCGGCGCGCAGCACGCCGCGGGGTCCCGCGGCGAGCCACTCGGCGCCGCCCGACGTCGGGGCGATCGCCTCGACGGGCCCCACGCGCGCGAGCTTCCACTTCGCGCCGCCGTCGACGCTCGAGAAGACGCCGTCGGCGGAAGCGGCGAGCAGCGTCTTCGCGTCCGCGGAGACGGCGAGCGCGCCGAGCACGGCGTTCGAGAGGCCCGTCGCCTTCCACGTGCCGCCGTGGTCGTCGCTGACGAAGAGTCCCTGCCCCGACGTCGCCGCCCACACGCGCCCGCCGCGCGGATCCGCCGCGAGCGCGGCCGCGCGCCCGGGCAGCGGTGCGGTCTCGGTCCACGTCCATCCGCGGTCGTCGCTGCGGCGTACGCCTTCGCCCGAGCCGGCCCAGACCGAGCCGTCGCGCGGGTCGACGGCGAGCGCGCGCGCGTCGCCGGAGGTCAGCAGCGTCGCGAGAAACGTCGCTCCAGCATCGCGGCTTCGGAGCACGCCGAGCCCGCGCACGGCGGCGTAGAGAGTGGGCGGCTTCTCGAGGTCTGCCGCGAGCGCGGCGACCGTGCGGCCCTCGAGCCCGTTCACTTCGCTCCAGCTCGATCCCTCGTCACGGCTCGCGAAGAGACCGGTGTCGGTGCCGGCCAGGAGGACGCCTCCCGCGGCGAGGAGGCAACGCACCGGCACGGCGGGGAGCCCGGCGCTGGCGCGCTCCCAACGGGCGCCGCCGTCGATCGAGCGGAAGACGCCGGCGTGCGTGCCGGCCCAGACCGTCTTTCCGGACGACGCGAGGGCGTGCACCGGTCCGCCGTCGGGTCCGACCGCGGCGGCGCGCGCGTCCGGGGCTCCGAATGTCGACGGCGAATCCGGCGCGGGGACGGCCGCGCGTCCGGCGAGCGCGATCCCGGGGACGATGAACCGCGGGGCCTGACTCAGGTCGAGCGGGCCCTCCAGCCACGCGACTCTCTGAGCCCGGACGTCCTTCTCGAGGGAATCGAAGGCGGCGCGCAGCTCGTCCCGGGTGGCTAGGCGCGGCCCGTCCGGCCACTCGGGCGCTTCCACGCCTCCCACTCGCCACACGCAGAGAGGGACGCCGACCTCGGACAGATAAGCCCGCGCCTGCGCGGCGTTGAAGTTGCTCGCATTCCGCTCGGCGAAGCCGCGAAGCACAAGGACCACCGCCCGCGGCCGCGACGATTCCCCGAGAACGTACCCGGCGGCCGCGACGGCGTCGGCGAACCGCGACGCGCTGGTTCCGACGGTCGGCACGAGCCTATTGATGCCCCACGTCGTCGTCGAGAACGCCGAGAGCGCCTGGTCCGGGACGATGACCTGGACCGGAGTGCCCTTGTTCCCGGATCGGCCGGTCGGATTACGAATCTCGATCGCATAGCGACCCGGGGCCTGCACCGGCTGCGAGAGCATGCCCGGGATTCCGTCGAACGCCCTGGGCTCGACGACGAAGACGAGATCCGGTTCGTCCGACTCGACGGTTCGGATCCTCAGGCCCGCGTTCTTCAAGGCGGCCGCCACGGCGTCGTTGGAGGCGTTCGGATCGGCCGGCACGACCGGCACCGCCTGCAGCTCCGCGCGCGCCTCCTCCGGGTAGAACGCGAACAGCGTCTTCGTAAAGCTCGCCCGCGTGCCGTCCGAAAACCGCGCGTCCACGACGAGCACCTGCGGCTTCGCGCCCTTCGCGAGCGCGATCTTCGCGTGCCGATCCCTTCCGTGCCAGACCGGCCTGCCGTCGAGCGTCAGGTCCACGCGGTCGGGGTCGAGCCTCCGCGGGTGCGCCCACGCGAGGTCGAAGTCGCACGAAGCGGCCTTCTCGTCGCACGAGCCGCGCGCGAGGATCTCCGGGTGGACGCCGGGCCGGTTGACCCAGCGGCCCACGCGTTCCGTGACGTGTCCCGCCGCGTCCGTGCGCACGAGCTCGAGCAGGTGGATGCGCGGTGAGAGTCCGAGGTCGACCATGCAGCCGGGCGCGCGCGACGTCAGCTCGCAGACGGGGCGGCTGTCGAGCAGAAGGTGCGCGGGCGCCCGCTCGGGACCGAGATCCGCCGCAATCGGGAGCAGCCCGATCAGCAGGCCGACGGGATACGAGAGGATGTCCATCGCGCGCGTGCCTTACGGGCGCGGAAGAGAGGCGACGGCGCTGCCCGCGAAGCCGGTGCCGAGCTCTTCGACCGTCACGGAAACGCGCGTCGCCTCGCGGGGCCACGTGATCCCGGCCTCGTAGTACCAGAGTGTTCCCTCGCCGGAGCGGTCGGGCGTCACGTCCTCGCTCGACGTGAAGGGCTTCTTGCCGGGGATCTCGACGGCGACGGTCACGCGAACGCGCGGCGGGCCGACCCGCTCGAGCGCGTCCGCGATCGTCCCGAGCTCCGCCGACACGAGGAGGCGTCCCCTCGTGCGGCCCTTGTCGAGCTGCTCCTCCGCGGAGACCTCGGCGGTCACTGGAATCGCGTCCTTCGCGAGGTTCGGCCGCGGCGGCGCGGAGAGCGCCCGCACGGCCTTTCCCGCGGACGCCTCCTGCGACTTCGTCGCGATCACGGCGCGCGGCGCGCGGACCGTCAGCTCCTTGGAGGCGGCGACGATCTCGAGCGGGTAGGTCTTCCCGTCGGCGGGCACCTGGCTTCGGAAGGAGACGAGATAGGCGCCTCCGACGTCGTCCAGAGCCTTCGGCAGCCTGCTCTCGGCCGACACGACGCTGCCACCGGTCCGGTCGGCGACGGCGAGCAGCGGCTCGAACGGGCGCGCGAAGAAGGTCACCGCCGCGCCGCCGAGCGGGCGCCGAATCGACGTCGAAGACATCTTGTCGAGGTTCGCCGCGCTCATCGCGAAGTTCTCCTCGCCGGCGCCGAACGCGAGGAGCACGGCCGTGGCGCCGCGGCCCGCCAGCGCGTCCGCCGCCCTGGTCGCGAGGCCGGCCGCCTCGCGGCCGAACTCCTGCTGGAGCTGCATCGCGAGCATTTTGTCGTTCTGATCTCCCGAGATCAGGATGTTGCGGTAAACCTCCGTGACGTCGCTGTCGAAGCCGTCGTTGCAGAGATAGACCACGGAGGCGCGGTCGTAGGGGAGCGTCGCGGCCCACGCGTCCAGCCGGCGCAGCGAGTCGTGGATCAGCGTGAGCTCCTCGCGGACGGAGGCGCGGAGGTCGCCGCGAAACTGCCCCATCGAGGCGGTCGTGTTGGCGGCGGCGTTCTCTCCCTCCATCATCGCGCTGACCGCCCCCATTCGGACGTCGTAGATCCGCCCCTTGCCGGTGGCCGTCTCCGGGAACCGCGCGATGACTCTCCGCAGCGCGTCCGCGTCCGACGTGCTCGGCAGGACGATCGCCGGCTCCGGATCCGCGACGACGAGCTCGAGCGGACCGTTGGCAAGGATCGCGTCGAGGTTCTTGCCGACGACCTGGGCGATGCGCGGAACGGACTTCGTCTGAAGGGCCGTCGTGTCGAGATAGAGGTACTGCGGGATGCGCGACGGCTCCGGCGCGGCGGCGGCCGGCGAGGGTTCCGCCAGGGTCGACGCCGTCGCGCTCGCCGGCGCCGCGGCGCTCGCGCGTCGCGCCGGCTCGATCGCGATGACCTCCGAT
>DATBBK010000123.1:0-10527 GCA_036271035.1 Thermoanaerobaculia bacterium | reverse complement strand
TGGAGCACCATGAGCGGCCTGCGAATCTTATCGGCGTGGAACAGGGGTGAGACCGCCTCGAGCATCGCACGGTCCTGGACCGGGTCGCCGATCTCCTGGTAGAGCGCCTGCCGCTGCGCCTCCCACCAGGCGGGCATGCTCTCCAGGGTCCGCAGCCAGTTGGAAACGCCGAAGATGTCGACCCCGACGGCGAACTCCTCCGGCTGGAACGCCAGCGCCGCCAGGACCATGTAGCCGCCGTAGCTGCCGCCGATGATCCCGATGCGGTTCGGGTCGACTTCGGGAAGGCCCTGCAGATACTTCTTGGCTTCGACGCAGTCCCACAGCGGCTCGCGGCCGTGCCTGTGGTCGTCGGCGGTGTTGAAGGTCTTGCCGTAGCCCGAGCTTCCGCGGTTGTTGATTCCGAGGATCACGTAGCCGTGGTTGACGAGGTACTGGATCGCTCCGCTGTAGCCGCGCCCGGTCTGGCCTCCGGGTCCGCCGTGCACCCACACGAGCGCCGGAGCCTTCGCCTGAGCGCTCGCCTGCCAGGGCTTGTAGAAGATGTTCGGAATCGACATCCCGTCGAAGGACTTGAACCGAACGACCTGCGCGTCGACGAGATCCTGCGGGTCGATGTCCTTCGCCATCGTATCGGTGAGCCGGAAGGGCTTCGGCGACCCGAATGCGTACACCCAGAGGTTGTTGGGCCCGCGGTCGGAGTCGAGCTGGAACGCGATCCGGCTCTCGTCGTTCGAGACGCGCACCGACGACGCCTGTCCCGCGGGTAGCGCCGGGATCGGCACGGCCGCTCCGGTCTTCCCGTCCCAGACCTGGAGGATGCTGCGCCCGTCTTCGTTGACCGAGGAGACGCGGTACTTGCCGTTTTTCGAGAAGAACGTCTGATCGACGTCCCAGGCGGCTTTCTCGACGTCCTCGGTCTTCCCGGTCGCGAGCTCGTAGCGCCGCACTCGCGTGAACTCGGAGCCGTCGTTGGTCAGAAAGTACAGCCATTTCGAGTCGGGATCGAACTCCTGGGGGTCGTAGGTCGCGGTGCCCTCGTGCTTGGAGATCGGGGTCATCGTCTTCGTCGCGGTGTTCCAGAGATACATGTCGCTGTCGGCCGTCGTGTTGATCTTCTGGAGCGCGATCCACTTCCCGTCGTCCGACACGTCCGCGACGGAGTAGCCGGCGTCGTCCTGGTAGAAGAGAGTCTTCGCGTACGTCTTGGTGTCGTAGCGGTACAGGTCGAAGAAGCGCGGATCGCGTTCGTTGGATCGAACGTAGAAGGCCGATCCGTCGCGCGTCCACTTGCCGAACGCCGCCTTGAGCTTCTCGCCCGGCGTCAGGTCCTTCTCCTCGCCGGAGGGGGTCTGCACGTAGAGGTGGTTGAGCTCGTTGCCGCCCTGATCGCGCGTGAAGAGGAACCGGTCGTCGTTCGGAAAGTACGAGACGGCGGTCGTCGCGTCCGTCGTGGACTTCGTCAGCGCCGTCGGCGCGCCCCCGGCGACGGGTATCGACTGGACGTTCCGGATGCCGCTGGCGTCGGAGGTGAAGAGCAGCTTCGTTCCGTCGGCCGAGAACGAGGCGCCCGAGGTGGCCGTCGTCGAGAGGAACTGCTCGATGGTGTACTGCTTAGACGGGCGCGCGGGCGGATCGGCGGCGCGAAGGGCCGGGACCGACAGAATCGCGAGGGCCATGGCGGCGGGAAGACGCATGCGCATTCGGGGCACCTCCGTCGCGGCATCATGTTCCAGATCAGCCGGCGCGGGTACCCTCGGGAACGGGACGCTCCGGCACCGCGAGCGCCGGGGCGATTCCATCCGCGTAGCCGAGGTCGAACACCATGCCCTCGGAGAGCTCGCCCATCATCTTTCGGGGTTCGAGGTTGACCACGAAGAGCGACTGCCGCCCGACGAGGGACGCGTAGTCGGGCCGCTCGGCCTTCATGCCGGCGAGGATGCGCCGCTCGTGGTCGCCGAACGACACCGTCAGGCGGAGGAGCTTGTCGGACTTCGGCACCTCCTCGACCCGCAGGATGGTCCCGACGCGAACGTCGATCGCCTCCAGGGTCGAGAACGCGACGGGCGGCTTCACGGGCGCGGGAGTCATCGGGTCTCCTTCCAAAGAAGAAGGGCCCCGTCGCCGGGGCCCTTTCGGCGTTCGATCGAGGTCGGAGACTACTTCGTCTTCACGCAGGCGCCGTTGGCGTTCGACCACTCCCACTGGTAGCCGAAGCCCGCGTCGATGAACGGAGCCGGGGACCACGCGCACTTGTCGTCCGCCTCGTTGCCGCGGCGGTCGTACCACGCGTTCAGGTCTGGATCGGAAGCCGCCTCGCGCGTCTCGTGGCACGAGAAGTGGTCGAGGTTCTGCTCGACCGTGAAGCCGGTCGCCTGACAGCCGCCGCACGACGGGTACGGCATGGAGGAGTACTTGATGTCGTGACCGAGCCCGGTGAAGTTTCCGTGGTACGCGCAGTACTGCAGGTTCGGGCCGCCGCAGGAATTCGAGTTGCCGCTCTTGGAGTAGTAGCCGTTGGGGATGAACACCTCGTAGACCGTGCTGTCGTCGGGCAGGAGGCTGTGGCTGTTGAGGTAGTTGAGCACCTCGTTCTGCACGTCCGTATCCGTCACCGCCGTGTGCGGCGGGTTGTTCGCGTCGATCCAGTAGGCGTTGCTCAGACTCGTCGGGTGCGCGCCGTACTGGTCGATCGTCTTCCACTCGCCGGTCGATCCGAAGTTTCCGAAGAACCCGGTGATGTGCGAAGCCGTCGTCCCCAGCGTCTGGTTCGAGGGATTGCCCCAGGACGGGCCCCAGAAGATCGAGACGACCTTCGCCGACGCGAGCACCGGCCCGCCGTGATTGACGAGATTCTGTCCGCCGCCGCCCGGCCGTGCCTGCTTCGCGTCGTGCGCCTCCTGCGCATGCGCCCGATCGGGATACAGGTGCAGAACGCTTCCGTTTTCGTCGCGCACACGCTGGGCGGACGCGGGCGCGGCGATCGCGACGAGTCCCAGGATCGCAAGCCACTTCTTCATCGGTACCCTCCTTTTGTCCAGGTGACCTGGAGTCTAGGACCAAGGAAAAAGCGATCTCAAGCCCTGAATTTGCCGAGGCCGGCCGCGGCGGACCGGATGTCCTCGAGCGCCATCTCCATGCGCTCGCGGTGGGTCCGGAACGACAGCACGCAGATTCGGACGGCGAAGCGGCCGTGGAGCAGGGTGCCGGTGAGGTAGACGCGGCGGCGCGCGTTGACCCGCTCCATCAGCTCGCGGCTCATGCGATCGGCCTCCTCGCTCGAGGCGCCCGGCGCGGTCAGCCGGAACGCGACGATGGAGAGCTGCGGCTCCGCGACGATCTCGACGCCCGGGATCTCCCGCAGCCGCTCGCACGCCCAGCGGGCGAGCGCGAGCTTCTCCTCGAGGTTGCGGCGGAACGGCGCGATCCCGTGCATCTTCACCGGCAGCCACACGCGGAGCCCCCGGAAGCCGCGCGACAGCTCCGGCGAGAGCAGGTTGAAGTCGGAGAAGTCGGGGTCCTCCTGCATGGCCGGCATGTAGTCGCCGGAGAGTGCGTGCGCGCGGCGGAGCGCCTCGCCGTCGCGGACGAGGAGCGCGCCCGTCCCGTACGGAAGGAACAGTCCCTTGTGCGGGTCGAGCACGATCGAGTCCGCCCGCTCGATCCCCGCGAGCCGCCTCGCGCCCTCGGCGGTGAGCAGGAAGAAGCCGCCGTACGCCGCGTCGACGTGGAGCCAGAGACGCTCGCGCGCCGCGAGGTCGGCCAGCGCGGGCAGGTCGTCGACGGCGCCGGTGTTGGTCGTGCCGGCGTTGGCGACGACGAGAAACGGCGCGAGGCCGGCGGCGCGGTCCTTCGCGATCGCCCGCTCGAGCTCGTCGACTTGGACGCGGAACGTCGCGTCGCTCTCGATCTCCCGCACCGCGGACTCCGGAAAGCCCGCCAGCATCGCCGCCTTCTGCACGGCGTGGTGCGCCTGGTCGGATGTGTAGATGCGCCCGGTGAGGAAATTCTCGGGGAGGCGGTCGCGCCGAGCCGCGACGACGGCGGAGAAGGTCGCAAGCGAGCCGCCGCTCGTGAGAATCCCGCGCGAGTCGGGCGGCAGGCCGGCCAGGTCGCAGAACCATCGGCAGACGTTCGCCTCGAGCTGTGCGACGGCGGGCGCCGCGGCGAAGACGCCGACGTAGCGGTTCGTCGCGTCGGACACGAGGTCCGCGACCGCGGACTGGGGCAGGCCGCCGCCGGGGATGTACGCGAGGTAACCGGGACCGGCGGTGTTGAAGCTCTTCGGAATGACGCGCTCGAACAGGAGATCGAGGAGCGCCTCCGCGTTCGTCCCGGTCTCGGGCATCGGTTCCACGAGGGAGCGCGCGAGCGCGGCGCCGCCCGCGACATCGGCGGACGGCTGGTCGGGAAGCGACGCGAGGTGCGCAACGATGCGCTCCGTCGCGGCCGCGATCAGGGCCCGGAGCTCCGGGCCCGGAAGCTCCAGGCTTCGGTCTTCGACGATGGGATCGACGATGCCGTCTCCGGCGGCGCGGTTCTCCACGGCGGCGGCCTACAGGGTCGACATCCAGTTGTCGTGGACGCGGCCGGCCGGAAGCCACGGCGGCATCGGCATCAGGAGCATGCGCGACAGAGCGCCCGCGGCCGGCTCGTACATCGCGCGGTAGGCCTGGAGGCGCTGCACCATCTCCGCCTCGCTCGCGAGCCGGTCCCCCCGCTCTTCGAGGGACGCGCGCAGCCGGCGGAGGTCGGCGAGCGGAAGCCGGTCCGCGGGAAGCGGCGTGATCTTGCGCTGGAAGACGCGGCACATGTCCATGAGCGCGTGCCTCGCGATCGCGAAGGTGAGGCGCGCCTGCTCCGACTCTCCCGCCGGCGCGGCCGCGCGCACGAACGCGCACACGTCGAGGACCGCCGTCATCGAGGCGACCCAGGACTGGTTGTCGTGCTGGGAGCGGTAGAAGGCGAGGACCGGGAACGAGACGTGGCTCTCGAGGAGCTCGGCGGACCAGCGCTCCCACTCCCGCAGGAGACGGTCGAGCGACTCGTCCGAGGGGTCGCAGTGCTGGCGCCGCAGCAGCTCGCCGGCCGTCGGCGGAGAGCCCGCGCGCGCGTCGAGCAGCGAGATCGAGACCTCCCGCGCCGAGAAGGCCTCCGAGAGCGCGGGCAGGTACGAGATGACGAGCGTGACGAGGCCGAGCCCCACGCCGCACTCGAGCACGGTCAACACCCGCCCGGGAACCGCGTGCGACGCGACGTCGCCGAGCCCGAGCGTGAAGAGGGTCGTGCCGCTCATGTACATCGCGACCCAGAAGCCCCTCTCCCCGTCGTGCGAGACGAGCGTCGGATCCAGTCCGACGTGCAAGAGCGCGAACGCGACGAGCAGTCCGAAGGCCCAACAGACGATGAGCAGCAGCAGCGAGGCGGGGCCGTAGATCGTCAGGAAGTTCTCGCGCCGGTTGCCGTCGGGGAACCGCCGCGCGAGCGCCCGCCAGGCCGGCCACGTGATCCGATAGAAGAGCGTCGTGATCCGGACACGGCGCGACACGCGCCGCGACAGGACCATCGTCTCGAAGACGTCGAAGAGGACGGCGACACCGAGGAGGACTCCGGCGCACGTCTCGAACGCCCAGACGGACTGACGAAACACGAGGGGATTGAATCACGGGGCGACAGGTCGTCCGCCGACCGCCGCGAGGCGGACCCGGTTCTGGCGTCAGAGCCGTAATGCGCTTCGGGCTTCGTGTAGTCTTGCCTGCCGGGGCAATTCGACGAGCGTGCAGGCCGCAGGTTCAAGCCCGGGCGCGCGGCGGCTCGGGCCGGCGCTCGTCGTCGCCGGCGCCGTCCTGCTCATCCTTCGGGCGGTGCCGCTCATCGAGGCCTACGCCCTCAAGCTGTTGTCGCTGCACTCGTCGTACGTCGTCGCCGGCGGTGCGATCGCGGCGGCCCTCGCGTTCGGCGTGCTCTGGCTCCTGTTCTCAAAGCGCCCACGCGCGGCCGCGTTCCTCGTTCTCGCCGCCGGAGCCGCCATGGTCGTCGCGTCCGGCAACGCGGCGGCCTTCGCGGCGGCGCTCGGGATCCTCGCGGCGACCGCGCTGCTCGGAGACGCGGCGCTGACTCTGCTGCTCGGACGCGCCCCGAGCGAGGACGACTTCGCGACCGCGTTCGCCGCCGGCGTCGCATGCGCGGGACTGCTGGTGCTGCTGCTCGCCGAGGCCGGCGCGCTCCGGCCGATTGCGCTCCTGGCGGCGGCGGCCGCGCTCGTCGTCGCTCGCTTCCGCCGGCTTCCGGAGCTCGCGCGGATGCTGCGAGCGGCATGGCGCGTCCCTCGCGGCGCCGCTCCGAACGGAGTGGAGGCGGCGTGGCTCGCCTTCGTCGCGCTCGTCCTGCTCGCGGCGTGGGCCGCCGCGCAGTCGCCGGACGTTTCGTGGGACGGGCTCGCCTACCACCTGCCCGAGGCCCGCGACGTGGCGCGGTCCGGCCTCATCCGACCGCTCGCGGACCTGGCGCCGCACTCCCTTCTCTGGCGCAACTACGACGCGTTCCTCTCGCTGGGCTTCTTCGCGGGCGGCGAGGCCGTCGTCCGCTGCCTGCAGTTCGCCTGCGGACTCGCGGTATTCGCGGCGGCCTGCGTCCTCGCGCGGCGAATCGGCTCCGGGCGCGCGGCCTCGCTCGCGGTCCTCGCGCTGGCCGCGTTCCCGACGGCGGTGCTCCAGCTGCATGCGACCTACGTCGACTGGCCGTGCGCGCTCTTCACGACGGCGTGCGCCGCCGAGCTCGCCGCGGCGCGAGGCGACTCGGGCCGGCTGCGCGCGGCGGGCTTCCTGCTCGGCGCCGCGCTCGCGGGGAAGATCTTCGCGCTGACGGCGGTCCCGGCGCTGCTCATCCTCGCCGTGCGCGCGCGTCCCCGCGCCGGCGCCGCCGCCGCGTCCGCGACGCTCGTCTTCGCGGCGCTGCTTCCCTGGGCGCTCTGGAGCGAGCACCGCGTCGGCTCGTGGACGGAACCGTTCGCGCCGTCGCCGGCGGCCGCCGCGTCGCGGATCGCCGGCGGGCACTACTTCCGCACTTCGCCGGCATCGGGCGAGGCGCGGCGCGTCCCGGATCCGGCCGCGGCCGTCGCGCGGTTCGCGCGGCTCCCGTACGACCTCGTCTTCCACTCGAGCCGCTTCGAGGCGAACGGCGACGGCTACGACGGCCTCGTCGTCCTGCTGCTCGCGCTCGGCGTCCTCGGCTGGAGCGCGCGCGCCGCGCGACTGTTCGCCGCCGCCGCGGTGCCGGTGCTCGGCGTGTGGTCGCTCCTCTACCTGCCGTCCGTCCGCTACCTCTTCCCGATGTATCCGATGTACGCGGTCTTCGCGGCGGAGGGACTGCGACGGCTGACGCGCGGCTTCTCGGGCGAGGCGGGCATCGCGGCGGCCGCGGCGATCCTGACCGCCGCGGCCGCCCTGCCGGTCCAGCTCGGCTCGAGCGGCGTGGAGTGGGCGGTGGCGATCGGCCGCGTGTCGCGCGAGCGGAGCCTCGCCGCGCGGCTGCCGTCGTATCCGCTGTGGCGCTCGGTGACCGGTTCGGACCGCGTCCTGCTGCTCGGCGAGAACGACCGGTTCCACTGCCCGGCGGCGGAGGCCTGGCGCGCGGAGTTCCTGCCGGTCTCGCGCTGGGGAGCGGATCCGGCCGCCTGGCGCGAGGGTCTGCGGCGGCTGGGGATCACGAAGATCGTCTGGCGCGAGGATCGCGTCCCCGCCGCCGGCCGCCTGATGGAGGCTCTCGGCGAGTCCGTCCGGCCCGAGGCGCGCAACGGGCCGGCCGCTCTGTATGCGGTCCGGCAGCCGCACCCCTGACCCATCGCCTTCCATTCATTAGCTTTGGCTAATATGTGCCGGGAGGCCCCGGCGGCGGGTCGGACCGGCGAGACCTCCGCGGCGTCTCATGACTCTTTTGACTCCGGGTGCTGCTAACATTTCGGAGAACCGATGAGCCACTCGATCGGGGTGCGCGAGATCACCGATGGGCCGGTGCCGGCGGAGTCCCGCGAGGCGGTCGCGCTCCGCTACGACTCGTCGCGGCGCGTCACGCTGCGATTCGCGATCTCGTACGCCGACGACCGCGAGCTCGAGGCGCTCCGCTACGCGCGCCGCGCGATGATCCGCGAGGAGCGCACGCGCGGCCTCGAATGGGACGAGCCTTCCATGGAAGACCCGACCTTCGTCGGGAACGAGATCCGCTGGTTCGCGCTCGTCTCGCAGGCCGCCTGGTGCCGCACGAAGATCGACGAGCTCATCGCGCGCGCCAACAAGGCCGCCGAGGAGATGGACGCGGTCTAACCGGGACCCCGGGTGACCGCCGCCCTCCGTTACTCCCGGTAACACTTTTTCGCGGCCGCCGCCGTCCGCGATCCGGCGCCCCGCGGCGAACGGTCCGGTCCTGAGCGACTTACCGCGTTTCCGCCGCGGCGGCACACGGTTCGCTACCTTCCTCCCGCATGCCGGCGATCCGGTTCTCCGACATCGAACAGATCCCGTCCGGGGTCGCCGCCTCGGGCGACTCGGCGGCGCCGCGTCTCGAGCAGGTTGAGGTGACGATCCGGTGCCGCCTCTCGACGAGCGACGACGCCGCGCTGGAGGCGCTTCGCTACGCGCGCCGCGCGATGCTCCGGGAGGAGTGGACGCGCGGCATCGAGGAAGGAGAGCCCTCTCTGGAGGACGCCGTCTTCTCCGCTCACGACGTCGTCTGGCGCGTGCCCGACGAGGACCGCGAGCGATGCCTGCAGAAGCTCGACGAGCTTCTGCGGCGCGCGAATCGGGCGCTGCTCGAGGACTCCGCGGCGCGCCGGGGCTGACTTCGCCGCGGCGAAGCCCCTACAATTGACACAATGTCCGGCCGGCGCCTGCGGAACCTCGTGCTGCTCGCCGCGGTCGCGGCGATCGGCTGGTGGATCTACAAGGACCGGCCGACCGCCTCGGGCCTCATCGACTCGATCACGAGCCCGCTCCTCGGCTCCCACGCCGCCGTGAAGAGCTCCGAGCGCAACCGGGTCGTCGGCGACGCGAACACATCCATCAACGACGGGGTCGAGATTCCCGTGTCGTCGCTCAAGGAGGGGATGACGGGCACCGAGGTGCGCGACCTGCTCGGCGATCCGCAGAAGACGGAGCGCTTCGTCGACGACGGCGGCGAGAAGTATCGGTGGACCTACACGAAGGCGGAGCGGATCCTCACGATGAAGGACAACCGGGTCATCGGGATCGAAATCATTCGATGACGCTCGCGGCCGCGCCGAAGAGGCCGAGCCGCCAGTCGATCACGGCCCGCACCGGAATCTGCGCCAGCAGGTCTTCCATCGGAGCCTTCTCGCCGAACGCGCGGCGGAACCGCTCGGTCTTCAGCGCCGGCAGGACCCGCGGCGCGATGCCGCCGCCGACGTAGACGCCGCCCGTGGCGCGGTACTGCAGCGCGATGTTGCCAGCCTCCGAGCCGTAGATCGAGACGAACATGTCCAGCGCGAGACGGCAGAGCCGGTCGCTCCGCGCGAGGGCGAAGCGGCTGATGACTGCGGCGTGATCCTCACTCCGGAACGCCGCGGCGACGGCCGCGTTCTCGCGCGCGGCGCGCGTGGACTTCAGGTACTCGTAGATCAGCGCGAGCCCTCCGCCCGAGAGGATGCGGTCGCGCGTCGCACGGCCGAAGCGGCGACGCAGGAAGTCGACGAGCCCGTCCTCGGCGGCACTGCGCGGACCGAAATCGACGTGTCCTCCCTCCGAGGCCACGACGACCGCACGGCCGCCGCGGCGCACGATTCCCGCCTGCCCGAGCCCGGTTCCCGCTCCGAGGATCGCGACCGTCGCGCCGCGCTCGCCGCGTCCGGGAACGAGCGTCGCGAGCTGCCGCGACCTCAGGTAGTGGATGCCTGCCGCCGCCGCCTGGAAGTCGTTGACGAGCGCGACCCGCGGGATCCGCGCGCGGCGCGACAGCGTCCGCACGTCGAGCCGCCATGGCAGCTTCGTGACCTTGGCGACGCCTTCCCGAACGGGTCCCGCGACGCCGAAGCCGGCGGCGCGAGGGCGGGTCTTCTCGCCGGCGAGGAACTCCGCAACGATCTCCTCGAGACCGGGATAGTCCGCGCTCGGGTACCGCACCAGGCGACGCACGCGGCAGTCGTCCCGATCGATGTCGACCGTCGCGATGGCGGTCTTCGTCCCTCCGATGTCGCCGGCCAGAACGCGCATGCGCCGGAAGCTACCATCCCCGCGCCGCGCTCACGCGATGCGCCGCGCCGGACGCGGTTGGCTTAGAGTCGGCGCACTCGCGGCGCGCCTGCGGCGGCCGCGGCTCCCGGGGTGGATTCGTGCAGACAAAAAAATCCCCGGGTCGGGGTGGGGCCGCCCGGGGGGCGAAAGGAGGAGGTTGAGGTTCCTTTGCTCGCCGGCCAAGACTAGCAATCACGCGGCCAATTCCCGGGCATTCCGTAAGTGCCGCCGCGGCAGAGGCTTGCGTTCACGGACGGCGCGATCCATGACGTTTATTGTCAGA
>DATBBK010000122.1:0-4010 GCA_036271035.1 Thermoanaerobaculia bacterium | reverse complement strand
GTACCACGCCGCGAACTTCGGGTTCCGGCATCCCGACGTCGTCGAGCGCGTCGTCGGCTTCTCCGGCAAGTACGACATCCACTCGTTCCTCGACGGCTACTGGGACGACCTCTGCTACTTCCACTGCCCGACGGCGTACGTTCCGAACATGGATCGAGAGTGGGTCGGGAAGCTGTCGGCGATGGACGCCGCGATCGTGACGGGCGAGACCGACAACATCCTCTCGGGCACGACCGACATGCTGCGGATCCTCAACGAGAAGGAGATTCGCAATCGCGGCAGCGTGTGGGCGGCGCCGTACGGCCACGACTGGCCGTGGTGGAAGGCGCAGATCCGGAGCTACGTCACGTAGGAGGCGCAGAGCATCGACGACCACTCCGTGACGACCACGAACCGCCGCTCCGGATCCGTTTGCGAGGCCGCGCTGACGGCGAAGAACTCGCTGCCGTCCGCCGAGACGTCGTACTCGCGAGACGCGACGACCGTGTTGCCGGGCATGAGCTCGGACTTGAACATCAACTGAGGCGACGAGATGGTTAGCGTCGGCCGGGTCATCACCTCGACGGCCATGAACTGCTCGTTGTTCGGGCCTGCGCGAGAGCCATGGCAGTGCGACGATCTCACGCCCGGAGTAGGATCCCCGAAGGGGAGACCGCCGGAGCCGAGATGGCCTATCGCTTCGGACCGTTCCTGTACGACCAGGCCGATCGCTGCCTTCTACGCGACGGCGTCGAGGTCCCGCTCACTCACAAGAGCCGCGAGCTGTTGCTCCTCTTCCTCGAAAACCCCCGGCGGATGCTGCCGCGGGAGACGATCGTCGAGAGTGTCTGGCGCGAGACGGCGGTCACCGACGACGCCGTGGGCGCACAGATCGCCAAGCTCCGCCGCGCCCTGGGCGACGCCGGGGGCGAGATCCTGAAGATGGTCCGCCGCGAGGGCTACCGCTGGGACGCGGAGGTCCGGGTCGAGGACACCGCTCCGCGCCACCCGGTGCGATCCGTGGTCCCGTCCTCCGGTCCGAGGTTCCGGCTGATCCTCCGAGACCGCGAGATCCAGCTGCTCGACGGACCGAACGTGATCGGCAGAGACCGCGACTCGGCCGTATGGATCGATCACGAGTCCGTCTCGCGCCGCCACGCGCAAGTCGTCGTGGCGAGGGGACGGGCGCGGCTCGAGGACCTGGAGAGCAGGAACGGGACGTTCCTCAACGGCCGCAGGATCTCGCGCGGCGAGCCGCTGTCCGATGGCGACACGATGAGGATCGGCGTCATCCCGATCGTCTTTCGAACGCTGGTCCGCCTGAAGACGACGCGCACCGTGAGCGAGCGCTAGGCTCCCCCCGCGCCTGAGAAAAATGCGGCCGCCGGCTCGGCAGCCGACGGCCGCAACAGAGGAACGAAACGCGGCATTCGCTACGTTCCGGATCTATCGGCCCGTCGGAGGCAGCCGGTGGCAGCCCCTTCCGCCCGGAAAGCTCCGGCAGTGGGACGGCGCCGGCGGCTGGCATCGACTGGTGACGTTGCAGGGCGCCGGCGGCCTGCGTCCGCGGGGGATGGGCGGGAGGTTTGCGGCCGAGACGGCCGCGGCGGCGACGAAGAGAACCAGGTTCGAAATCCTTACTGAGGTACGCATGTGACTCCTCCTTTCGTCAACCCGTACTGTTGCGAAAGGCGGAGCCCCCTACCCGGAAGCGAAACCGACTTGTTCGTGAGATTCGGAAGGTCCGGCGGGGACGCTCAGGGCCTCGAGGACCTCTTCAGGACGTCGGCGCGGCTCCGCGGTCCTTCGGCCAGAGATTGGCGCTCGAGCCCACCCACGTCCTGTCCTTGTTGTAGTTGACGCCCATCATCTTTCCCTGCGACAGGCGCGCGAGCGAGATCACGGGGAACGGCGCCTCGTTTTTCCAGACGAACATCACGCGGACCTCGACCTTCGACGCGTGGCCGTCCACCGTGGGGATCGCCGGCGCGTACTCGATCTTCCGCATCAGCAGCGTCTGTGCGCGTTGATCGTCGGGCACCGCGGCGAGGTCCGCCGGCGTGACGTCGACCTTGACGCCCGAGCCCGCGAACGAGAAGAGCGGCTTCAGCACCCAGTTCTCCAGATCGGACGGCGGCTCGGAGAGATCGGACAGGAAGTGCGCCTCGGGGACGGTCGGATGGCGGAGGCCCGGGAGGCAGTGCTTGCTCCAGCGGAAGTACCAGTTCGGGTGCCCGGCCCACGAGACGTCGATGCGCGACGTGAGGTCGAACGGAAGCCTCGCTCCGCTCGCCTCGAGCTCGTCGAAGATCAGGCGGTTGTAGATTCGGTGGATCCGCGTGCGCTTGCCGTCGTTGTCGTAGTAGAGCTCGCGCCCGCGCTTCTCGATCTGCGAGGGGTCGAGCGCGCGCACGCCCCAGAACTGCTCGGTGAACGCGAAGTCGACCGCGGTCTTCTGCCGCGGCGGGTCGAGGTCGAGCAGGATGACGTTGGCCGGCGGCAGGCCGGAGAGGATCGCGTCGCCGACCGCTCGCCGGTACGACTCCGCGTCGAGCCCCGAGAGATACCAGTCGAGCGATTCGCCGCCGGGACAGATCCGTGAGATCTCCTCGCACTGCGCGACCTGGAACGCGTACAGCGTGGGGAAGGCCTGGAGCTCGATCAGCCGCGGCGCGAGGCGCCCGGACGCGTCTCGGACGACCGCGAAGTCCGTCACCGCGAAGACGGGCAGGTCATCGCTGCCCGGCACGTTGAACCGGGCGGGCACCGCCGCGAGGGACCGGTGGAGCGCCTGAGGCGTCGACAGCTGGCGGAAGATCTCGAGCGACGCCTCGACCATCTCGTCGCGCAGCTCCGGCGGCAGAAAGACCGGCGTCTCCGCGAGCCGGAACGGAATCGGCTGTCCGCCGCGCTCCGACAGGCGCCGGGCGTATTCGCCATACCGCTCGGCGGTATAGCCGTCGTTGTAGGCCTTTCGCAGGGTCGGGATCATTTGCGTTCGAGCCGGCGGGCCATTCTGTCGGATTCGCGGCAGGTCTGGAAGCGCGGTCCAAATAAAAAAGGCGGCCGCCGGTTTATGTTCCGGCGGCCGCGGAGAAACGCGGCATGCTGGCGGGGACCTCAGTGCGACGGAGGTAGCCCGTGGCCGCAGCCGCCAGCACGCGGATTGAAGTGGCAGAGAGCCGGAGCCGGGGCCGGAGCCGGGATGAGCCTGCTGGCGGGCGTCGTCCTCGTCCGGGTCCCGAGAGTCGTGTTCATGGCTCCGTTCTTCCTTCGCTGTTCGATCTTGCCGCGTTTTTCAGCTCTGACTCGGATCCGTCGCTCAGCCGCGGGGCGCGCGGGGCATCGTGCCGCCGCAGCCGCCGGCGCGCGGGTTGAAGTGGCACGGGCCCGGGGCCGGCTGGGTGCGCGGAGCGCAGTGGCTCGTGAAGTTGCACGGCGCGGGCGTCTTTCCACCGCGGCCGCCCGGGGCGGGCGCCGGCGGGAGGCCGGCGGCCGTGAGAACGGTCGAGGCGAGCAGGAGCACCAGACCCGTCAGGTTCGCAAGACGCTTGTTCATGATCTTTTCCTTCTTTCGCTTTTCGTTCTTTGTTTCTGTTTTCAGCTCTGACTCGGATCGATCGCTCAGCCGCGGGGGGCGCGGGGCATCGTGCCGCCGCAGCCGCCGGCGCGGGGATTGAAGTGGCACGGACCCGGGGCCGGCTGGGTGCGCGGGGCGCAGTGGCTCGTGAAGTTGCACGGCGCGGGCGTCTTTCCACCGCGGCCGCCCGGGGCGGGCGCGGGCGGGAGACCGGCGGCCGAGAGAACGGTCGAGGCGAGCAGGAGGACCAGACCCGTCAGGTTCGCAAGACGCTTGTTCATGACTCTTTCCTTCTTTCGCTATCGGTTCTTGTTTTCTGTTTCTCTTCGAGTCTCTTCGTTTCTCCGAAATCGAATCTCCGAAGCGGGATCAGCCGCGGGGAGCCCGGGGCATGGTGCCGCCGCAGCCGCCGGCGCGCGGGTTGAAGTGGCACGGGCCCGGGGCCGGCTGG
>DATBBK010000121.1:0-10450 GCA_036271035.1 Thermoanaerobaculia bacterium | reverse complement strand
GCTCCTTGCCCTCGAGGCGCCGCACCGCCGCCACGGTGCGTCCGCCGACCTCCCGCTTCTCGGCGTGGAAGTGCGAGTCGGCGAGCGCGGCGATCTGCGGCACGTGGGTGACGCAGAGGACCTGGTCGTGCTCGGCGAGATCGCGCAGGCGTCGTCCGACGATCTCCGCGACCCGCCCGCCGATCCCGGCGTCCACCTCGTCGAAGACGAACGTGCGGCCCCGCGCCTTGCGTCCGGCGGCGACCGCGCGGATCGCGAGCTGCAGGCGCGACAGCTCCCCGCCGGAGGCGATTCGCTCGAGCGGCTTCTCGGGCTCGCCGGGATTCGGCGCGAACAGGAGCTGGGCGGATTCGAGGCCGGATGCACGCGGCTCGTCCGCGCTGCGCGGCGAGAGCGCGACCCTCAGCCGCGCCTTGCCGAGCGCGAGGCCCTCGAGCTCGCGGCCGACCGCCGCCGTCAGCTTCGCCGCGGCCGACTCGCGCCGCGCCGAGAGCGCCTTCGCCGCGGAGAGGTAGGCGTCGCGCGCATGAGCCTCCTCGCGCTGCCGGCGGCCGAGCGCGTCGTCGATGTCGGAGAGCTCCGCGCGCTCGGACTTCCACTCCTCGAGCCGCGCGAGCAGCGCCGCGCCCGAGGTTCCGTGCTTGCGCTCGAGCCGCTGCAGGTCGGCGAGCCGCGTCTCGAGCGCCTGGAGCCGGTCGGGATCGGCGTCGATCGACTCCGCCGCGTCGCGGGCCGCCGCCGCGAGGTCGGCGATGCGCCGCTTGAGCTCGTCGGCCTCCGCGCGGTGCGCATCCTCGGCGGGATCGATCGCGGCGAGCTCCGCGAACGCGCGCGCGGCCTCGCCGAGCCGGTCGGCCGCGGATCCCTCCGCCTCCGAGAGCGCGTCGAGCGCCGTGCCCGCGGCGCGCCGGATGCGGTCGGCGTGGAGGAGCCGCTGGCGCTCCGTTCGGAGCTTCTCGTCCTCGCCCGGCTCGGGGTGGACCGCCTCGACCTCGCGGATGTGGAACTCCAGCAGCTCGATCCGTTCGGTGCGGCCCTTCCGCGACGCCTCGAGCGTCTCGCGCCGATCGCGCGCCGCCGCCCACTCGCGCGCCGCCGCCGCGGTCGCGTCGCGCTCGGCCTCCGCCTTCGCGAAGGCGTCCAGGATCTCGAGCGGCGTCTCCGAGTCGGCCAGCTCCTGCTCCGAGCTCTGTCCGTGGATCGCGACGAGCCGTTCGCCGAGGCGCGCGAGCGTGCGCACCGCGGCCGTCTCGTCCTCGATGAACGCGCGGCCGCGGCCGTCCGCGCCGAGCTCGCGCCGTACGACGATGCGGTCGCCCGCGTCCGGCAGCCCCGCCTCGGCGAGCAGCGCGCGGGCTCGCGCGTCGGCGTCGAACTCGCCGGACACGGTGAGCCGGTCGGCGCCGCGCCGCACGAGGTCCGAGGACCCGCGGCCGCCGGCGAGCAGGGCGAGCGCGTCGACCAGGATCGATTTGCCGGCGCCCGTCTCGCCGGTGATCACCGTGAGCCCGGCGCCCAGCTCCATCGCGACGTCCTCGACGATCGCGAGGTTGCGGATGTGCAGGCGCCTGAGCACGCCGTGAGTTTAGCCCCTAGGGCTTGACCGACTTCTGCGCGATCAGCTTGGCCGGAATGCCGCCGACGATCCAGCCGGCCTCGACGGGCTTCGAGGCGACGCCCATCGACCCGACGATCGCGTCCTTCTGGACGTGAACGCCGGCCAGGATCACGGAGTGGTACGTGATCCGCGCGCGGTCCTCGATGACGGTCTTCTTCAGCGACACGTCGTGGATGTCCTCGACGGCGTGCGAGTGCGAGTAGATGTTCGCGTAGTCCGAGATCGAGACGTCGTTGCCGAGGATGACCTCGTCGCGGTCGTCGATCAGGACGTTGCGGTGGATCGTGACGCCGTTGCCGACGGTCATGTTGTAGCCGAACGAGAACTCCACGTCGTGGAAGATGCGGACGCCCGTGCCGATCTTCTTGAACACCCGCTGGGCGAGCATGTAGCGCAGCTGCGTTCCGAGGCGCACGTTACGGCCTGCCGGCGAGTGGTCGAACATCTGCCAGAGCCAGAGCAGCGGCTTGACGCGCTTCCACTTCTCGAGGTCGATCTCCTTGTAGTACTCGGCCTCGAGCGTCGCGTTTCGGGGGTCGAACGCGGCGATGAGCGTGCGCGTCCCCGGCGGCAGCGACGGATCGGCGAGCTCTCGGTCGAAGTCGACGCTGCGGCCGAGGTAGAGACGCGCGAGCTCGTCGCGGACGACGACGTTGCGATCGAGCGCGGGATCATCGAGCCGGGCCGCGAGCTCCGCGACGTATTTCGGATAGAGATCCTCTCCGACGGCGCCGATCCGGAAGTCGCGCAGCGGCATGGTGGCGGACGGTATGCGAAGCCGCGGAGGGAGTCAAACGCCCCGCGGTCGGCCGTGAAGGTGACGAATACATTAGCCATAGCTAATGTATTCAACTTCGGCTTACGGCTTACGGCTTACTGTTTACGAGCCCGCGCGCCGATCGAGCCGTTGGCGTAACGCCGCTTCAAGAACTCCATCACCAGCGCCACACCGAAGCCGCTCGCCCCCGCGGGCCAGCCGCTCTGCTCCTTCTCGAAGTGCGCGACGCCGGCGACGTCGAGGTGCGCCCACGGCACGCCGTCCGGAACGAACTCCTTCAGGAAGACGCCCGCGTGAATCGTCCCCGCGTTGCGCCCGGCGGTGTTCCGCATGTCCGCCCACTCGGACTTCAGGTTCTCGCGGTACTCCTCCCAGAGCGGCAGCCGCCACACGCGCTCGCCCACCGCCTCGCCCGCCGTGACGATCTCGCCGGCGAGCGCGTCGTCCGTGGCCATCAGGCCCGCGCACTCGTGGCCGAGCGCGATCAGGACCGCGCCCGTCAGCGTCGCGAAGTCGAGGACGGCATCCGGCTTGAAGCGCGCGCTGTAGGACAGCGCGTCGCCGAGCACGAGACGCCCCTCCGCGTCGGTGTTGTCGACCTCGACGGTCTTGCCGTTGCGCATGCGGAGGATGTCGCCGGGACGCGTGGCGGACCCGCCTGGCATGTTCTCGGTGACCGGAGTCAGCGCGATCAGCCGCACGGGCAGCCCGATCTCGCGCGCCGCGCCGAGGCAGGCGATCGCCGTCGCCGCGCCCATCATGTCGTACTTCATCTCGCCCATGGACGCGGCGGGCTTCAGCGAGATGCCGCCGGAGTCGAACGTGATCCCCTTGCCGACGAGCACGACCGTGCCGCGCGAGCCCTTCGGCGCGTACTCTCCGATCAGGAACACGGGAGGCCGCGCGCTCCCGGCATTGACGCCCAGCAGGCCGCCCATCTTCTCCTTGACGATCGCCGCGCGATCGAGGACGGAGACGGTGAAGCCGCCGCGCTTCGCGAACGCCTTCGCCGCGGCGGCGAGCTCGACCGGGCCGAGGTCGTTGCCGGGCGTGTTGCCGAGGTCGCGAGCCCACGTCACCGCGCTCGCGACCGCCGACGCCTCTCGGATGGCCGGCGCGAGCGCGCGCGCCCGCGGGCCGCTCGCCAGGACGACGGCCTCCGTCGGACCGCGTGCGTCCCGCTTCGACTTGTAGCGCTCGAACGAGTAGTCCGCCAGGGAAAGGTGCGGGAGGACCGAGCGGACCGCGGCGTCCGGAACGCGCTCGTCGAAGCACACGGCGAGCCGCCGGGCGCGGCGCGCCTCCGGCCCCTTGAGCGCCCGGCGCAGGGCGACGCGCAGGGACGCCGCCGAAGCGGGCTCCGCGCCGAGTCCGCAGAGGATCCAGTCGCCGCTCGAGACGACCTCCCTCGCGCGGCCCGAGAAGCCGGTCGTGCGCGCGGCGGCCCTCACGCCCACCCGGGCGTCGAACGGAACCTCGGCGGCGGGATCCTTTCCCGGATGGAGAAACGCCAGACGGACCACGCCCTTCGCGCGCGGCAGAGACGTGGAAGTTCGGACTCGCATGCGGGCCGCAAACATAGCAGACGACACCGGCCAAGGACGCGCCGACCTGTGCTAACGTCGCCCGCCTCATGACGACGATCACCGAGACCCACCTCTCCGGCGCGCGCCTCTCGCGGCGCGGCAAGGTTCGCGAGCTCTACGACCTCGCCGACTCGCTGCTGCTCGTGGCGAGCGACCGAATCTCCGCGTTCGATGTGGTCCTCTCGCCCGGCATTCCGGACAAGGGCCGCATCCTGACGCAGCTCTCGAACTTCTGGTTCCGCCGCTTCGCCGACGTCGAGAACCATCTGATCGAGACCGACATCGCGCGCTTCCCCGAGGACCTGCGCGCCGACGCGTCGCTGCTCGCGGGCCGCTCGGTCATCGTCAAGAAGTGCGAGGTCATCCCCTTCGAGTGCGTCGCCCGCGGCTACCTGGCCGGGTCCGGCTGGGCCGAGTACAAGAAGTCGGGAACCGTTTGCGGGATTCGGCTGCCGCAGGGCCTCCGCGAGGCCGACAAGCTGCCGGAGCCGATCTTCACGCCGGCGACGAAGGCGGAGACCGGCCACGACGAGAACATCTCGTTCGAGACGATGGCGGCCGGACTCCCGGCGGGAGAGGCGGAGACGCTGCGCGACATGACGCTGTCGCTCTACTCGCGCGCGGCCGAGTTCTCGGCGACGCGGGGGCTGATCCTCGCGGACACGAAGCTCGAGTTCGGCCGCCTCGACGGCCGGATCGTCTGGATCGACGAGGCGTTCACCCCGGACTCCTCGCGCTACTGGGACGCCGCTCACTACGCGCCGAGCCGCGGGCAGGCGTCGTTCGACAAGCAGTTCGTGCGCGACTGGCTCGATTCGACCGGCTGGGACAAGCGGCCGCCCGCGCCGAAGCTGCCGGAGGGCGTCGTCCGCACGACCCGCGAGAAGTATCTGGACGCCTACAAGCGGATCACGGACACGATGCCGGAGCACCTGGGCGCGTGATTCGCCGGGTCGCGCCTCGTGCGCGACTCCCTAGGTCCCCAGAAACCGCAGGAACTCCGAGACGCGGTCGACCGTGACGGCCTCGACGTCCGGAAACGCCGCCGCGTCGCCCGCGTTGCCGGCCGGCAGGTAGACCCGCCGGAAGCCGAGCGCCGACGCCTCTCTCAGGCGCGACGCCGCGGCCGGCACGCGCCGCACCTCGCCGAGCAGGCCGATCTCGCCGAAGAGGACGCTTCCCTCCGGCAGGGGCCTCGAGCGCGCCGACGACGCGAGCGCCGCGACGATCGCGAGGTCCGCCGCCGGCTCGCCGACCTCGATCCCGCCGGTGCACGACACGAAGACCTCGCGCTGCGACAAAGGCAGGCCCGCGCGCTCGAGCACGGCGATGAGCAGCGCGAGCCGTCCGGCGTCGACGCCGATCCCGACGCGGCGCGGAGAGCCCGCGGCGATCCCGCCGACGAGCGCCTGGATCTCGACCAGCACCGAGCGCGTCCCCTCGCGCGCCGCGGTCACGGCGCTGCCGGCCATTCCGGCGCGCCGCTCCGACAGCAGGACGGCCGACGCGTCGGGCAGCTCGACGAGACCCTCGCCGCGCATCTCGTACAGCGCGATCTCGTCGACGGGTCCGAAGCGGTTCTTCGTCGCGCGCAGGATCCGGCGCGACGTGCTGCGCTCCCCCTCGATCGACACGACCGCGTCGACGAGGTGCTCGAGCGACTTCGGCCCCGCGAGGCTGCCGTCCTTCGTGACGTGGCCGACGAGGATCGCGGGCACCGAGCGCTCCTTCGCGAAGCGCGTGAGCTCGGCGGCCGCCGCGCGCACCTGCGAGACCGTGCCGGGCGACGACGCGAGGCCGGCCTGCTGGACGGCCTGGATCGAATCGACGATGAGCGCCGCGGGCCGGCGCGCCTCGGCCTCCTCGACGATCCGCGCGACGTCGGTCTCGGGCAGCACGAAGAGGCGGCCCTCGCGGATGCCGAGCCGCTCGCCGCGCAGCCGCACCTGCGCCGCCGACTCCTCGGCGCTCGCGTAGAGCACGTCCCGGTCCTGAGCGGCCAGCCCGCGCCCCGCCTGCAGGAGCAGCGTCGACTTCCCGATGCCCGGCTCCCCGCCGAGCAGCACGACGGAGCCGGGCACGAGCCCGCCGCCCAGCACGCGGTCGAGCCCGGGCAGCCCCGTCAGGCACCGCGGCTGCTCCTCGGCGACCGCGTCGCGGATCGGCACGGCGCGCGCGGCGCCGTCGCCGGCCGGGGACGCCGGCTTGGCCGACGCGGGAAGGCGGCGCTCCTCGACGAACGAGTTCCACTCGCCGCAATCGGGGCATCGGCCGAGCCACTTCGGCGACACGGCGCCGCAGGACTGGCAGGCGAAGACGGTCGCGGCGCGTGCCGAGGGCAATCCTCCTCTGATCTCTCTTGTCGCGAGCGGAGCCGGGCCGCCTAGGGTCTCGCCATGGCGGCGGCCCCGGCGAGGTACTTCACGTCGTCGTCGCCCCAGCGCACGCCGGCGCCGACGAAGAACGAGTCCTTGTTGGCCTTCGTGTTCAGGAAGTCGTCCCAGCCGCCGGTCAGGAACACGGAGGGCGAGAAGTAGTAGCGGCCGGAGAACTTCGCGTGCGCGTTCAGGTTGTCCTCGCCGGCGAAGTTCCAGGCGTCCATCGACAGACGGAGCCGGTCGTTGAGCGTCACGTAGTCGATGCCGCCGCCGCCCGAGTTCTCCGTCAGACCCGCGCGGCCGATCCAGTGCCCCAGTCGGTACCCGACCTGAGCGGTGAACGCGATCGTGTCCTTGAACTCCGCCTCGTCCTGCCGGACGGTCTCCGTGTGGCCGTCGGGATAGGTCGTCGTGATGATCTTGGCCGTGTCGCGGCGGACGCCGAACGGCTCGCTGACGAGCTCGACGCGGTAGAAGCGCGGGCTCCCCACCCGCGCCAGATCCACGGTGAAGTAGCCCTTTCCCTTGCTCGGAGACGTCAGGTATTCCTCGCGCAGCCCCAGGTCGAGGTTGATCTTCTTGACGCTCGTCAGCGACGAGGACAGGTTGTTGACGCCTTCCTTCACGGCGACGAGCGTCTCGTTCAGGTTCTTCGCGGTCTCGTCGCTGTTGACCAGGTTTCCGACCGTGCCCTGCCCCTCGTTGATCTTGCCCGTGATCGCGTTCATGTTGTCGACCGTCGTCTGGAGCTTGGCCGTCAGCTCCTTCGCGTTCGAGACCGACGCGGTGACGTTGCCCGAGTTGGACGCGACGAGCTTGTCGATGCGGCCGACGAGCTGCGTCATCTGCGTCGAGAACTCCTTGAAGTTCGCGGTCGTCGAGTCGATGTTCGCGCGGTTCGACTCGAGCAGCTTGCGCAGCTCCTGCGACAGGACGAGCACGTTCTCGACGATTCCTGTCAGGCGCTCCTCGCCCAGCGCGCCGCCGAGCGAGCTCTTCAGGTTGGACGTGATCTCGCGGACGTCGACCTCGATGTCGCGCGCGAGCTTCGTGATCTGCTCGAAGTTGGGCGGCGTCTCGCCCTTTATCGTCGTGCCCGCGGCGACGGGCGGCGCGCCGACCGGTCCCGGGAAGAGTTCGATGTACTTGTCGCCCAGCATCCCGAGGCTCTGGATCGTTCCGGACGCGCCGTCGCGCAGGGCGATGTCCTTGTTGAGCTCGATGTCCACGATCGCCTTCCCGCCGACGAGGCGGATGCGGGCCACCTTGCCGACGAGCACGCCCGCCATGCGGACGTCCGACTTCTCCTTCAGACCGGCGACGTCGGAGAATTGAACGGAGATGATCTTGCCCGTGCGCCCCCCGAACTTGAGGTCCTCGATCTTCCAGATGAGCAGCCCGGCCAGCGCCAGGGCCACCAGAAAAAACGCTCCCACCTTCGCGGCTGTGCTCATCGTCCCTCCCAAATCACCGTGTGCGACCCTCTCTCGCCTTCCACCGTCAGCGGCCCGTCCGCGCGACCCTCAACGAACTGCCGCACCGCCGGATCGTCGGAGCGCATGAACTCCTCCGGGGGCGCCTGGTAGAGGATATGCCCGCCGAAGAGCAGCGCGAGCCGGTCGCCGATCTTGCGCGCGCTCGGCATGTGGTGCGTGATCGTGACGATGGTCGGCTGCATCTGCTTGCGGATTCCGAGGATCACGCCGGCGATCACGTCGGTCATGATCGGATCGAGCCCCGTGTTCGGCTCGTCGAAGAGCAGGATCTCCGGCTTGTGCGCGATCGCCCGCGCGAACCCGACCCGGCGCCGCATCCCTCCCGAGAGCTCGGACGGGCGCTTCGACGCGATGTCGGGCAGCTGAACGAGCTCGAGGCACTCCTCCACGCGCGCCCGCACCTGCGCCGGCGACCGCCCGGACCGGCGGAGCGGGAACGCGACGTTGTCGAACACGCTCATCGAGTCGAAGAGCGCGCCCTCCTGAAACGCCATGCCGAACTTCTTGCGGACGCCGTTGCGCGCGAGCGCGTCGAGCGCCCAGACGTCCTCTCCGTCCACGAACACGCGTCCCGAGTCGGGACGGATGAGCCCGATGAGGTGCTTGAGCAGCACGCTCTTGCCCGTGCCGGACGGTCCCACGATCACGAGGGACTCGCCCGGCGCGACGGAGAGGTTCACGCCGTCGAGAACCTGTCGGCCGCCGAAGGACTTGTGCAGCTCCTCGACGCGGAGCTTGGCGTCCGTGACGGACTCGGCCCTCGCCGCGTTGCGGCTCAAAAGAGCAGCCTCGTCAGGAAGAAGTCCGTGAGCAGGATCGAGAGGCTCCCCGCGACGACCGCCTGCGTCGTCGACCGCCCCACGCCCTCGGCGCCGCCCTCGGTATGGTAGCCCTTCATGCACGCGATCACCGAGAAGATCAGCCCGAAGACGGCGGCCTTCACCAGGCCCGACGTCAGGTCGTTCATATCGACGTACTGAAACGTCGACTCGTAGTAGGTGATGGGGTTGGAGCCGAGGAGCTGCACCGCGACGAAGTAGCCGCCGTAGATGCCCACGACGTCGCCGACCACGACGAGCAGCGGCATCATGAGGGTCGCGGCGATCACGCGCGGCACGACGAGATAGTGGACGGGCTCGGTCGCGAGCGCCTCCAGCGCGTCGATCTGTTCGGTGACCCGCATGCTGCCGATCTCCGCCGCCATCGCGCTGCCCACGCGGCCGGTGACCATCAGGGCGCAGAGCACGGGCGCCAGCTCGCGCATGAGCGACAGCGCCACGACCGCGCCGACGAGTCCCTGCGCGTTGAACCGCGCGAAACCGTTGTAGGTCTGAAGGGCGAGGACCATGCCGGTGAAGAGCGTGGTCAGGAACACGAGCGGGATCGAGCTCACGCCGACCCGGACCATCTGACGCAGCCACTCGGGGATGTCGTACGGCGGGCGCGGCGTCCACATCGCCATCGAGGCGAGCATCTGGAAGAAGCGGCCGAGATCCTCGAGGAAGCGGAGGACTCCGCGCCCGATCCACTCCAGGAATCGGCGGATCAAGCCTCCGACCCTCCGCGGTATACGCGCCGGACGCGGGGCCCGATGCCGCAGAGGATCTCGTAGGGAATGGTTCCGGCGGCGCGCGCAAGGTCCCACGCCGTGACCGACACGCCGCCGTCGCTTCCCAGGCAGATCGCGCGGTCGCCGCGCTCCGCGCCGCAGTCCGTCGCGTCCACGAGGGTGACATCCATGCTCACCGCCCCCACCACAGGAGCCGCCCTGCCCCGAAGGAGGATCGAGACTTTTCCGGAGAAGCCGCGGCGAAAGCCGTCATGATAGCCGAAGGGAAGCACCGCGACCGTCGTCGGCCGCGACGCCACGAAGCGCCCGCCGTAGCCGAGCGGGGTGCCCGCCGGAACGCGGCGCACCGACACGATGCGCGTCTCCACCGTCATCGCCGGAGTCAGCGGAGTCTGCGCGGATGGCGACGGCGCGATGCCGTACAGAGCGAGACCGGGGCGCACCGCGTCGCACCATGCATCGGGCGTCTCGAGGACGGCCGCCGAGTTGGCGACGTGCACGATGCCCGTGCTCACGCCGGCGGCGCGAAGCATCGCCACGCCGTCGCGGAGCCCCGCGATCTGGCGCTCCGTCTCCGGCGAGGAGGGATCGTCCGCCGCCGAGAGGTTCGCGAAGACGCCCGCGACCCGCAGCGAGGGGCTCCTCGCGAGGAGCGAGGCGAGCGCACCCGCTTCGTCGGGTCGGACTCCCGCGCGTCCCATCCCCGTGTCGAGCTCGACGTGGACCGCGACCGGCCCCCCGGACGCGGCGGCCGCCGCGGCGAGCGTCTCCGCCTGCGCGAGGTCGTAGATCGCCGGCGTGAGCCCGTACGCCCGCTGGGCGGCGAGCTCCGTCGGCTCCGCGTGCGAGAGCAGGAGGACCTCGCCGGCGACGCCCGCGCGACGCAGCGCCACGCCCTCGGCGGTGTGGGCGACGGCGAAGCGGCGCGCTCCCTCCGCCGCGAGCCGCCGGGCCACCTCGGCGGCGCCGTGGCCGTACGCGTCGGCCTTGACGACCGCGATGACCTCGCGCGGCGCGACCCGGT
>DATBBK010000120.1:0-19619 GCA_036271035.1 Thermoanaerobaculia bacterium | reverse complement strand
GCCGCGCTGATTCTCGGCCGCGCGGCCGCGGTCGCGCCGGGCGGATCGGTCCCGGCTGAGGGCTGGGCGCTCGTGCCCGCCTTCGCGATCGCGATGGTCGGTCCGCTCTTCTCGCAGTCCGCGTGGAACAACGTCACCTTCGCGGCAGAGGAAGTGGAGGATCCGGGCCGCACCCTGCCCGTCGCGCTGCTCGCCGGCTGCGTCGCCGTGACCGCGCTCTACGTCGCAACGAACGCCGGCTACCTGCGGGCGCTCACGTTCGACGAGATCCGACACGCGCCGGAGGACCGCGTCGGAACCGCGGCGGCGATGGCGCTGTTCGGATCTCCGGGCGCCGTCGCGATGGCCGCCGCGATCATGGTCTCGACGTTCGGCTGCGTGAACGGGCTCATCCTCTCCGGGGGGCGCGTCGGCTTCGCGATGGCGCGCGACGGTCTTTTGTTCCGCGGACTATCAGGGCTCAACGCCGCAGCGGTCCCGGCGCGGGCGCTCTGGCTGCAGGCGGCGTGGGCGTCCGTGCTGATCCTGTCGGGCACGTACAGCCAGCTCCTCAAGTACGTGATCTCCGCGGACCTTTTGCTCTACGTCCTGCTCGTCCTGGCCGTGATCGTCCTGCGCCGCCGCCGGCCGGACTGGCCGAGGCCCTTCCGCGCGCCGCTCTATCCATGGCTGCAGATCGCCTACGCGGCCGCTGGCGCCGCGCTGATCGCCCTGCTGCTCGCCGGCGATCCGAAGACGACTTGGCCCGGGTACGCGGTCCTCCTGCTCGGCGTGCCGGTGTACCTGCTCTGGAAGGGCAGGACCGCCCGCTCGTGAAGCCGACCTTCACCGACCTCCGCGACGGGCTCATCCTCGCCGACTTCCCCGGCGTCTCCGACGACGCGGCCAACCGCGCCGCGGTCGCCCTCGCGCGCGCCCTTTCGGAGGCGGGAGCCGGCCTGGGCCCGCGCGGCCTGCGCGACGCGATCCCCGCGGCGCGGACGCTGCTGCTCTCCTTCGATCCGCTCCGGCTCTCGCACGACGCCGTCCGCGCCGCCGCATCGCGCGCGCGCCTCGATGCCCCGGCCGGCGCGCCCGCGCGGACGCTCGAGCTTCCCGCGGCTTTCGACGGCGACGACCTCGACGACGTCGCCACCGCGGCGGGTCTTTCCGCCGGGGAGCTCGTCGCCGCGTACACGGCGGCGGAGTACCGGGTGGCCTTCTTGGGGTTCTCGCCCGGCTTCCCATACATGACCGGGCTGCCGGAGAAGCTCCGCACGCCGCGGCTGCCGACGCCGCGCCTGCGCGTCCCGGCCGGGAGCGTCGCGATCGGCGGCGGCTGGACCGGCGTCTACCCGTCGGCGACGCCGGGCGGCTGGCGCCTCATCGGCCGCAGCGCCACGCGGATCTTCGATCCCCGCAGGAGCCCTCCCGCGCTCTTCGCGGCCGGGGATCGGGTCCGGTTCGTCGCGGTCGGGGAGTCAATCGCGCCGCCGCCGCGGGGAGTCTCGCCCACGACGGCGCTCGAAGAATCGCGCGGCGCGCCGCTCTTTCGCGTCATCCGGCCCGGGCTCTGGTCGGCGATCGTCGGCGCGCCTCGCTGGGGCATGGCGTCCTCGGGCATTCCGCCCGGGGGGCCGATGGACGCGCGCGCGTTCGCCGCCGCCAACGCCGCCGCCGGGAATCCGGCCGGAGCCGGCGCCCTCGAGATGGCGGTGGACGGCCCGGAGCTCGAGGCGCTCGCGCCCTGCGTCGCGGCGGTCCGGGGAGCGGAGCGGCCCCTCGCCTGCGGCGGGTCGCCGCGGCCGCATGGCCAGCCGTTTGCAGTCGCCGCCGGTGACCGGCTCTCCTTCGGCCGGGCACGAAAGGGAATGCGCTCATATCTCGCGATCGCCGGCGGACTCCGCGAAGCGGAGGAGACGTGGCAGACGCGCCGGCTCGACCGCGGCGACGCGCTTTTCGCCGCGGTTCTCGGGACGGCGGAGGCCGCGACCGCGACGGCGCGCTCGCCGCATGCGGCGGATGCCGGCGCGGCGGGCATGACGCTCCGCGCGATCCCGGGTCCGCACGCCGGGATGTTCACGCCCGGGTCGGTCGACGCGTTCTTCGCGGCCGAGTGGCGCGTCTCGCCGCAGAGCGACCGCCGCGGCCTGCGGCTCGAGGGCGCGCGACTCCGGCACGCGCGGCCCGAGGACGCCGAGGTCCCGCCCGTGGGCGCGGCGCCGGGATCCGTCCAGGTCCCCGGCGGGGGCGAGCCGATCGTCCTCGGGCCGGACGGGCCGGTCACCGGCGGCTATCCGCGCATCGCGACCGTGATCGGCGCGGACCTCCATCTGCTCGGCCGGGCGGCGCCGGGAGACCTCCTGCGGTTCGCGCCGGCCACGCTCGGGGAGGCGCTCGCGGCGGCCTCCCGCGCGGGCCGGGAGTACGATTAGGTCCCTTCGAAACGCTGTGGGAGCGCTGTGAGCATCGATCTGAATGCGGACGTCGGCGAGGGCATGGACGATGCGGCTCTGCTGCCGTACGTCACGTCCGCCAACGTCGCGTGCGGGCTGCACGCCGGGGACCCATCGGTCATGGACGGGACGGTCGCGCTCGCGCTGTCGCGCGGCGTCCGCGTCGGCGCGCACCCGGGCTACGCGGATCGCGAGCACTTCGGCCGGGTCTCGGTCGAGATGGCGTTCGACGCGATCGAGAACCTCGTCCTCTATCAGGTCGCCGCGCTCGATGGCTTCGTGCGCTCGCGCGGCGGGACGCTGACGCACGTCAAGCCGCACGGCGCGCTGTACCACGGGGGCGCCGAGTTTCCCGACGTCGCGCGCGCGATCGCCGAGGGCGTCCGCCGGTTCCGCTCGAGCCTCGTGCTCGTCGGCGCGGCGGCGTCGATGCTGATCGAGGCGGGCCGCGAGGCCGGGCTGCCGGTCGCCGAGGAGGCCTTCGCCGACCGGCGCTACCTCTCGGACGGGACGCTCGTCCCGCGCGGCGAGCCCGGCGCGCTGATCACGGATCCCGATGTCGCGGCCGCGCAGGCCGTGAGCCTCGCGCGCGACCATGCGGTCTTCGCCGCCGACGGCTCGCGGGTCGAGGTCCGCGCCGACACGCTCTGCCTCCATGGCGATACGCCGGGCGTCGAACGGATCGCCGTCCGGATCCACGAGAGATTCAAGCAGGAGGGGATCCGGATCGCGCCCCTCGAGCCGGGCCGCGAGGCGCGCCACGAAAGCGTCCTCATTCCGCCGGGATGACGGGGGAGAGTCGATGATCACGGACGAACAACGAATGCGGGACGAGGACGAGGGGGCCGAGGCCGGCGAGACGGAGATGGGGAGCTGGGCCGACCGGCTCGGCAACGCGGCCGCGCAGGCGGGCGACCTCCTGAAGACGCGGCTCGAGATCTTCCGCGAGGAGGCCGTCCAGAAGGCGGAGCATGCCGCGCGCGGCGCCACGGGCATGGCGATCGGGATCGGGCTCGCCGCCTGCGCGCTGATGCTCCTGGCCGCGTTGATCGTGGCGCTGCTCACGAAGCTCTTCGGCAGCCTGATCGTGGGGATCCTCGGCGCGTTCGTGATCTACGCCGTCGGAGCCGTCCTGTTCGGATTGCAGGCGTGGAAGTCGTTCGCCCGCGTGCGTCCGGGAGAGTTCCCGGCGACGCGCGACGAGCTGCTCCGCGACGCCGAGGCGGTCCGGGATGCGCTGTCGATCGGCGTCTCCGAGGAACCGGAGGACGGCGCGCCGCCGCCGGACTCGCGGGGCGAGTCCGAGGTCGAGGATCTCGAGGCGCGCCTGCGGGCGGGTGCCGAATGACGCGGCACGAGGAGAGGCTCGCGAACCTGCGGCGCCGCGCCGCGTTCGAGCGCGACGATCTCGCCGCGTCGCTGCACGATCTGCGGCTCGATGCCGCGGACTTCCGCCATCGGTGGCGCTTCGCCGGCTGGGCGGCATCGGGCCTCGCGGCCGCCGGCACCGTCGGCTGGAAGCTCTTCGGACGCAACTCGCTCGCAGCGAGAGCGGGCCGGCTCGCGTCGGCCGCGTCGCTGCTGATCGGGCTCGGACGGGGTGTGCGGAAGGTCCGGCGGTTCTGGTGAGCGAGGGCTCGCCGACATTCCGGGCGGTCTCGGCGTCATCCTGAGCGAAGCGAAGGATCCCCGTATGTTCGGCGCGGCTGGCCGAGTCGGGGATCCTTCGGCCCTGCGGGCCTCAGGATGACGGTGGGTGGGACGGCGGCGCGTCTCGCTCAGCGCACCACCTGCAGTATCCGCTGCGCGATCATCTCGTAGCCTTCCTTGTTCGGGTGGTACTTGTCCGCCGACAGGCGGTCCTCCCGGCCCTGGAACAGGTCGAACGTCGGCACGATGAACACGCCCGGGAACGCGAGCGCCGTCGCGGCCACCAGGGCGTTCCACTGGACGATGACCTCCGCGCCGAGGCGCCCCGAGCCGATCCCGTCGCCGAACGGCCCGCTCGAAAAAGGATCGTAGAGCCCGATCACTCCGATCGGCGCCGTCGGGTTCGACGCGCGGAGCGCGGTCAGGATCGCGCGCAGATTCTCGACGTATGACTTGCGCGTCGCAGCGATCGCGTCCGCGACCTCGGTCGGTGCCGCTCCCGGCCGCCCCGCCGAGTGAGAGAGGTCGTTCGCGCCGGCCGAGACGAGGATCAGGCTCGCGCTCGCCGCGACGTTCTTCACGTTCGCGCTCTCGGCGATCCCGCGGATCTCCGGCGACTCCATCCCGTTGACGCCGAGGTTGACGAGCTCCGCCTTCCCGCGCTGGCGCAGGGCGTCGACGACGTCGCCGGCGAATCCGCGCCCGCTCTCGTCGCCCGTGCCCCGCGCGAGCGAGTCGCCGATGACGAGGACGCGGCGGACGCCTCCGGGGGGCGGAGTCGGCGCGACGGCTCGAACGGGCGGAGCCGGCTCGCCGATCGGCTCGCCCGCGGCACCCCGCAGCGCGAGCACGAAGCCGGCGCCGAGGATGACGGCCGCGACGGCGCCGAGCGCGACCGGCGCCGTCCAGAGCCAGAAGCGAGACGAACCGCGGGCCATGACGGGCCGCGATGATACGTTGGGTCGATGGAGCGGCGGAGATCCGTCGAGGGCGTCCGTGGCGGATGAGGTCCTCGTCGCCGAGCACCTCACCAAGCGGTTCGGCGACCGCGAGGCCGTCTCCGACGTCTCCTTCACGCTCCACGCCGGAGAGGTGCTCGGCTTCCTCGGGCCCAACGGCGCCGGCAAGACGACGACGATCCGCATGCTCGTCGGCCTCGCGCGGCCGGACGGCGGGCGCATCCGCATCCGCGGCCTCGACCTCGCGACCCACTTCCGGGAGGCGATGGTCCACGTCGGCTCGATCGTCGAGGCGCCGGATCTCTACAAGTACCTCACCGGCCGCGAGAACCTGACCCACTTCGCGAGGATGCTTCCCAAGGGCGCGGAGGATCGGATCGAGGCGCTCGCCGCCATGGTGCAGATGCGCGAGCGGCTGGACGATCGCGTCGCGACGTACTCGCTCGGAATGCGCCAGCGTCTCGGGATCGCGCAGGCGCTGCTCGGCAACCCCGACGTGCTGATCCTCGACGAGCCCGCCAACGGCCTCGATCCCGCCGGGATCCGCGAGATGCGCGAGCTCGTGCGCCGGCTGGCGGGCGATCGGGGCATCTCCGTGTTCGTGTCGAGCCATCTCCTCTCCGAGGTGGAGCTCATGTGCGATCGCGTCGCGATCATCCACCGCGGCCGCACGCTCGCGAGCGGTCCGGTGCGCGAGCTGCTCGAACGCTTCGAGGGGGACCGTCTCCTCGTGCGCGCGCGTCCCGCGGCCGCCGCCGCGGAGAGGCTCGTCGCGTTCGGCGCGTCCGACGTGGAGACATCCGCCGCAGGCGACCTGGTCAGCGCGCGCGTCGACGCCGCCCGCGTGCCCGACGCGCTGCGCGACCTCGTCGGCGCCGGCGTGGACGTCTACTCCGTCGAGCGGCCGGACTCCTCGCTCGAGGACGCCTTCCTGCAGATCACCGGAGGGGAGACCGTATGAGGTTCGCCGGCCTCGTCGAGAACGAGATCCTGAAGATCTCGCGCCAGCGGCGCTTCCGGGTCGTGGTGTTCATCCTCGTCGCGCTCATCGGTCTGATCGTCTTCGCGCAGTCCCGGGGCCGCGAGCGGTTCCTCGGCGGCAAGGACTGGCACGTCCGCACGCAGGAGCGCATGGCGAACATCCAGAACTGGCTCCGCGATGGCCGCATGCCGGCGTCGTCGCAGCGGTGGTCGCGGTTCGAGCTCGGCCGCCTGAAGTATCACCTCGAGCGCGACATCGACCCGGAGGCGATCTCCGGCCCGCTCTTCACGCGCGCGTTCGCGAACGCGTCGAGCTATCTGCTGCTTCCGCTCCTCGCGATCGTCTTCGCGTCCGACATCGTGTCGGCCGAGTTCCAGCAGGGGACGATCAAGATCCTCCTGACGCGCCCCGTCGGTCGCGTGCGCGTCCTCGCCTCGAAGCTGGTCGCGCTCATGCTCGCGATCACGCTGACGACCGTCTTCGGCGCCGCGGTCGCGTACGCGTTCGGCGGCATCGCGTACGGCTACCGCGGGTGGGCCGCGCCGGTGCTGACCGGATTCCGCATCGGCGGGCAGTCGTTCGACCCGGCCGGCGTGCGCTCGATCGAGCTCTGGAAGGAGACGATCCTCGTGTTCGGGCTCGCGTGGTTCGCGATGCTCTGCGTCGGCGCGATCGCGCTGCTGTCCTCCGTCCTCCTCCGCTCGACCGCCGCGGCGATGGGCACGATGGTCGCCGCGCTCATCGCGGGCTCGATCCTGCCGCGGCTCGCGTCGCAGTGGGAGGCGCAGAAGTTCCTCTTCGTCACCTGCCTGCCGCTGCCCGACTACTACTCGGGCTCGCCGCCGCCGATCACGGGCCTGACGATCGGGTTCGCGGCCTCGGTGCTCGCGGCGTGGGCGATCGCCGCGCTCATCACCGCGTTCGTCGTCTTCGCGCGCCGGGACGTCCTGGCCTGAGAGCGCCGGCGCCGTGCGAGCGCGACCGGGAGGGGCCGGCGCGACGGGATCGGAATGGGGCGAGATCGGCCGGGGTTTTGAACGGTCCGAATTCGGAAAAATCGAGCCCGGCAGGGCCTCTCGGGCGCTCCCGCCGGTGTTTTTGAACGCGACAATAAACGAGAGTAGGCTATCCCCCCCGGAGCCCGATGGCAGAACGAAAGACCGACCCCCCCGCCAAGGCGACACAAGGCGACGAACCGCGGGCGCACCGCAAACTCAAGGCGGATCAGTACGAGCTGAAGATCCGCTGGGAGAAGGCGCGCCAGGTCCTCGAGGTGTCTCCGACCGGCGTCCGGTTCGACTTCGACGCCCCCTTGAAGGTCGGCACGAAGTACCCGATCAGCCTGACGGCGCCCGGCGTCTCGTTCTCGACGACCCTGGAGGTCTCCCGCTGCCAGCTCACCGTCGAGCCTCCGAGCGGCCGGTTTTTCCGGGTGACCGGCCGGTTCTTCCCCTACGTCGAGTAGAGGCTGATCGCCGCCTCGGGGTCGACGCGGCGTCGGCTCACGGCTCCCGCTTCCGGAACCCGTAGGCGACGTGCCATCCCCCCACCTTCGCCTCGCCGGCGCGGAGCAGGTTCGTCTTCTCGAACGCCTTGTCGAGGTCGGCCGACTCGAGCCGGTGCGCCGCGGCGGTCTTCGGTCCCTGCACCTTCCGCATCGCGGTGACGACCCAGAGGTGACCACCGGGCTGCAGTCGCTTGACCGCCGCGTCGAGGACCGCGTGCGATCCGACGCGACTCTCCTGGAAGACGAGGATCAGATCGGCGGGATCCTTCGCCGAGCGCATGTACCGCGCCTCGACCTCGGACACCTCCGCCTCGGGCGCGGCGGCGGCGCGGACGATCGCGGCCAGCTCCTCCGGGCACTCGACGAGAAGGATCTGCCTCGCCGCGGCGACGCCGAGGCGGGAGGAGATCTCGGCCGGGGCGCGGAGCGGGATCACGCGGGGATCCTAACGGCAGTCGCGGCGGTCGACGGGTCGGAGCCGGAAACGTTCGAAATCGCGCGGGCGCCGCGCCAATAATCGGGGCCTCATGCCCGACCTGCTCTTCGGCACCGCGTCCTTCGCCTACGAGGGCTGGAAGGGGATCGTCTACCACGAGCGCTATTCCGCGTCGCGGTTCAAGGTCGACTGCCTGCGCGAGTACGCTCGCTTCCAGCCGTTCCGAACCGTCGAGTTCGACTTCCCGTTCTACCGGCCGCCCGACGATCGCCAGCTCGCCCGGTACGCGGCCGCGCTGCCCCCGGGATTCCCCGTCCTCTCCAAGGTGTGGGAGGAGCTGACGATGCCGCGCTTCCCCGACCTGCCGCGCCACGGCGAGCGCGCCGGACGCGCCAACCCGAAGTTTTTGGACGCGCGCGTGTTCCGGGAGGAGGTCCTGCCGCCGTACGAGCGCGCGTTCGCGGGACACACCGCGCCGTTCATCCTCGAGTTCGGCGCGGACCGGCAGCCCTCGGCGGAGCGCCGCCGCGAGTTCCTGGCGCGCCTCGACGCGTTTCTGGCCGAGGCGCCCGCGGAGGTGCGCTTCGCCGTCGAGATCCGGACGCCCGAGTACTTCGCGGACGACTACTTCGACGTTCTGCGCCGGCGCGGCGCCTCCCACGTCTTCAACTGGTGGACGGCGTCCCCCTCCCTCCCCGAGCAGTGGGCGGCCGCCCGGCCGCTGCCGTCCGGGTCCGCGGTCGTGCGCGTGCTCGTCCCGCCGGGCCTGCCCTACGAGAAGGCGGTCGAGCGGTTCCGCCCGTACGACCGGATCCTCGCGCCGCGCGAAGACATGCGCGCCGACGTCGTGCGCCTGGTCCGCGACATCGCGACGGCCGGCGCCGACGCGTTCCTGCTCGTGAACAACCGTTCCGAGGGCTGCGCGCCGCTGACGATCCGCGCGCTGGCGAGGGAGCTCGGGATCCCATTCCGGGACGAGAAGCCGAAGACGCTGTTCGATCCTTGAAGTGTCGGAGGGGGTTTCGAGTCGGGGATCCTTCGTCGCTGCGCTCCTCAGGATGACCGCTAGGCCGTCGCGGGCGACGGCTGCGCGGTCAACTCTTTCTGGCCTTCATGAACGTCCAGACGAGATACCCGATCACCATCACGCCGGCGCCGACGATCAAGAACCCCGAGACCGGCGAGAAGCGCCGCAGCAGCATCCACGTCAGGTAGAAGATGCCGATGAAGATCGGCACCGAGACGATGCCGACGACGGTGATCAGCGACCGCGACGACTTCTTCGCGGTCTCCATCGGCACGAAACGCATCATCTCGAGCTTCTTGTTCACGTCGGCGGGAAGCGCGGGGCGGTCGACCCACTTCAGCGCCTCCGGCTCGGCGAATCCCTGCTTCAACTCCGGTGGGATGGCCTCACCGCAGTACACGCAGTGGTTCAGCCGCCACGCGGCCAGAGGCCGATGGCAGCGCGGGCAGCGGGGGCCGGCGGTGGAGGACACGCTTTCTTCTCGATTCCGGATGCGAAACGATTATACGGTTCGAGCCCTGACGAGGCCGTAAGCGGCCGCACAACGCGACACGAGACTCGGAGGAGGCGCGGTGAAGAGCAGCAGCCGGGCGGTGGACTGGCGCGGATGCGGCACGGCCCTCGTGACGCCGTTCGACGAGAAGGGGCGGATCGCCTTCGGACCGCTCGAGGAGCTCGTCGAGTGGCAGATCGGGCAGGGCGTCGACTTCCTCGTCACCTGCGGCGCGACCGGCGAGTCGTCGACCCTGTCGCGCGACGAGCGCAAGGCGGTCACCGCGGCCGTCGTGCACACCAACGGCGGACGGATCCCGGTCATCGCGGGCGCCGGCGGCAACCACACGGCGCGGGCGGTCTTCTGGGCCCGCGACGCGGCGGACGTGAAAGCGGACGGGATCCTCTCGATCGTGCCGATGGACAACCGGCCGAGCCCGGACGGGCTGGTCCGCCACTTCTCCGCGATCGCCGACGCGACGGATCTGCCGATCGTCGTCGCGAACCTGCCCGGGCGCACCGGCATCGACCTCGACGTCGACACGATCCTCCGCCTGGCGGAGATCCCGCGCGTCGGCGGGCTCATGGAGGCATCTTCGGACTTCGGCAAGATCGCGCGGCTGATGGCGGCGATTCCCGAGGACTTCGCGGTCTTCGCGGGTGAGGACGCGACCGCGCTCGCGCTGATCGCGCTCGGCGCGCGGGGAGTGATCTCCGTCGCCGCGAATCAGGTCCCGAAGGAGATGGCGTCGCTCGTCCGGGCGGCGCTCGAGGACCATCGCGAGAGGGCGCTGGAACTGCAGCGCCGGTACGAGCCGCTCATGGAGATGAACGCCTGGGAACCCTCGCCCGGCCCCGTGAAGTGCGCGCTGTCGCTGATGAGGCGCTGCGGCGAGACGCTGCGGCTGCCGCTGGTCCCGGTCCGCGACGAGACGCGCAAGCGGATCGAGAAGGTGCTGGCGGGTTACAAGCTGCTTCCCGCGGGGAAGAAGAGGGCGACGAGAGGGTAGAGGGCCGGATCCAGGAGCGCAGCGACGAGGGACCCCTTTCGACGCCGCTCCGGTCGCCGACTAGCCGTTCGGAGCCGAAAGGGATCCCTCGCTTCGCTCGGGATGACAAGTCCCCGCTGACAAGGGACGCCTTTCGACGCCGCTGCGGTCGCGGCGAGCTGTTCGAAGCCGAAAGCGATCCCTCGCTTCGCTAGGACAAGTCCCCGCTGACAAGGGACGCCTTTCGACGCCACTGCGGTCGCGGCGAGCCGTTCGAAGCCGAAAGGGATCCCTCGCTTCGTTCGGGATGACAACTCCCTACTGCATCCGCCGTGGCCTCGGGACCCGTTCCAGTCTTTCCCTGGCATCCCGAGGAGCGCAGCGACGGGGAACCCTTTTCGACGCCGCTCCGGTCGCCAACTAGCCGCTCGAAGCCGAAAGGGATCTCGTTTCGCTCGGGATGACAGGTCCCTACCTCCTGCGCCACGGCCTCAGGAGCCGGAACTCCGCCACCGCCGTCTTCGACGCGTGCGCGACCGTCGCGAGCTTCCTTCGCGCCAGGTTGCGCACGCCGGCCTGGACCGCGCTCTTCGAGAGTCCCGTCTCCTCGGCGATCTCGCCGAGGCTCATGCGCACCGGGGCGCGGCGGCCGGCAGCCCCGCGGCCCCACAGCGCGAGGTAGACGAGGAAGGACGACGGGGAGCGGTCGTGGCCGACGAGGTCGGCCATCAGCGTGTCGAGGACGTACGCGTCCAGCCTCACGGATGTCATGTTGCCAGTATGTCACGACGCTATAGTGATAGACACTATAGCTATGAGCCGCACAGACGATTTCTCTGGACAGCGGTGCCGCGCCCGCGCTAAACCTCGCGCTCGAAGGAGGCCGCCGTGATCAAGGAGATCAAGTTCGTGGGAGTTCCCGTCGCGGATCAGAACCGCGCTCTCGCCTTCTACCGCGACAAGCTCGGATTCCGCGTGAAGACCGACCAGCCGTTCAACGAGAAGCAGCGCTGGATCGAGCTCAAGATCCCCGGTGCGGAGACCGGGATCGTCCTGTTCACGCCCGAGGGGCAGGAGGACCGCGTCGGCACGTTCTTCAACGGCTCGCTCGCGTGCGACGACGTCCGGAAGACATACGAGGAGCTGCGCGCGAAGGGCGTCGCGTTCGACGGCGAGCCGAAGGAGGAGCCCTGGGGGACGTATGTCGTTCTCAAAGACTCCGAGGGAAACTCGCTGGTGATCGGCTCGCGGACTTAGCGGCGATGATGGTTGACCCAACCGCGTCATCCTGAGGCGCGGCAGCGCCGAAGGATCCCCGGATCGACGCGGCAGGGATGTCGTCTGCTTCGATTCGCGGATCCTTCGCTGCGCTCAGGATGACGTGGTTCACGGTCACCTGGCGTTCGAGCCCGGCGGCATGTTCTCCAGCAGGTACCGCGCGAGACGCGCGTGGAGGTGGAACGACGTTCCCTCTCCCTCGTTGATCGCGTGCGTGCGATTCGGATAGACCATGAAGTCGAACGGCTTCTCGAGCGCGACCAGTCGATTGACGAGCCGCTCGGACCCCTGGTAGTGGACGTTGTCGTCACCCGAGCCGTGGACGAGGAGCAGCTTGCCCTTCAGCCCCTCGGCGAAGTTGATCGGTGAGCCCTTCTTGTAGCCCTCCGCGTTCTGCTGCGGCAGGCCCATGTAGCGCTCCTGATAGATCGTGTCGTAGAGCGCCTGGTCCGGGACCGGCGCGACCGACATGCCGACCTTGTAGACGTCGGGCGAGCGGAAGAGGAGGTTCAGCGTCATCGAGCCGACGCCGCTCCAGCCCCACGACGCGACGCGCTCGGGGTCGAGGTACGGCCGCGACGCGAGCAGCGCCTTGACCGCCGCCGTCTGGTCCGCCGTCGCGAGCACGCCCACCTCGCCGTAGATGCTCTTGCGCCACGCGCGCCCCTTCAGCGCCGGCGTGCCGCGGTTGTCGACGCATCCGACGATGTATCCAGCGCTCGCGAGCGCGCGGTGGAAGAGACCGCGGTTCTCGTCCCACCTGTCGACGACCTCCGCGCCCGCCGGCTCGCCGTAGACGTACATCACGAGCGGATACTTCTTCGACGGGTCGAAGGTCTCCGGCCGGATCATCCAGCCGTCGAGCGAGACGCCGCCTCCGATGTCGACCTTGAAGAACTCGATCGGCGGGCGCATCCAACCCGCGACGGCGGCCGCCGCCGCCGCGTTGTCCTCGAGCACGCGCACCCGCTCGTGCGAGGGCAGGCGCACGAGGTCGATCACCGGCGGAGTGTTCGCCGTCGAGAACGTGTGGACCGCGAAGTGGCCGTCCGGCGAGATGCGGTAGCCGTGGGTTCCGGCCGCCGCCGCCGGCGTGACGCGCTCGGGCGCTCCCTTGCCGTCGAGCCGGACGCGGTAGAGATACCGCCGCGTCGAATCGCCGGGCGAGGCGTCGAAGTAGAGGAGGCCGGCCTTCTCGTCGATCCCGGCGACGTCGGCCAGGTCGAAGTCGCCCGGCGTCAGAAGCCGCGGCGCGCCGCCGTCGCGCGGCGCCGCGTAGGCATGGCGCCACCCGTCTCGCTCGGAGAGCCAGAGCAGCTCGCGGTTGCCCGGCAGCCAGCGCCAGGAGTGGAAGACGTCGACCCACGCGGCGTCCTTCTCCTCGAGCATGCGATGCACCGCGCCGGTCGCGCGGTCGGCGAGCCAGACGTCGTCGGTGTTCTGGAGCCGGTTGAGCTGCTGGATCGCGATCTGCGCGTCGTCGACCCACTCCATCTCCGCTATGTACGTGTCGCGGGGATCGCCCGGAAGCTGCACCCACCGCGGCGCGCCGCCGGCCGCGCTGACGATCCCGATCTTCGCCTCGGAGTTCTTCGTGCCCGCCTTCGGGTACGGGATCTTCGTGACGACGGGATAGAACGTGTCGGTGTCGTTGATCAGCGAGAACTCGCCGACGCCGGACTGATCGAAGCGCCAGAAGGCGATGTCCTTCCCGTCCGGGCTCCAGCGGAAGGCGTCGCGGAGCGCGAGCTCCTCCTCGTAGACCCAGTCGGCCGTGCCGTTGATGATGGTAGCCGAGCCGTCGGAGGTCAGCCGCGTGACCGCGCCGCTCGCGACGTCCTCGACCCAGAGATCGTTGTTCGAGACGTACGCGGCGCGGGTGCCGTCGGGCGACAGCTTCGCGAACATCAGCGACGACTCGGGCCGCGAGGCGCCGATGCGGTGGAGGACGCCGCTGGCGACGTCGAGCAGCCAGTAATCGTCTCGCGTCTTGCGCCGCCACACCTTCTTCGCGTCGGCGAAGACGAGCAGCTTCTTCCCGTCGTCCGACCACGCGTAGTCCTCGACGTCGAGGGCCTTGGCGCCGGGAGTCGCGGCGGCGAGCTGCGCATCCTTTTCCGCGGCGGCGGGCGGCCTGGTGCCGCCCGGCGTCGCGGGCGCCACGAGGCGCGAGGCGGGCATGAGCACGCGGCGCGCGCCCGTGGCCGCGTCGTAGCGCACCAGATCCTTCGTCTCTTTCGAGCCGGGCTGGGCCTCGAGCGTCGTGTAGGCCTTGCCGTTCTCCATCCAGCGGAACGGCCCGAAAGTCTTCGGCTCGAACTCCTTGCGGTCGAAGATCCGCGCGAGCCGGGCCTGCAGCGGATTGGTCGGGAGGGGCTTGGGGGGCGGTTGCTGGGCGGAGAGACGGTTGGCCGAGAGCGCGAGGACGAGGAGCGCGGCGAATCGTTTCACGAGTTCACCTCCTGACCTGACGGTTCCCACGACGTCATCCTGAGGAGCGAAGCGACGAAGGATCCCCGGTTTTTCCGAGAGGATGCCGAGTCGGGGATCCTTCGCGCCGCTCAGGATGACGCTGGCCGCGGACTACTCGATCGCAGGGGCGTTATCCCCGCGCTCGGCCCTTCGGCTTGCCCATCTCGCCGATGCGGCGGAAGTAATCCGCGAACGCGACCATGCCGCCGCGCGCCTGCGGCCAGTCGAAGTTCTCGTTGGGCGCGTGGTAGCCGTGCTCGGGCAGCGACAGGCCGAGGAAGAACACCGGCGCCTTCAGCACGCGCTCCATCGAGAGGACCGCGCCGATCGAGCCGCCCTCGCGCACGAAGACGGGCTCCTTCCCGAACGCGAACTTCATCGCGCCGCGGATCGCGTCCGCGTACGGTCCCTCGGTCTTGCCCTCGTACGCCGGCAGCGCATGCTCGGCGGAGATCTTCACGTCGGGGTTCTTCTTGTGGACGAAGTCGCGGATCAGCTTGACGATCTTCTTCGGATCCATCTGCGGCACGAGCCGGCACGAGACGATCGCCGTCGCCTTCGGCGGGATGATCGTCTTGACGCCCGGTCCCTGGTAGCCGCCGGCGATGCCGTGGACCTCGAAGGTCGGCATCATCCAGATCCGCTTCATGACCTCGAGCGGATCGTCCACGCGGAGCGAGCGGAAGAGGTGGTCGCGCTTGAAGTCCTTCACCGTGAAGCCGCAGTTCTTCAGGTCCTCGATCTCCCGCTTCGTCGGCGGCACGACGTCCGCGTAGAAGCCGGGGATCTTGACGCGGCCCGTCTTGCCGTCGACGCACTCGGAGATGAGCTGCGCGAGCTCCGTGACCGGATTGCGCGCGGCGCCGCCGGCGGTTCCGGAATGCTGGTCGGTCTCGCCGGTCTGCAGATCGAAGCGGAGTCCCTGCAGGCCGCGCAGGCCGGCCGGGCAAGCCGGACGCGCGCGCGAGACCCACACCGTGTCGGAGACGACGACGGAGTCCGTCGCCAGAGCTTTCGCATTCGCGCGAATCGTGGTCTCGAAGTTCGGACTGCCGATCTCCTCCTCGAGCTCCCACAAGAAGTGGACGTTGACCGGCGCGCCCTGCGCGACCGCGTAGCGGGCGCCGAAGAACGCCGTCATCGCCGGGCCCTTGTCGTCGGTGGTGCCGCGGCCGAGATAGCGGTCGCCGTTCTTGACGAAGTCGAAGGGAGCGGTCTTCCAGTCGGGCCCCTCGGCCGGCTGCACGTCGAGGTGGTTGTAGACGGTGACGGTCGGATACGAGGGGCCGCGGTCGAAGCGGCCGTGGACGATCGGGTGGCCCTTCGTCTCGTACATCGTCGTCTTCGCGCCGGCCGCCTGGAGCATCGAGACCGCGACCTCGGCGGCGCGACGCACGTCACCCTTTCGGGCCGGGTCGACGGAGACGGACGGGACCTCGACGATCTTCTGGAGAGCCGCCTCGTACTCGGGGCGTGAGTTGGCGGCGTACGACTGCAAGTCTTCGCGGGCGAATGCCGGCATCCTGAGCTCCTCGTCTATTTCTTCTTCTTGGGCTGGCTCTTCTTCGCCGGAGCGCTCTTCTTCGCGGCCGGCTTCTTCTTGGGCGCCGCGGCGGCGGTCTTCGCCTTGGCGGCGGGCGCCGGCTTCGGGGGTTTGCCGGCGGCAGCGGCCTTCGCGGCGGCGTTCGCGGCGCGAGCGGCCTTCTTGGCAGCGGCGGCCGCTTCCTTCTTCTCCTTCGCGCGCGCCTCGGCCTCGCGCTCCAGCTCGGCGAGGCGGCCGGAGAGCTCGTTCTCGGTCGCCAGCGTCGCATGGGGAAGCCGCTTCTGCACGGCCTCGATCCGGTCGGCCGGAACGCGCAGGAGGAAGAGCGCGGTCTCCTTCGTCTCCTTGGCCTTGGACATGTAGTCCGCGGTCTCGAGCGCGTGGGAGGGCGCCTCGGAAAAGTCGATGGCGATGGCGTACGGCTTCTCGCGCTTGGCGAGCTCGAAGAAGCCGGGCCAGCGCGGCTCGGTGACGACGACGTGGGCGCCGCTCTTCTGAAGCTTCGCCATGCGGCCGGGGCGGTCATCGGTCTCGAAGGCGAGATAAAGGACGGACATAGCGGCGGAACTATAGCCCAGAGGGCGTTTCGGCGTCAGGGCGCCGATGTCGAGTTACAAGTTCGAGTTGCAAGTTTCAGTCGAATGAACTTGTAACTTGTAACTCAGCCGTCGACCCGGTAGTGGCACCCCCGCGACACCGGGTTCTCGGACGCCGCGTGGTGGATCGCGAGCGCGGTCTGGACGCCGTTGCGCAGGCCGACCAGCGCATCCGACATGGTCCCGCGGCGGTAGAAGTTCTCGATCTCCTCCCGGAGCTCGGCGAGGATCCGGCCGGCCCGATCGAGGCGCCGCTCGGAGCGCAGGAGTCCGACGTAGTTCCACATCGTGTGCCGGATGACCATCCAGTCCTGGGCGATGAGCGCGGGGTCGACCGGCTCGTGCTCCGGCCGCCAGGGCCGCACCTCGGGCAGCGAGCGGTTGCGGGTCCGCTCCGCCTCCCTCGCGGCCGCGCCGCCGGCTCGCCAGCCCCAGAGGAGTCCCTCGAGCAACGAGGTCGACGCGAGACGGTTCGCCCCGTGGACGCCCGTGCAGGAGACCTCGCCGGCGGCGCGCAGGTGGCCGAGGGTCGTCCGCCCGTTGCCGTCGACGGCGACGCCGCCGCACGCGTAGTGCGCCGCAGGCACGACCGGCACCGGGCCCGCCGTCAGGTCGAAGCCGAGCTCGAGGCAGCGCCGCACGAGGCCGGGGAACCGGTCGCGGATCCAGGCCGCGGGCTTGTGCGAAATGTCGAGCAGGGCATGCGGCTCGTCGTGCTCGAGCATCCGCTGGTGGATCGCGCGCGCCACGACGTCGCGCGGCGCGAGCTCGGCGTCGGGGTGGACGTCTCGCAGGAACTCCTTCCCGGACACGTCGGTGATCTTCGCGCCCTCGCCGCGCAGCGCCTCGGTCAGGAGGAGCCTGCCGCGCGCATGGACGAGCGCCGTCGGGTGGAACTGGACGTACTCGAGGTTGAGCAGCCGCGCGCCGGCGCGGCGCGCCATCGCGAAGCCGTCGCCGCGCGCCCCGGCGGGATTCGTGGTGTGCAGGTAGACCTGGCCGAGGCCGCCGGTCGCGAGGATCGTCTCGTGCGCGCGGTGGGGCGTGACGGCGCCGGTCTTGCGCTCGAGGAGGTGCGCGCCGATGACCGCCGGCGGGCGGTAGCGCTCCGCGGGGTCCATCGCGTCGTGCGACAGCGTGAGCAGGTCGACCGCCGTCGTCTCGGGGCACCAGCGGATGTTCTTCTCGCGCCGGCACGCGTCGATGAGCGCGCGCTCGATCGGCGCGCCGGTCTCGTCCTTGACGTGGAGGACGCGCGCGGCCGAATGCGCGCCCTCGAGCGTCCAGTGGAAGCCGCCGTTCTCGCGGTCGAATGGGACGTGCAGCTCGTCGACGAGGAGCCGCTGAACGAGGTCCGGTCCCTCGCGCGCGATGAGAGCGACGGCCTCGGGGGAGCAGAGCCCGTCGCCCGCGCGCTCGATGTCGGCGGCGAGCCGCTCGGGAGAGTCGCCGGGCGGCCGCGCCACGATGCCGCCCTGCGCGTACCAGGTGTTGGTCTCCTGCACCTCCGCGGCGCGCGTCACGATCGTGACCGCGGCGCCGCCCCGCGCCGCCGCGAGCGCCGCCGCGCAACCGGCGACGCCGGTGCCCAGGACGAGGACGTCGGTCTGCGGCTCCTTCATGACGCGTGCAGATCGAGCGAGACGTCGGCCGCGCGCACCGAGTGCGTCAACGCGCCGACGGAGACGGCGTCGACGCCGGCGTCGGCGTACTCGCGGACGTTCTCGAGCCGGACGTTGCCCGACGCCTCGATGAGAGGCGCGTGGCCCCCCTCGCGCGCGATCGCGCACCAGCGCGCGACCGTCTCCGGGCTCTGGTTGTCGATCAGGATCCAGTCCGGGCCGGCGGCGACCGCGTCGCGCAGCTCGGTCTCGGACTCCACCTCGACCTCGACGCGCGTATCGGACGGCGCCTTGGCGCGCGCGGCCGCGATGGCCGGCCCGACGCCTCCGGCCAGGCGGCGATGGTTGTCCTTGATGAGGACCATCGCGCCGAGGTCGAAGCGATTGTTCGTACCGCCGCCGTCGCGCACCGCCTCGCGGTCGAACACGCGCAGTCCGGGCGCCGTCTTGCGCGTGTCGAGGATCCGGCAGCGCGTCCCGGCGACCGCGTCGACGAAGCGCCGCGTCACCGTCGCGATGCCCGACATCCGCTGGACGAGATTCAGCGCGACGCGCTCGGCGCCGAGGATCGGTCTGGCCCGGCCCGAGAGGCGAGCGAGGACGCTGCCGGCGTCGGCGCGGTCGCCCGCGGAACGCGACGCCTCCCAGATGACGTCCGGGTCGAGGAGCTCGAAAACGCGGCGCGCCGCGTCGAGCCCGGAGACGACGCATTCGGACCGAGCGACGAGCTCGCCGCGGGCGCGCGCCGAGTCCGGCACGGTCGCGTCGCTGGTCACGTCGCCTGACCCGAGGTCCTCCACGAGGAAGGCGCGCAGGCGCCCATCCCGGTCCTGGAGGTCGCGCCCGTTCATGCGGGAGGCAGGATATCCGAGAGAGTGACCGGTCGTCGGCGGCCAGCCGCCCGTGCACGACTTATCGGAACTCCGATTCGCGCCGGGAACGTGACTCGCGTGACTAACTCCTCAGTCACAGCGACTAACTCCTCCCGTGGACGGCGGATTACCGGTAACGACTCGGGCGTCGGATCCGTCTCACTTCGGACGGTCGATTCGATGCGTGCTGACTGGCACCGATCTTGATGAAGCGCGTCGAAGGCGCGGTCGCGGGTTGAACCCGCGCACGTGAAGGGGGCATATTTTGTGCGCCGAATGCATATTGCTTCTCTCGGGCTCGTCGCCGCGCTGATCGGGCCGCCCTCGACGGCCGCCGAGTCTGTTCACGTGTCTCTTCGCGACGCGGTCCAGCGTGCGCTCTCCGAAGGCACCGCGGCCCGGATCGCGGAGGAGCACGTCGGGCAGGCGGGCTCGCGCGCGCTCGAGGCCCGCTCGGCGCTGCTGCCGCGGCTGACCGGCGAAACGGAAGTGGCGAACGAGAGCCTGAACCTCGCGGCATTCGGGCTGCCGGCCGCGCCGGGTCAGCAGAGCCCGGTCGTCGGTCCGTTCGACCTCTTCGACTTCCACGTCGTCGCCGCCATGCGCATCGTCGACATCGCGGCGCGCCGCCGGTACGCCGCCGCGAAAGAAGGCGTCGTGCTCGGCGAGTCGGAGCGGCGCCGCACCGAGAACGAGGTCGCGGCGGCGGTCGCGTCGCTCTACGTCTCGTATCAGAGCGCGATCGCGAGCGTCGAGGCG
>DATBBK010000119.1:0-8785 GCA_036271035.1 Thermoanaerobaculia bacterium | reverse complement strand
AAGGGCGGCGCCATGACGTGGACGGGGCTCGCGCGCAGTCCCGCCACCTTGATCCTCACGCTCGTCCTCCACCGCGTCTGCGTGGTCTTCCTCGGGATCCCCGTCCTCTATCGCGTCTACTACGACCGCGTCATCCTGGTCCTGCTCTTCGCCGGAATGTTCTGGCTGCTGTCCCGGCTGATCGACGCCGTCAACAGAAACCTCATCGCGCGCGCGGTCACGACGACCGGCGCGTCGCGGTCCGCCACGCTGACCTTCGCCCGGCGCGCGCTGAAGATCATCGCGTTCGTCATCGTCCTCGTCCTCGCGATGGCTGCGTTCGGGGTGAACCTCACCGCGACTCTCGCCGGCCTCGGCATCGGCGGCCTCGCGCTCGCCTTCGCGGCCCAGAAGAGCCTCGAGAACATCTTCGGCGGACTGGCCGTGCTCGCCGAGAAGGCTCTCCGCGTCGGCGACACGTGCAAGGTCGGTAATTTCCTCGGCGAGGTCGAGGACATCACGCTCTGGGCGACGCGTATCCGGACGAACGAGCGCGTGCTCGTCTCGATCCCGAACGGCATCGTGATGTCGTCGCCGATCGAGAACCTGACGGCGCGGGATCGGTTCTGGTTCCATCCGATCGTGGGGCTCTCGTACGAGACGAAGCCCGACCAGATGCGGCGGATCCTCGAGGCGCTCCAGAAGATGCTGGCCGGCGACCGGCGGATCGTCGAGGAGAACACGCGTGTGCGCTTCCTCGCGCTCGGCGCATCGTCGCTGGACGTGGAGATGTTCGCGTACGTCCGCGCGCCCACGTACGCGGAGTTCCTCGCCGTCCAGCAGGAGCTCCTGTTGAAGACGCTGGACATCGTCGAAGAATCGGGAACGTCGATCGCGTTTCCGTCGCACACGGTCTATCTGCGCAAGGACGCCGGGGGAGCAGACACGCCGGGAGGAGCGGACTCGGCATCATGAGACGCCGATCCTCGCGGTGGACACCCGCGCTCGCGGGCTGGCTGGTGGTCTGCGCGCTCGGCGGCGGCGCGGCGCGCGCGGAGGAGACGGGGCCCTGCATCGATGCGCCGTCGCCGCCGAGGCTTCCGGCCGGGGCGTCGCTGACGCCGGACGTATCCGCGCTCGTCGAGGGCGCACCGCCGCCCGGCCTCCATCTGGGCCTCGCGGCGGACGAGGGCGGAAACGGCCTCGTCGCGGATCCGAGGCCGGGCGCCCTGCCGCTGTTCGATCGTCCGCAGCCCGTCTTCATCGCCGCGGTCTCGGCGATCGCGGTCGGCGGCTCGGCGCTGAACGCCTTCGGGGAGGAGCCGCGCTATCCGTTCCACTACACGAACGAGGGCTGGTTCGGCGCGGACACGTACGCGGGCGGCGCCGACAAGGCCTCGCACATGGTCTCGTACTACGCGGTCTCCCGGATGATGAAGGAGGCGTACCGCACGTTCGGGATGTCGGAGGACTCGGCCATCCTGCTCGCGACCGGCGTGTCGATCGCCGCGGGCTTCGCGACCGAGATCGGCGACGGCACGAACAAGTACGGATTCTCCTGGCAGGACATCGGCGCCGACTCGATCGGCGCCGCCGCCGGATACGCGATCAGGAAGACGAAGACCGAGGACCTCTTCGGGCTCCGCGCCGGCATCGTCCCGGCGCCGGATACCGGGAAAGGCGGGCTCGGCAAGGACTACTCGGAGGAGATCTACGCGGCGGATCTGAAGATCGCCGGGCTCGGACGCCGGGCGCACTTCAACCCCGGCATCGCGAAGTTCCTGCTTCTGTCCATGACGTACGGCAGCAAGGGCTACCCGTACTCCGAGCCCGACGTCCGGCAGCGGCAGATCGGGATCGAGGTCGGAATCAACTTCAGAGAGGTCCTCACGGCGCTCCACGTCCCCCCGCACCGGTGGTGGGGCGTGATCCTCTACACGCTGTTCGACATCGTGCGCTTCCCTTACACGTCGGGAGGGTTCCGCTACGACCTGAACCACCACAAGTGGTACGGGCCCGACATCGGCGACAGCTTCCCGAACCCCGGATCTACCGACCTCCGCGGCCCCGCCGCGCAGGGCGTTCGGCCCTAGGCTCGCTCCCGAGGTCCTCGCCGGACGGCGGACGGAGCCGCCGGGAAGGCGTCCTGTTACGATCGGTCTCGGACGCGGACCCGATGAGCTGGATCACGATCGCCTGGTCGATGGTCGCCTCCGCCTGCCTCACGGTCGCGGCGCTCCATCTCTACCTGGGGCTGCGGCGCCGGAGCCGATCCGATCTGCTCTTCGCGGCGGCCACCGTCTGCGCGGCGGCGATCGGGTACCTGGAGATGGCGCTGATGACGTCCCCGTCTCCCGAGCGCCATGCCGTGCTGATTCGCGTCGTGCAGCTCCCGTTCGCCATGCTGATCCTCATGCTCGTCCTGTTCGTGCGCTCCTACCTCGGGGCCGGGCGGATCTGGCTCGGCGCCTCGGCCGTCGCCGTGCGGTTCTTGCTGCTCGCCGTGGACCTCGTCGTCTCGCCCAACGTGAACTACCTGAGGATCGACCGCGTGCTCGCGGTGCCGATGCCGTGGGGGGAGGCCGTCCACCTCGCGCAAGGCGAGCTCCGGCCGTGGACGCGGCTCGGCCAGCTCAGCAGCCTGATCTTCGTCCTCTTCGCGCTCGACGCGATTCGCACCGCGTGGCGTCGCGGCGACCGGCACCGCGCCGTCGTCGTCGGCGGCAGCATCGCGTTCGCGATCGGGCTGGGGGCGACGCATTCGGCGCTCCTGATGCAGGGGACCATCCGCTCGCCGTCTCTGATCAGCGTGGCGTACCTGGCGATCGTCGCCGCGATGTCGTACCAGCTGACGTCCGACTCGCTGCGTTCGTCGCAGCTCTCGCGGCAGCTCGACGCGAGCGAGGCCGCTCTCGGGGAGAGCGAGCGGCGCATGGCGCTCGCCGCCGAAGCGGCGGACGTCGGCGTCTGGCTCTACGACATCGCGCGCGACGAGATATGGATCAACGAGATCATCCGGGGCCGCCGCGGGTGGACGGAGGAGCGCGTTCCGCTCGCGAGATTCCTGGCGGGGGTGCACCCCGAGGACCGCGACGGCCTGCGCGCAGCGCTCGAGGACGCGACGCGGACGGCGGGCCGCTTCGAGCGCGAGTACCGGCTCGCGCGGGCGGACGGGGGGTCGCGCTGGGTCTCCTCGCGCGGCCGCGCCGAGGCGCTGGAGGGTCGCGGCGTCGTGCTGCGCGGCGCCGCGCTCGACGTGACGCGCCGCAAGGAGGCGGAGCTCGAGGCGGCGCGACGCCGCGACGAGCTCGCGCACCTGTCGCGGGTGACCCTCCTCGGAGAGCTCTCGGGATCGCTCGCCCACGAGCTGAACCAGCCGCTCACGGCGATCCTCTCGAACGCACAGGCCGCGCAACGATTCCTCGAGGAGGGCGCGGGCCGGATCCCGGACGTCCGCGCGATCCTCGCCGACATCGTGGCGGAGGACCGCCACGCGGGCGAGGTGATCCGCCGCCACCGGCTGCTGCTGCGGAAGGGGGAGGTCCGGCTGGAGCCGCTCGACATGTCGGAGACGGTGGGCGAGGTCCTGAGCCTCGTGCGGAGCGATCTTCTCCGCAGCGGCGTGGTCGCGACGGCGGAGCTGCCGGCCGGACTGCCGGCGGCGCTGGGCGATCGCGTCCAGATCCAGCAGGTGATCCTGAACCTGATCACCAACGCATGCGACGCGGTCGGCTCCGCGGGTCCCGCGGACCGCCGGATCGCGGTGCGTGCCGCGGCCGACGACGGCGCGGGCGTCCGCGTCTCCGTCTCCGATCGCGGCACGGGAATCCCGGCCGAGGCGGCGGACCGCCTGTTCGAGCCGTTCTTCACCACGAAGCCGGACGGCATGGGCCTGGGTCTCGCGGTGTGCCGGTCGATCATCTCGGCGCACGGCGGGCGGCTCTGGGCCAGCGCGAACCCCGACCGTGGGGCGACCTTCTGCTTCACGCTTCCGACGATCGAGACGGCGCCGTGACCGCGCCGACGGAGCCCGCGTCGTGACGCCGCGGGAGACGGTCTTTCTCGTGGACGACGATCCCGCCGTCCTGAAGAGCCTGTCCCGGCTCCTCGACTCGGCCGGCTTCCAGCCGCGCCCGTTCGGATCGCCCGACGCCTTCCTCGAGGCGTTCGACCCGGCCGCCGCGGGCTGCGTCGTGCTCGACCTCTCGATGCCGGGCCGCGACGGCCTCGAGCTCCAGGAGGCGCTCGCGAGGCGGGGGAGCGAGCTCCCCGTGATCTTCCTGACCGGCCGCGGCGACGTGCCGCAGTCGGTGCGCGCGATGAAGCGCGGCGCGGTCGACTTCCTCTCGAAGCCGGTCGACGACGAGGTGCTTCTCGCCGCCATCCGCGAGGCGCTCGGCCGCGACCGCGAGCGCCGCGAAGGCCGCGAGGAGCGTGCGGCGATCCTCGAGCGGCTCGAGACGCTGACGGAGCGCGAGCGGCAGGTCCTCGACGGAGTCGCGGAGGGCCGGCTCAACAAGCAGATCGGCGGCACGCTCGGCATCGCCGAGAAGACCGTGAAGGTGCACCGCGGCCGCGCGATGGAGAAGATGAAGGCGGGGTCCGTCGCCGAGCTCGTGCGCATGCTCGAGCGCGCCGGCGTGCGCCGCTGACCCGCAGTCCGCCTGCGAATTCCGACCTCCGGTCAGCGCGCGCCGGGCCCAAGGTCCAATCGAGATCGCCGCGCGCGCCTGCTACCGTCGCGGCGTGGAGAAACCCCAGAGAACGCGGCCGCTCGTGGCCGTCGTCGACGACGAGGAGCCGATCCGGCGCGCGCTCGACCGGCTGCTGCGGTCGGCACGGATGGAGGTCGCGACCTTCGCCGGCGGCGGCGCTTTCCTCGAGGCGCTCGCGACGCTGCAGCCCGACTGCGTCCTCCTCGATCTTCGAATGCCCGGCCTCGACGGCTTCGAGACGCAGGCGCGTCTCGCCGAGCGCTCGCCGGGCCTGCCGGTCGTAGTGCTCACCGCGCAGGACGGCGACGACGTCTGCGAGCGCGCGATGAGCGGCGGGGCCGCGGCGTTTCTGACGAAGCCCGTGGACGGTCACGTCCTGCTGGAGACCATCTTGGCTGCCGTCGCCCGCGCGTCGAGCTGCGCGGAGGAGACGTGGTCGCCGCGGCGCGCCGGCGAGAGCGGCGACGAAGAGCCCTCGTGAGCACGGACGCGGGAACGGGGCGCGGCGGGAACAGGGGCGCATGGCGCGCCGGCGGCACCGACTGTGCCGTTCGCGGTTCGAACGGAGGCGATGTCGTGAACGAATTCTCACTCGATGGCAGCGCCGGCGTGTCCTCGGCCGCGGAGAGCGCGGGCTTCTGGAGCCTGTTCCTCACTCAGACGGCGGCGCTCCTGGTGATGGGTGCCTACTCGATTCCGCTCCGTCGGCTCCTCTTCACGGGAGCCGGCGGCGAGTCCGCGCACCTGACCGTGTTCTGCGCGGCCGCCCTCATGCAGATCTGCTACTGGAGCCGCCGCCGGTTCCTCGCCTTCCCGAGTCTGAGGCGCGACGATCTCTCCGGCCACATGCTGCTCTTCCTCGCGCGGATTCTCTTCGTCGGCGCGGCGGCTTGCCTGCCGCTCGCCTTCTTCGTGCACGGAGGAGGCGCCGTTCCGTCGCCGCTCGGCGTGATCCTCGTACCGATCGCGCTCTTCGCCGTGTTCTGCTACGCGTGGGAGCTGGAGCGGCTGGCCCGGACGCGCCTCGATCCCTTCCGTGACTAGCTCGAGCGCGTTCGCCGGCCCGCCGGCTCGCGCGGTCCGACACCCGACACCCGGCACTATCGTTGGGGGTCTCCGGCGGCGACCCGGTGATACGCTCGCGCGGGTTAGACGGCGGCCACAAGTGCATCCGGAATCGCTCGCTCGCAGGCCTTCCTTCCCGGCGCCGGACGGCGTCGGAGACGTCCCGGGCGCTTCCATTCGCCCACCCGCCTGACGCCGGACCGCAACCCTTCGAAGGAGTCTTTCCAATGACGTCCCGCTTCCGTCGTTTCGGTTCCCGAGCCGCGCTCGGGGCCGCGGCGCTCATCGCGCTCGGCTCTCCGGCGGCCCGGGCGGCGACCCCGGCCACCCCGGCGACCACCAAGTCCCAGGCGCCCGCGGCGGCGGATCCGGGCTGGCCGCGCTTCTACGAAAAGGACGGGAACACGCTGACCGTCTACCAGCCCCAGGTCACCTCCTGGGAGAAGTACCGCGAGCTGAAGGGAGCCGCCGCGTTCGAGCTCAAGCAGAGCGACGCGCCGAAGGCGATCGGCGTCGTGAACTTCACGGCGAAGACGGTCGCGGACACGGCGGCGCACACCGTCACGATCAAGAAGATCTCGATCGACGACGTCCGCTTCGCGGCGCTGGATGAGGAGGCGGAGAAGAAGGCCGAGAAGGCGCTGAAGAAGCTCTTCCCGAAAGAGGGCACGACCGTGTCGCTCGACCGGGTGCTCGCGAACCTCGAGCGGACGACGGCGCCCGCTCCGCCGATCGAGGTCAAGAACGACCCCCCGACGATCTTCGTCATGAACCGGCCGGCGGTCCTGCTCTTCGTCGACGGCGAGCCGGTCTACGCCCCCATCGAGGGCACCTCGATGAAGTACGTCGTCAACACGAACTGGGACCTCTTCTGGAACGAGACGACGTCCCACTACTACCTGCTCGAGGACACGGTCTGGCGCACCTCGCAGAAGCTCGACGGCGATTGGGTTCCCGTGCGTTCGCTGCCCGCCGACATGTCGAAGCTGCCGTCCGGAGAGAACTTCGACGACGTGAAGAAGCTGATCCCCCCGCCCGCGGTGAAGCCGCTCGACGTCAAGATCGTGTACACCAACAAGCCCGCCGAGATCGTCGTCATCGACGGCACGCCGGTCTGGGTCGACATCGCGGGCACGAACCTGGCCTTCGTGAAGAACTCCGACGCGGACTTCTTCCTGAACAAGGCGGAGGGCCAGTACTACTACCTCGTCTCGGGGCGCTGGTTCCGCGCGAAGTCCACGGAGGGACCCTGGACGTTCGCGACTCCCGACCTGCCGGAGGACTTCCGGAAGATTCCGCCGAAGGGTCCGAAGGCGAGCGTCCTCGCTTCGGTCCCGGGCACGTCGGAGGCCGCCGACGCGGTCCTGCTCGCGCAGATCCCGACGACCGTCGTCGTGAACAAGGCCGAGGCGGCGAACGAGGTCAAGGTCCGCTACAACGGCGAGCCGCAGTTCGCTCCGATCGCAGACACGACGATGTCCTATGCGACGAACACACAGGACAAGGTCGTCAAGCTGAACGAGCTCTACTACCTCTGCTACCAGGGCGTGTGGTTCGTTTCGAAGGACGCGAAGGGACCGTGGACCGTCCTCGACTCCGTTCCCGACGCGATCTACACGATCCCGACGAGCTCGCCGCTCTACAACGTCACGTACGTCAAAGCCTCGAACCCGACGGACACGACCGTCGAGTACAGCTACACGTCGGGCTACATGGGCTCCTTCGTCGTGGGCTTCGGATACGGCTCGTGCGTCATGTGGGGTACCGGCTGGTACTACCCGCCGTACTACTGGTACGGCGGCTACTACCCGGTCTACTGGCCGTACCCGTACGCGTACGGTTACGGCGCCTGGTACAACTCCGCGACGGGCCGCTACGGCTACGGCGGCGCGGTGTACGGGCCGTACGGCATGGCCGGAGGCGCCGCCTGGTACAACTCGTCGACGGGACGCTATGGGCGCATGTCGACCGTTCAGACGCCGTGGGGCGGGCGCACGTGGTCGTCGAGCTACAACCCCTACACCGGCGTCGCGAGCGCGCGCGCGGGCGGCTGGAACGCGTACGGCTCGTGGGGCTCGACCGCGATCGCGCGCGGCGACAACTCGATCGTCTCGAACCGCGTCTCGACCGCGGATGGAACGGTGCGCCGCACGACGGGCTCCAACGGCGGTGCGATGACGAAGGTTCGCACCGACCAGGGGACCGTGCGCGTCGGGCACGATGCCGACAACAACGTCTACGCCGGCAAGGACGGCAACGTCTACAAGCGCGATCAGGGCGGCAACTGGTCCAAGTACGAGAACGGCGGCTGGCAGAACGTCGACAAGCCGCAGCGGCCGTCGGGCGGCGAGGGCGGCACGCGGCCCGCGTCCGACCGGCCGTCGCGCGGAGAGGGCTCGCTCGGGCAGGGCGGGGCCGGAGGGGCGGGCAGCGGCTTCCGCGGGTCGGACGTCTCGCGGGACCTCAACCGCGACGCGTCGTCGCGCTCGCGGGGCTCGGAGATGTCCCGCTCCTATGGCGGCGCCACGCGAAGCTGGAGTGGCGGCACGAGCCGCGGGGGCGGAGGATTCGGGGGCGGCGGCGGGCGCGGCGGCGGCGGGCGGCGCTGACCCTCGAGCCGCTGACCCAATCGTTCGATTCGTAACGGGAAGGAGGAGGCCAATGGGATACCGATTCGCGAGTCTAGTGGCGGCGGCTCTCGCGCTGGCGCTGCCGGCGGTGGGCGCCGCAGACGACCTGAAGGGGCAGGACCGCATCCTGTGCACGGCGATCCAGGCGACCGTCTGCACGACGGACGGCGACTGCTCGATCGAGGCGCCGTGGAACCTGAACATCCCTCAGTTCATCGAGATCAACCTCAAGGACAAGACCGCCTCGACGACGAAGGCGAGCGGCGAGAACCGGATGACGCCGCTCGGGACCGTAAGCCGCGAGGATGGGCTGATCGTCATCCAGGGAGTCGAGATGGGGCGCGCGTTCTCGTTCGTGATCACCGAGGATACGGGCTTCGCCTCGATTGCCGTGGC
>DATBBK010000118.1:0-3511 GCA_036271035.1 Thermoanaerobaculia bacterium | reverse complement strand
GGCGCGCGCCAGACTTCTTGAGCGACAGCGCCTCGACGTTGACGAGGAAGACGCGCGGCCCCTTGACGGTGAGGAACTCCTTCAGCTCCGGCGACGGCTTCGCCTTCTTCCACGACCGCCCCGACCGCCAGGCGTGGACGGCGACGCAGCCGCGAAACTCCGGGGTGAACTGCTTGTCGAGCTCGTCGAGCCAGGTGAGGTAGACGCCGGCGGGGGCGACGACGAGGAGGTCGTCGACGTCCCCGGCATCCTCGAGGCGGCCGAAGTCGTCGAGGGCCACCTTCGTCTTCCCCGTCCGCGGCCTCATCAGGAGCGCGAACGCCCTGCGCCCGACCATCTTGTCGAGGGCCTCGACCTGGTAGTCGCGTGGCTCGAGCCGGGGCTGGTACATTCGTTCACTCCGCCGCCATCGCCGCCGCCGTCGCGCGCCGTCGCCGGCGGACGAACCGGATCGAGATCGGGTGGGGGCCGGCCTGCCGCGTCCGCTCGATCCTCCGCGGATCGCCGTTGATCATCAACTTCAGCGCCACGCTCCGGATCGCCGTGTTGAGCGAGTTGCGGGCGTGGAACGGCATCTCGTCGGCGTACACCTTCTTGATGAGGCTGGTCGACGTTATGTAGCCCCCGCGCGGCGGGATCGCGGCGAGGAGCCGCTGCTCGACCGGCGAGAACGTCATGATCTTGCGGTTCTTCGCCCTCGTTATCTTCCTGGTCATCTGCTGTCCTGCTCCCCCCTCGCTGTTGGCGGCCGGCTTGCCGAGCTCCCCAGGGGCGCCCGAGGGCGGGGAGGTGGGGAGCTCGGCCGTTGTTGACGCGCCCGTGGCCGACGTCGGCGGTGCGCGGTCTGTTGCCTCCACGTTCATGCTATGTCATCCTGCGCGCTTCGCGCACTCCGGGCCGAGGCCGCGCGCGACCGACTCCGGGACGGTGAGCGCGCGCCCGCAGCGAGCGCAATGACCGTCGTGATAGAACTCTAGCTCGGGCGGCAGCTCCGGCTTCGGCAGCGCGACCTCGTAGAACCAGCGGAACGCGCGGGCCGACGGGGCGTCGTAGTCGACCTTCGCCTTCCCCGTCCTGCCGTGGCGGAGGGCGCCGTCGTCGGCGAAGATCGTCGCGAAGAACGAGAAGTTGGTCTCGTTGTCCTGGCCGGTGAGGAGGGACACGAAGAACACCCTCCCCTCGCCGTCGGGGTCGCGGACGCGGTACGTGAACCGCGTCCCCGTCTTGACCGAGACGATCGTGAACCGGGCCGAGCCGGCGAGGACGAACTCCCGGATCGCTCCGGGGTCCGTCATCCGCCCCGGCACGTGGCCGTTACTGGACGGGCTGCTCACGGGTCTCTCCGCCGAGCTTGGCGACGACGTCGTCGAACGCCTCGCCGATCATGAACCCGCGGCCGTCCGACATCCGAACGACCGTGTGCGCCGGGTTGCGCTCCGACCGGAACGCCGACGACACGTAGGCCGGGTTGACCATGATCGTCGCCGGCTCCGCCGCCGGCACTGGCCCGGCGCCGAAGTCCTCCTCGTCGAGGGCCGCCGGCTGGGTCGCCTTCTTCAGTCTTACCAACATATGGTGGTCTCCATCTTCACTGCGACTCGGCGGGGCGGCGCCGTCGCGATTTATATATGTCCACCGCCCGGACAAGTAAACTAACTAAACGTCATCAGGCGCGGCCGTCGGCCTGGCGATGCGGAACTTGCTGACGACGAGGCGGCCGCCGACGCGGCGGGCGTGGCCGCCCTCTCGCCAGCGCGCGTACCGCGCCCGAGTCGCGGGGCAGTGCGCCTTCTCGTCGTGGCTGTGGTTGAGGGCGTCGTCGAGGTACGCCTGGTCGAGGCCGAAGTCGCGGTAGCCGCGGCGGAGGACCCCGAGGTAGTACTCGGTCGGCGGCGCGATCCCGCGCGCGTTCTTCATCACGTAGATGAACGCGGGGAGGCCGCCCTCGAGCTCGAGCTCGAGCTTCTCGTACGCGAGGCCATTCCCCTCGTACCGGTCGAGCGCGGCCTCGTCCTCGGGCGTCACCAGCCAGAGGCCGGCCGGGGTCGCGCAGCCCGGCTCGGGGACGACGTCGGCGACGCCGCGGAACACCAGGCGCGCGTTGTCGAGGAGGAGCCTGCCGACCGGGCGGGCGCCCTGGCAGCGGAGCCTCATGTCGCGGACGCAGAGGTTGCTGCCGTAGGCGACATAATAGCGGCGCGGCGCGGCCGGCTTTGCCCTGCGCTGCTTCGCGACGGTCGTCACTTGACCCTCCAAATTCTGACGGCATTGACAGCCGTCCGCCTCGTCGTGAACTTCATCTTGTGGCGCCGACCGTACCTCGCCGCCGCGTTCATCAACCGCTGCCTGACGAGCCTGAGCTCGGCGTAGTCGTCCTCGCGCAGCTCGAATGAGTCTCCGACTTTCATCTCGCTGAATGGGTAGACCGGCTCTCGCCTGGCCCAGGTCGCATCTGGCACGGGCATTCCCTTGTCGATCTTAAACATTGCCGGCTTCCTCGGAGACGTAGCCGAGCTCGACCAGCGCGGCGACGAGCGCGTCCGCGTCGCCGGTCGGGACGACGGCGCCGGTCTCCTCCTCGACCCGCTTCGCGACGCCGGCGACGAACGCGTCGCGGGTCGGGTCGGGCGTCCGCGCGGACCGCCAGAGCGCGGTCACGAGGTCGTCGGCGGTCGCGACCTCGAACCGGTCGCCGTCGTTGGTGATGAACGTCCTCATGTCAGCCCTCGTCGGGTATGTCGTTGCCGCCGCCGCCGGCGAAGAACCGCGAGCGCGAGCGCCAGTACTCGGCGTCCTCGGGGGACAGCTCGAGGACCGCGACGAGCGTGTCGAGGGTCTTCGGCGCGGCGTCCGCGGCCGCGATCGGCGCGGCCGATTGGTCGACCGGCCTCGCCCAGTACCGGACGTGGCCGTTGTCCTGGCGCCGCTGGCGGAATATCTCGAGGCCAGCCTCCTGCGCGAACCGGCGCATCGTCAGCGAGCCGCGGCGCCAACCGGTCTCGCGGAACACGTCCTCGCGGGTCGTCCCCTCGGGGCTCGTGATCAGCCGGACGAACGTCCGGCGGCGGCCGGACTCGTCGAGGCCGAAGCGGGCCGGGTTCGCGACGACGCGGCCGCCGCTGACGATCGTCGGGTTCTTCCGCGCGGCCTCGACCATGGCGACGCAGAACCGCGCCCAGGCGACGATCTTCCGCGCGTTGACGGTCCCGCTGTGCTGGCGAAACTCGACCGTCCCGTGGCGCCAGCGCGCCGTGAAGTTGAGGGCGACCCAGCGCTCGGTCCAGCTCCCGCGGCGGCGGCGCCCGGGCGGCGCGCTCCGCCGGCCGTGGTACAGGATGGCGGCGATGTCGCGGTCGCTCGCGGCGATGGCGATCGCATCGCGACTGCTGCCGTCGAGGCTGAGCGACCGCGCGTACCGCTGGCCGGGGCCGCCCGGGCGGCGGGACGCCGGGAGGACCCCGTGGATCACGCCCTGGTAGTCGGCGTAGTCGATGGCGAGCGTCCGCTGGAC
>DATBBK010000117.1:0-11332 GCA_036271035.1 Thermoanaerobaculia bacterium | reverse complement strand
GTGCAGGTGACCGTCGACGTGCGCGAGCGGCAGCCCCGTCTCGCGAAACCGTTCCAGCTGAGCGCGGATCTCCGCCCGAAGCTCGCGGCGCGCCGCCGGGTGAAAGCGGTACACGAGGCCGGCGGCGGTCGGACTATCGCGAAACCGGCCGTCGGGCCCCACGAGATGCGGGATCCGCGGCGGCGGGAGGACCGCGCGGCCCGAGACGAGGACGAGGTGGAGGCCGACGGAGAGTGTCGGCAGCTCGCGGGCGGCCGCGACGGCGCCGGTCGAAGCGTCTCCCGTCACCATCAGGCTCGCACTCGTCAGCACGCCGTGCTCGTGCGCTTCCACGATCGCGGCATTGACGCCGTCGGAGAATCCGAAATCGTCGCCGGTGACGACGAGCCGTTTCAGGCGCGCTCCTCCCGGCTCCACAGGAACCGCGCGAACTCGACGCCCTCGCGGAGGCGGCGCCGGAGCATCGTCGCGCTGGTCGCCATCTCGAGGGTCATCTCGGCGATCTTTCGGGGGCGGAAGTAGAAGCGACGGTAGAACTCCTCGAGCGCGTCGAAGATCTCGCCGTGCGAGAGGTGCGGATACGAGAGGGCGGCGACCTGAACGCCATCGTCCCCGACGAGATCGGAGCTCTCGGAGAGCCAGCCGTTCCTGAGCGCCTGCTGGTGGAGCTCCGTGCCCGGATACGGCGCGGCGAGCGAGACCTGGAGCGTGTGGGGGTTGATCTCGCGCGCGAAGCGGATCGTCTCCTTGATCGTGTCCCGCGTCTCGCCGGGGAGTCCGACGATGAAGGTGCCGTGGATCGTGATTCCGAGCCGGTGGCAGTCCTCGGTAAACCGGCGCGCGGCGTCCACGCGCGTGCCCTTGCGGATGTTGTTCAGGATTTGCTGGCTCCCCGTCTCATACCCGACGAGGAGCAGCCGCAGGCCGTTCTCGCGCATGACCTTCAGCGACTCGTAGGGGACGTTCGCCTTCGCGTTGCATGACCACGTCACGTCGATCCGCGCCAGCTCGCGAGCGATCGCCTCCGCCCGCGGCAGATCGTCCGTGAACGTGTCGTCGTCGAAGAAGAACTCGCGGACCTGCGGCAGCGCGGCCCTCGCGTAGCGGATCTCGGCCGCCACGTGCTCGACGCTGCGCGTGCGGTAGCGATGGCCGCCGACCGTCTGGGGCCAGAGACAGAACGTGCACCGCGACCGGCAGCCGCGGCCCGTGTACAGCGAGAGGTACGGGTGCAGGAGGTAGCCGATGAAGTAGTCCTCGATGACCAGGTCCCGCCGGTAGACTTCGCTCACGAACGGAAGCCGGTCCATGTCCTCGAGGACGGAGCGCGCCGGGTTGTGGATGATGCGATCCCCGTCTCGCCAGCTCAGCCCCGGGATCGTCCCGAGCGGTCGGTTTTCCGCGACCTCGAGGATGGTGAAGTCGAACTCTTCCCGTCCGACGAACTCGATCGCCGGCGACGCGCGGAGCGAGGTCTCCGAGGCCACCGCGACGTGCGCGCCCACGAAGCCGATCCGCAGCCGCGGGTTTCGGCGCTTGAGCGCCTCCGCGACGCGGACGTCCGCCCGGAACGAGGGCGTGCTGGTGTGCAGCACGGCGAGCTCGTACTCGTCGGCCAGCGGAAGGACGTCGTCGAGCGTCAGCCCCCTCGCGGGCGCGTCGACGAGGCGGCTGCCGGGCACGAGCGCCGCCGGCTGCGCGAGCCACGTCGGGTACCAGAACGAGCGGATCTCGCGCTTCGCCTGGTACCGTGACCCGGCGCCGCCGTCGAAGCCCTGGTAGGACGGCGGGCTCAGGAAGAGGCTCTTCAGATGCGACATGGATCCTCCGTGAGAAACATTCACGCGTCGCGGATGCGGGTCTCGCGTCGGGCGGTCGCCCCGCCGCCCGGAAGAACGCGAAGCGCCAGTCGAGCCAGCGGCGCCACCAGCCGCGGCCGCAGCAGCCTCGGGTCATAGAGCGCGAGCCGCCGGTCGTTCTCCTGCACGCACAGCTCGAGGAACGAGCGCGGGGAGAGATCGCTCATCTCCGCGTGGCTCGCCATCGTGAAGCCCTCCTGCGACTGGCCGCCTCCGAAGCTCGCGGCCTGGCGCGCGTGGTCCACCAGGAGACCGACGATCGCCCAGGCGCGCCGCGCGTCGAACGCGGGACGCAGCGGGAAGGGAGTCTTCGCTCGGAGGTACGCGGCCCAGTTGACGATGAACAGGATGTGGCGCGCCTCCTCCTGCAGGATCGGATCGAAGATGTCGGTCAGGGCCGGCGGGAAGTAGCCGGACCGCACCCCGACGGCGAAGAGGCCGAAGGCGAAGAAGGAGTCGAGGCACTCGCCGTAGCCTGTCCGCAGGAACGTCCACACGGGATTCGATGGCGGCAGCGGTGTGTCGAAGGCGTCGACCGGTATGCCGTAGTGCCGCGTCAGGAGCGCGAGGATCGCCGCGTGGCGGCCCTCCTCGTAGCCCTGCAGCGAGATCGCCCGAGCGAGGAGCGGATCCGGCTCGACTCTGCCGAGCGTCTGGACCTCCACGGCGGTCGACGCCTCCGTCCGCACCGCCTCGTTCCAGATCGGCAGCGCCCTCAGTCGCACGAGACTGGCGTCGTCGAGGTCGGGCCAGTGGATCGCGTCGGGCTCGAACGGCTGGTGCGTCTCGAGGAACGAGCGGCAGAACGCTAGCTTGTGCTCTTCGGAGCCGATCCAAGTCGCCATCGCGCGCTCACGTCGCCGCGTCACAGCTTCGGCGCCACGATGACGACGAGGACGCGACAACGGCCCGAGTGTACGAACTGAAGATGAATGCGCACTAAACCAACGAACGTGTCGCGGCGGCCCGATCGCTTCGTATAATTCCTCTCCATGCGAATCCTCGTCGTCGAGGACGACTCTCGAATGGCGGGTCTGCTCTCGAGGGCGCTGCGCGAATCGGGCTACGCGGTCGACGTCGTCGCGAACGGCGAGGAGGCGGTCGAGCACGCGTCGTTCGGCACGTACGACCTGATGATCCTCGACATCCTCCTCGAAGGCATAGACGGCTTCGCGGTCTGCAAGGCGGTGCGCGGCGGCGAGTCGCGGATGCCGATCCTGATGCTCTCCGCGCGCTCGGAGATCGCCGACCGGGTGCGCGGCCTGAACGAAGGGGCCGATGACTACCTGCCGAAGCCGTTCGCGGTCGAGGAGCTGCGCGCGCGCGTCGGCGCGCTGCTGCGCCGGCGATCGCTGCCGACGCAGATCACGCTCACCGTCGGCGACATCCGTCTCGACCGGGGCAAGCGCTCGGTCGCCGTTCGCGGGCGCACCGTGGAGCTGACCGGAAAGGAGTACTCGCTCCTGGAGTACATCCTCCTCAACCGCGGACGCATCGTGACGCGGCGCGAGATCGCCGAGCACGTCTGGGACGAGCACTTCGATCCGTTCTCGAACCTGATCGAGGTGTACGTCGGCCGCCTCCGGCAGAAGATCGATTCCGGCGGAAAGCCCGGAGAGGCGTCGTTTCTGACGACGCGCCGGGGCGAGGGCTACTTCGTGGAGGACCTCCGACGCGGCGCCGACTGATGGCGCTCCCGATCCGCTGGCGCCTCACTCTCTGGTACGGCGCCGCCGTCGGCGCGATCGTCGGCCTCTTCGCGATCGCGACCTACGTTCCGTACCGCTCGGCGGCGCTGCGGGCGTTCGACATCGACCTCCGCGACAACCTGGACACCCTGCAGAACGCGTACGGCGAGGAGGTTCGGGAAGCCGTCGCGCGCGGATCGTCGGATCCAATGCAGTCCGCGGCGAACGAAGCCGTCGACGCGTTCCAGCTCAACCGCCTGTACACGGAGATCCGGACGGGGAAGCTCGCCGAGACGCGCCTGGCACAGATCCCCGCGGCCGGCGTGCGGGCGGGCGAGCCCATCCTCCCGGACTCCGAATGGGCACGCATAGCGACTTCGTTCCGGCCGAACGTGGTCGTGCTCACCGGCGGCCGGCGCGGGATCGCTCGCACGTACCTTCCGGCGGGCCGCCGGGAACGCATCACGCTTTTCGTCGCCGACAAGACGACGATCGTCGACCAGACGCTGTCCTCCATCCGAACCTCCCTGCTCGAGTTCGGAATCGTCGGGCTTCTCCTCGCGCTCGCGGGCGGCTACTGGGTCGCGCGGCGCGTTCTCCGACCGATCGCGGTGTTCACCGCCCAGGCGGCGGCCATGGCCGGTGAGCCCTCCGCCGGCGCGCGCCTCGAGATCCAGAACCAGAAGGACGAGCTCGGCCGCCTGGGTGTCAGCTTCAACCGGCTGCTCGAACAGATCGAGCAGTCCGCGGAGCGCACGCGCGCCTTCATCGCCGACGCCGCGCACGAGCTCAAGACGCCGGTCGCGATCGTCCGGACCGAGGCGGAGCTCGCGCTCTCGAGCGACCGCACCCTGTCCGAGAGCCGCGAGGCGCTCGCGGCGATCGGGGCGGAGAGCACGCGGCTGTCGCGGCTCGTCAGCGACCTGACGCTGCTCGCCGAGGGCGAGACGCTGCAGCACCCGCTCGAGCGCCGTCTCGTCGATTTGACCGAGCTCGTGCACGAGGTCGTCCGTTCGCTCCGCTCGCTCGCGGCCAGCAAGAACGCGACGATCGAGGTCGAGGCCGAGGAGACGATGGAGCTACGAGGCGACGAGCGGCTGCTGCGGCAGATTCTCGTCAACCTGGTCGAAAATGCGATCAAGTTTTCGCGCCCTCCCGCGCGCATCGGCATCGTTCTCTGTCGCGAGAACGGGCATGTCGCGGTCCGCGTCCTCGACCAGGCGACGACATTGTCCGCGGACGAGCGGGAGAGGGTCTTCGAGCGGTTCTACCGATCCTCCCGCGAGCGGCGCGACTCGTCGGGCAACGGTCTCGGTCTCGCGATCGTCCGCTGGGCGGTGGGCCTGCACGGAGGACGCATCCGCGTCGAGCCCCGGAGCGCGTTGGGCAACGAGTTCATCGCCGAGTTCCCTCTCACTCCCGCGCCGACGTCCCCGCGCCCTCAGTAGAAGCGGTACGGTGCCTCCGCGCCGTACCACTTCTTGCTCTTGAAGTTGTAGTACGCCCCGATCTGCGTGTACGGGATGCGGAAGAACTGAAAGGCGCGCAGGAGCGTGTCGCCCCACCACGTGGAGTCGCTGACCCCCACGGCCCTGAGGATCTCGGGGAAGTCGAGGCCGATCTCGACGCCGATCTCCTGGTACCGCGTCGGAACGACGGGTTCGTACCCGTAGCCCTTGGTCAGGTAGACGAAGGAAGTCTGGAAGAACCGTTCGAACCCGGGCTTGCGTCCGAGATGGCGCTCGATACCGGCCGTCTTGAAGTTCATCGCGTAGATCTCGCGCGTGTAGTCGATGCCGAACAGCGTTCGGCCGTCGAGCACTGCGTCGGGCAGCCTGGAAGGAACCTTCCCGAGCTGGAACCACACGACGTCGTCGAACCCTCCGCGTTTCAGCATCGCACCGGCGAGGGCGCCGAACGCGTCGGCAGTGAGGTCCTGCGCCGAGAACCCATAGGGCGTGAGGCCGTCGCCGATCTCGACCATCAGGCCGGCGCCCAGGCCGGCGGCGAAGGCGAGCGCGAAGGACTGGTTCTCGCTCAGGCCGTTCAGGCGGTACGCGTCGAAGAGCAGCCCCGAGATCGTGGCGGAGACGACGCCGTGGGATGCCTTGTCCGAGCCGCCGGCGTACGTCGTGTATGCGAAGAACCCCTCGTCCGTGAAACTGAAGTCGTGTATGCCGTAGGTGATCGGCCCCTGGGCGCCCACGACGATTCCGAGGAACAGCGACGCCGCCGACCACAGGCTGCTTCCGGTATTGAAGAGATGTGGCGCCGGCGCCACCGGCAGTGTCGCGCACTGGATGACGACGCAGAGGCGGCGGAGCGGTTCGGGCGCCGCCTCCGTGTAGGGCGATTCGCCCCCGAGGGCGGACGCTCCGTCCTCGCGCGCTGGATCGAAGAGGTGGAACTCCTGTGCGCCGGCACTCACGGCGGACACGAACGCGAGTGTCGCGCAGAGTCCGGCCGCCAGCGAGCGGCCCACCGGGCGCGGCCGCATTCAGGGCTCGCCGGTCCGATTCACGTAGACGGTCTTGTCGCCGGATCTCGCGAATACACGCGCGGAACCCGCGGAGACCCTGCCGAGCGCCTCGCGATCGCGATCCGCCGCCGCGACCAGGAAGACGCGGTCCGGTCCGCTCCACAAGCTCCGGAACTCGTCGTCCGAGAGGAAGGTCCGCGGCGCGTCGGGATAGCGGGAGCCGTACTCGAGGTTGCTCTCGGCGGCGTGGTACAGCAGGACGCGCCGCCGACAGTAGAAAGCGATTCCCGGCGCGAGGCGAATGTCGCCGTAGAGGACGATCTCGTCGGCAGGCCGGAGCGTGCGGCCGATCTCGCGCGCGAGGCCGCGGGAGGACATGGACGGCTGAAGCGCGACGTAGGCGAGATTCGCCGCGACGAACACGCCGCACATTCCCGCCGCGAGCATGACGTTGGACGCGGCATCCCGACGGCGCTCTCTGAGGATCCACGAGCCGCCGAAACCGAGGCCGAGCGAGAGGGCGGAGACGAGGATCGGAATTCGCAGGTCGGCGAGCGCTTCCGGCGTGAGGTCCCCGACGCGCGCCATCGCGGAGGTATACGAATCGACATTCTGCGTACGCAGGTCTGCCGTGATGTCCCCGTTCGGCGCGCCCGCCCTCACCAGAAACCACGCCGCTGCGACGGCGAACGCCGCCGCGAGCGCTGCGAGCGAGCGGCTCGCCCAGAGCAGCGCGCCCCGTCCGGACCGCTCTCCCTCCGCGAGCCCGGCCCCGACGAGCAGTGCGAGCGCCGGCCACGCGCCGAAGCTGTAGTACTCCATGCGTGAGCCGCTCTCCACCGCGAAGAACGCGACGATCACGCCCGCCCAGGCGAAGAGCAACACGCGCGCCTGCGTCGCGGTGTCGTCCGGATCCCGCCTCCGCTCCCGCGACGGGAACAGTCTCACCGCGAGCAGCCCGTACGCGCTCCACGGGAATAGCCACAGCAGGTGCTCGAGCAGCCAGAGCCAGAGCGGGACCGCGCCGTAGTCGTGCGGCCGGCGCGTGCCGAGGGCGCGGTTGACGTGCTCGTTGACGAAGTAAGCCCAGGCCCAGCCGGGCGCGCGGAGGGCGGCCATGATGTGCCACGGCGCGGCGATCGTCAGAAAGACGGCGACGCTGGACGGCAGCCGCAGGAAGCGCCAGCAGCTCCACGCGCCCGTCGCCGTGAGGAAGACCGCGACCGCAGCAGCCGGGAAGATCAGGCCGATCGGCCCCCGCGTCAGGACCGCCAGCGCGCAGGCCGCGGCCGCGGCCGGAAAGCCGATGCGCGCGTCGAGCCGGCCGGTCCACGCGAGCAGGAAGAAGTAGAAGACGGCTGTCAGCTCGAGCGCGTAGATCGCTTCCGGTATGACGGTCCGGGTGAAGACGTACATGCCCGCGCTCGTTCCGGCGGCGAGTCCGGCGTAGAGGCCTGCGCGTTCGCCGAAGAATCTCCGCCCGAAGTCGTAGGTCAGGAGCACGAGGCCGACCATCGCGAGCGCGACCGGGAGCCGCGTCGCGAACTCCGTCTCCCCGAAGATGCGATAGCTCTCGGCGACGAGCCAGAAGTGCAGCGGCGGCCGGATCAGGTAGCGGATCCCGTCCTGGTACGGGACGACCCAGTCGTGCCGCTGCAGCATCTCGTGCGCGACGAGGGCGTGAGCCGCGTCGATGTCGTCGTCGACCAGCGCCGGCGCGCCCGCCAGCGCGAGGTAGAGAGCGGCCGAGCCGAGCGCGAGAAGCACCGGACACGCCCGCTGCGCGAGAGACGAACTCGTCATCCGGCTCTGCGCCCGCGGGCGATGCGGAACGGGACCCGGCAAGCGATGGCCGGAGTATACGAACCGGCCGGTAAACGCAGCATAAACGCGGCGTGGCGCGAGCCCCGTGCCGCGAGCCCGTCCGTCCGACTATTTCTTCGGTGTCGCGACCAGCAGGTCCTTCAGGCCGCCGGCCCCTCCGTGCGCGAGATAGACGACGCCCTTGTCCGTCACGGCCGGGTTCCTCGCTCCCTCGTGCGTCGTGACCGACGCCTCGGTCGTGAGCTTGCCCTTTCCGTCCACGCGAGCCACCGTCAGCTTCCCCGCGCGCGCGGCGCCGGCGTAGAGCAGGTGCGTCGCCGGCGCGTAGTCGATGTCGTCGACGCCCGCGCCCGTCTCGACCGACGAGAGGATCTCACCGCCGTGCGCCGCGTCGAGGACCTGGACCTTCGCCGTACATGCCAGGAAGAGGAAGCCCGTCTCGGAGTCGACGCGGAGCCCGCGCGGTCCGTCGTCGCCGCATCCCGACTTCCACGTGGCGACCGTCTGGCGCGTCGCGACGTCGATTGCGAGCGTCTGGTCCTTGTCCTCGAGGTTGGTGTAGAAGCGGCCCCGCTTCGCGTCGACGGCGAAGCCCTCGGGACCGCCGTCCAGCGTGAGCTTGGCCTTCTGCTCGAGCGTCGCGCCGTCCAGGACGCGGATCGAGTTCTCGCGGGGCGTGGTCACCCAGACCTCGTCGCGCGGCGCGACGTACGCCAGGCCGTCCGGCATCGCGTCGAGCTTGTGGCACGCGCCCTTCGCGAAGGTCTTCGGGTCGAACGCGCACACCGATGAGTCCGCACGATTGCCGACGTACACGCTCTTGCCGCCGATGGCGACGGAGCTCGGGCCGACGACGCGGCGCCGGTCGCCGGTCCCCATCTCGGCGGTGGGAAGACCCGGGATCGACTTCACCGACCCGTTCGACGCGTCGACGACCGCGACGGTCCCGGTGTTGCCGGCGGGCGCCCAGACGAAGTGGGTCGCGGGATCGAAGGCGATGTAGTCCATCGACACGCCGGCCTCGCCGGCGCCGGGAATCGGCACCTGCTTGATGTCGTAATCCAGGGGGGCCGCCGTGGAAAGACCGGGGGCGGTCAGCAGGACGAGCGCGCAGACGGACAGGGGCCTCACGACGCGGTACGGACGTTCGAATCGCATGTTCCGAGCTCCTCTCTTCGGCCGCGCCGACGATTCGCGCGGCGGTTTCCACTCCGGTCAGTCAGTCGGTCAGTCAGTCATGCAGTCAGTCAGAAGACGACCACCAGCGCGGCGCCCCGCCGGCCGTCGGTGCCGTAGATCGGCGTCGCGAACGCGGACACCTTCGAGCCTTTGGCCCTCAGCCCATTGTTGAAGCGTACGACCGTCTCGCCGACGACCGTCCCGATGAGCGCGCCCGCCGCGACGTCCGAGCTCCAGTGCGCGTCGTGGTAGACGCGGGAGAACGCGACGAGGCTCGCGATCGAGTACGCGGAGATCTTCACCCACGCCTGGTCCGAGTGCGCCGCGATGACGGACCCGATCGCGAAGGCCGTCGTCGCATGCCCGGACGGGAACGACTTGTCGCCGCCGAATGGGTCGAAGCTGGCGGCTCCCTGCTCCTGATAGGGCCGTGCACGCCCCACGATGACCTTGAGGCCGTCGGTAATGCCGCCGGACAGCAGGCCCGCCATCGCCGCGTCGAAGGCGATGTTCTGTGAATCCGTGTCCTTGAAGACGAAGCCGACGATCCCGTACGCGCCCACGACCGCCCATCCGTATTCCGTTCCGAACGGCTCGACGACCTTCGTGAGATCGTCCAGGACCCCGCTCTTGTTCTTAAGCACGGCGGCCCGCAGGTGAACGTCGCCGAGCTCTCCTAAGGCGGCGACCGTCCCGATCGACGCGGCCGCGAGCATCCACTGGTTCAGGTTCCAGTGGATCGGCGCGGAGAGGACGTGCACCGCGTCGTCGAGCGCCATCTTGAGCACGTCGCCCGGCTTCGATGGCATCCCCGGCTCGTGCGCGGCGGCTTCGGCGCCCTCGTCGGAGAGCGCGGCGTCGGTCGCGACCATGGCCACGCTCGTCTCCGTGAGCGAAGTCTCGAAGCAGGGACCCTCTTCAGCCTCACCGGTCCCCGCCGCGGCGAAACGGACGAGACCGAGAGTCAGAAGCGCAGCGGCGAGGGCGGTCCGCACGACCAATGGACCCGGAGCAAGCGGCGTGCCGCGGTCCTCTCGCATCCCGCGACGTGTACCACACGGGTCTAACCAGGGGCTAAATCAGCGCCTCGGACTCATACTCGGGAGTCGGCCGCCTCCTCGTCCGACATATTAGTGATCACTAATACGTCGCGGGGGCCCGGTTCTAGGGCCTGATCGTTCGAATCCGTCCCGTGAACTCGCGCGCCGCGGCGGCCGCCGCTTTCTCGGACGGCACTCCCAGGAAGAAACCCTGGCCGTACGGAATGCCGAGCCGGCGGCACTCCTCGAGGTCCTCCGGCGTCTCGATGCCCTCGGCGACGCAGACCGCCTCGATGCGCCCGGACAGGTTCACCAACATCTCGACGACGTCGCGCTTGATGGAGTCCGTTCGCAACCCCGTGATCAGCGTGTTCGCGACCTTGATGAAGTCCGGCCGCAGCTCCGCGATCGCCTGCAGCGAGGCGTAGCCGGACCCCGCGTCGTCGATCGCGATCTGGAACCCCAGCTCGCGCAGCCGCGCCAGCGCGCTCCGGAACACCGGGACGTCGCGGATCGCCGAACGCTCGGTGACCTCCAGGACTACGGGGTGAGGCCGCCCGAACAGCGGCGCGACCGCCTGCTGTCCCTCGCGTGCGAGCGCCGCGACCGCGTCCGCCTCCAGATTGATGAAGAGCCGGTTCCCGTTCTCCGCGGTGTAGTGCGAGGCCGACGACGAGAGGCACAGCTTCTCGAGCTCCCACGTCGACTCGTTCTCGCCGGCGAACTGGAAGAGGAGCTCCGGGCTCTCGAACGCCGTATCGGCCGGCCCGCGAGTGAGCGCCTCATGGCCGAAGACGTCGAGCGTGTCGAGCCGGAAGATCGGCTGGTACACCGTGCGGATCCCGCGCGTGCGGAGGATGTCGCGGAACGTCTCGCGCAGCGCCCTCTGGCGGTCCTCCTCCTTCGTCGTCGCGACCGCGATCGCGCCGCGCAGCGCACGGTAGACGAGGCGCTCCACCCGCATCTGCGGGCTCGGCCGCAGGAGCGCGTGGCCGACGAAGACGCCGATCCGCTTGTGGATGCGCGTGCCGAACGCCTCGTCGAGCGAGCCGCGCAGCGACTCCTCGATCTGCCGCGCCTTGCGCTGCAGCCGCGTGAGCGCCTCCTCGCCGGACTCGAGACTCGCGAACACGTAGAAGTCGGAGCCGCCCGCGCGGTTGACCGCGATGAAGTCCTCGGTCGCGAACACCGTACCGACCATGCGCTTCAGGGTTCGCGCGGTGTGCCGCAGCAGGCCGTCGAAGACCTCCCAGCCATAGGTCT
>DATBBK010000116.1:0-10901 GCA_036271035.1 Thermoanaerobaculia bacterium | reverse complement strand
AGCTCATCGCTCCCGCGCCGCGGCGCTCTTCTTCTCGCTCCACAGCCTTACGCGGTTTCTCCCCTCGTCCTTGGCGCGGTAGAGCGCCTGGTCGGCGCGGAAGAGAAGCTGGTCCCGGTCGTCCGGACCCAGGCCCGCCGCATCCGCGACGCCGCACGAGACCGTCGCGTGGAACGCGCGGCGCCCGGACTCGAAGTCCTCCTTCTCGAACGCGCGCCGGACGCGGTCGGCGACGCCGAGGGCCGAGCGCGCGGCGGTCTCCGGGAAGATCGCGGCGAACTCCTCGCCGCCGTAGCGCGCGGCCACGTCGCTGGCGCGCACGGCGGCCCTCAGAATCGCGCCGAAGCGGCGGATGGCGACGTCACCCGCCGCGTGCCCCAGCGTGTCGTTGACGCGCTTGAAGTGGTCGAGGTCGAAGAGCGCGACCGAGAGCGACGTGCCATAGCGCATCGCGCGCGCCCACTCCTCGGCATAGCGCGTCTCGAGATAGCGCCGCGCGAAGAGTCCCGAGAGCTCGTCCGTGACCGCGATCTCCCAGTTGCGCGACGCCTGCAGCGACGCGGTCAGGGGCGCGAGCAGCGCGCGGAGGTCGCCCTTGCGTCTTTCGTCGATCTCCTCGGGCGAGACGAGGGAGAGATACGCGACGAGGGCGTCGCCCGAGTAGAGGGGGAGGTGCAGGCGCTGCGTGGGCGCGGTGCCCGGCAGCAGCTCGGACGGCGCGAACGACCTCTCGGTCTCCGTGGCCGCGAAGCGCAGGAGCGCCTTCGAGTCGATGCGCTCGCGGAGGTAGGGATGGTTCGGATCGACGACGGGCTTGCGAGGGACGCCGGGCTCGCCGCCCGGGGGCAGCGACCACACCTCGTAGATGCGCTCGGTGCGGTCGACGCGGTACAGGTCGAAGCTCGTCAACGGCAGGATCTCGGCGGCCGCGGCGAACGCGTGCTCGAGGATGCGTGCGGGCTCCGGCGACTCGCCGAGGAAGTGGCTCTCGCGCTCGCGCGCCTGCAGCCGCGCCGCCAGGAACCGCTCGCGCCGCGCGACGCGATACGCGCGCACGGTGGCCGTGACCGCGACGGCGAGCAGGAGCAGTTCGGCCCAGAGAGGAAGCAACGCGAAGAGTGTAGGGGATGAGATCGCGCCGGCGCTCGCGGCGGAGGGATTACGGCTGAAAATGAAAAGGCCCCCTCGCGGGGGCCCGTTGCGATCGGTTCGAGACCGCTCTTACTTCGCGGGCGTCGTCGTCGCCGGAGCCGTCGTGGACGTCTCGGTCGTCGTCGTCGCCGTCGTCCCCGTGCCCGTCGTCTCGGTCGAGGTCGACGTCGTGGTGGTCGCGGCCGTTCCGGTTTCCTCGACGACGGCGGGCGCCTCCGTCTTGGTCGTCGTCTCGGTGGTGGTCGTCTCTTTCTTCTGGCAGCCCGTAGCGAGCGCCATCGCCGCCACCGCCGCGAAACCCAGGGTCACAACCTTCTTCATATCCCTCATCTCCTTCTTGTTGTAAGCGCCCCGATGTCGTGGAGCGCGAAATCGATCCGGACGGGGGAAATCGACGCGGAATCATACCGGAAGCCCGCCCCCTGTCAACCGCAATCCCGGCGCGGGAAAGGGCCTCGCCGCGGGCTATTCTTCGGGTTTGCGCGGCCGCGCCGCGCGACGGGGGTGATCGGTGTTCGAAGGGCTGAGCGACCGCCTGCAGGGCGTGTTCAAGGAGCTCCGGGGCGAGGGGCATCTGACCGACTACCACCTCGACCAGGCCCTGCGCCAGATCCGGCTGTCGCTGCTCGAGGCCGACGTGGCGCTGCCGGTCGTCCGTCAGTTCACGGAGAAGGTGAAGGAGCGCGCGGTCGGCGCCAAGGTCACGCAGCAGCTCTCGCCGGCGCAGGAGGTCACGCGCATCGTGCGCGACGAGCTCGAGACGCTGCTCGGCGGCTCCCAGGCGGACGTGGACCTCCACGGCAAACCGGCGGTCATCATGATGGTGGGGCTGCAGGGCTCCGGCAAGACGACGTCGGCGGCGAAGCTCGCGCGCCACCTGAAGACGCGCGGGCGCTTCCCGCTCGTGATCGCCGCGGACCTGCAGCGGCCCGCCGCCGTCGAGCAGCTCATCACCCTGGGCAAGCAGATCGGCGTGCCGGTCTACTCGAAGAGCGGCGCCACCGATCCAGTCGCGCTCGCGCGCGAGGGCCTGCGCGAGGCGAAGCAGACCGGCCGCGACACGGTCATCGTCGACACCGCGGGCCGCCTGCACATCGACGAGGAGCTGATGGCCCAGGTGCGCGAGGTCGCCGCCGCCGTCGAGCCGCACGAGATCCTGTTCGTCGCGGACGCGATGACGGGGCAGGACGCGGTCAAGTCCGCGGCCGGATTTGCAGAGTCGCTGCCGCTGACCGGCGTCGTGCTGACGAAGACCGACGGCGATGCGCGCGGGGGCGCGGCCCTCTCGGTCGTGACGACGACCGGCAAGCCGATCAAGTTCGTCGGCGTCGGCGAGAAGCCCGAGGACTTCGAGCCGTTCCACCCGGACCGCATGGCGTCGCGGATCCTCGGGCTCGGCGACGTGCTCACGCTGATCGAGAAGGTCGAGTCGACCGTCGACGCCGAGGCGGCGCGCAAGCTCGCGCAGAAGACGTCGGCGGGGGAGTTCACGCTCGAGGACCTCCGCGACCAGCTCGCCTCCATGAAGAAGATGGGGCCGCTCGAGGGGCTCATCGACCTGCTGCCGAAGGCGGGCGCGTTCAAGGCGCTGCGCCAGCCGGAGAGCGTGGACGAGAAGGCGCTCACGCGCGTGACCGCGATCATCGACTCGATGACGCTGGAGGAGCGGCGCTATCCCCAGGTGCTCAACGGCAGCCGCAAGAAGCGGATCGCCGGCGGGTCGGGCACCTCCGTGGCGGAGATCAACCGGCTCCTCAAGCAGTACCAGCAGATGCGGCGGATGATGCGGACGGCGCGAAAGGGCATTCGGGGGCTGGACATGTCGAAGCTGATGCTGCCGGGAGGACCGCGTCCGGGTCCGTGAGCCGTGATCCGATGTCACTGGGCGAGAATGGCTTACAGCGGCCGCCTCACGGCCTGCGGCCTCTCTGCTAGAATGCGCCGCTTTTGATGGACAGGGAGAACTTCTAGAAAATGCTCAAGATCCGCCTGCGCCGCATGGGCGCCCGCAACCGTCCCTACTACCGGATCGTGGTCTCCGACTCGCGCCTGACCGCGCGGGCCGAGGTGCTGGAGGAGCTGGGCTCCTACGACCCGGTCCCCAACCCGCCGGCGCTGTCCTTCGACAGGGAGCGCGCGAAGCACTGGATCGGCCTGGGAGCGAACGTCTCCCCGACCGTGAAGTCGCTCCTCGAGCGCCCCGAGCCGGCGCCCGCCGCTCCGGCGAAGTCGGCCTGAGCCCGGCATGAAGAAGCTCGTCGAGACCGTCGTCCGCCGTCTGGCCGACCATCCCGATCAGGCGCGGGTCTTCGAGACCTTCGACGGCGGGACCGCCGTGTACGACATCGAGGTCCCCGAGGCCGAGCGAGGCCGGCTCATCGGCCGCGAGGGCCGCACGGTGCGCGCGCTGCGCGCATTCGTGTCGGCGGCGGCCTCCGCGCGCGGCAAGCGCGTGATGATCCGCATCCGGGACTGATCCGGACCGGCGAGGCGCCGGAGCACCATGGCGGATGAGCTGCTCGTCGGCATCGTGCGGCGGCCGCACGGCCTCCGAGGCGAGCTCTCGGTCCAGCCGCTGACCGACTTCCCGGAGCGATTCGCCGCGGGCTCCGTCGTGACGTGGCGGCGCGGCGACGCGTCGCGCGAGCTCCGAGTGGCCGCCGCGCGGCCGCACGGAGAGAGGATTCTCATCGCGTTCGAGGGCGTCGGCGACGCCGACGCGGCGCGCGCGCTGCAGGACGGCGAGCTGTCGATCCCCGGCGCGGGCGCGACGCCTCCGCCCGACGGGTTCTTCTATGCGCACGAGGTCGCCGGCTGGGAATGCGTGGATCCGTCGGGCCGGCGACTCGGCGTGGCGGCAGGGCTGGAGAAGACGCCGGGCGGGGCACTTCTTTCGGTCACTCGCGACGGCGGAAAGGAGGCGCTCGTTCCGTTCGTCCACGGAATCGTCGTGGACGTCGATCGCGAGAGGCGGCGAATCGTGCTGGATCCGCCGGAGGGGTTGATGGAGCTGTGAGTTGCAAGTTACAAGCTACAAGTTCGAATTGCGCAACTTGAACCTTGAAACTTGAAACTTGTAACTCGAAGCCCGCGACATATTAGCCACGGCTAATGCATTCATGCACATCGAGATCCTGACCATCTTCCCCGGCTACTTCGACTCGCCGCTCGCCGAGAGCCTGCTCGGCAAGGCGATCGCCGCGGGACGGCTGCGCATCGACGTCGTGGACCTGCGCGACTTCGCCTTAGACCGCCACCGCAAGGTCGACGACGAGCCGTACGGCGGCGGAGCCGGGATGGTCATGATGGCGCCCGTTCTCGCGGCCGCCATCGAGGCGCGGCGCGACGCGCCGGGTCTGCCGCGCGCCCGGACGGTGCTCATGACGCCCGACGGCCGGCCGTTCGATCACGCGTCGGCGGTCGCCCTGTCCGGCCGGGAGCGGCTGCTCCTCGTCTGCGGCCGCTACGAGGGCATCGACGAGCGCGTCCGCCAGCTCGGCCTCTACGACGAGGAGATCTCGCTCGGGGACTTCGTGCTCCCCGGCGGCGAGTCGGCGGCACTGGCGGTCACCGAAGCCGTGACGCGCCTGGTTCCCGGGGTCGTCGGCGCGGCCGAGTCCCTCGAGAACGAGTCCTTCCTCCGAGAGCGGCTCGACTACCCGCACTACACCAGGCCCCGCGAGTTCCGCGGTCTCGCCGTTCCCGAGGTGCTCGTCGGCGGAGACCACGCCCGGATCGAGCGCTGGCGCCGGGCCCGGTCCCTGGAACGGACGCGCGAGAAGCGCCCGGACCTGCTCGCGCGCCGCCCGCCCGAGCCGGGGGAGGGCGAGGGCTGAGGGCCCAGCCGGGTTGCGATTCCCTACGCTCTTCGCTTAGAATTCGCCGTTTTTCCGGAAGCCCTCGCGGGTCTTGCCCGCGCGCCCGGGGAGAGGATTGGGCCATGACCGACATCCTGCTCGACATCGAGAAGCCCGCTCTGAAGAGCGGCATACCGGCCTTCTCCCCGGGAGACAGCGTCCGGGTCCACGTGAAGGTCCGCGAGGGCGAGAAGGAGCGCATCCAGATGTTCGCCGGCGTCGTCATCGCCCGCCGCAGCGGCGGCGCGCGCGAGACGTTCACCGTGCGGAAGATCTCCGGAGGCATCGGGGTCGAGCGGATCTTCCCGCTCCACTCGCCGATCATCGACCGCATCGAGGTCGAGCGGAGAGGTGCCGTGCGGCGCGCCAAGCTGTACTACCTGCGCGGACGCAAGGGCAAGGCCGCGCGCATCCTCGAGAAGCAGACGGACTGATCCCACCTCCCCGGACGTGACCCCCGACCCGATCGCCGCTCTGTTCGCGGAGCTGGGTCGCCTGCGCGATCTCTCGATCCTCGAGGCGGAGCTCGCGTGGCGCGGGTTCCGGCGCGTCGCCGGCGTCGACGAGGCCGGGCGCGGCTCGCTCGCGGGCCCGGTCGTCGCGGCCGCGGTGATCCTGCCGCCGCGCTGCGTTCTGCCGGGGCTCGACGATTCGAAGAAGCTCGACGCCGAGTCGCGCGAGCGGCTCGATCGCGAGATCCGCCGCTGCGCGATCGCGTTCGGGGTCGGCGTCGTCGCGGCGCGCGACATCGACGCGCGAGACATCCTGCGAGCCAGCCTCGAGGCGATGCGCATCGCCGTGTCCGCGCTCACACCAGCGGCCGACTACCTCCTCGTCGACGCGGTCTCCGTCCCCGGCGTGTGGACGCCCCAGCTTCCGATCGTGCACGGCGACGCGCTCTCGGCGTCGATCGCCGCGGCGTCCGTCGTCGCCAAGGTCCATCGCGACGGGCTGCTGGACGGGCTGGCGCGGCTCCATCCGGCGTACGGGTTCGAGCAACACAAGGGCTACGGGACGCCGGAGCACTGGGCCGCGCTGAGGCTGTGCGGGCCCTGTCCGGAGCATCGCCTGACGTACCGCGGTGTGATTCCGGACCCCTCCGGTGACCCGCCCGAGGCGCGTCCGGCGCGCCGTCGCGGTTAGAATCTTAAGCAGTGGCAGTCAATCGAGACCAGGTCCTCCAGTCCGCCGAGAAACTGCTTTCCCGGGGCAAGCTGGACGGCGCGCTGAAGGAGTACCTCCGGGTCCTGGAAGACAACCCGAAGGACATCTCGACTCTCAACAAGGTCGGGGACCTGTACGTCCGGATGAACCGACCCTCGGAGTCGATCCCCTACTTCACGCGCATCGCGGACTTCTACTCGAAGGACGGGTTCTTCCTGAAGGCGATCGCCATCTTCAAGAAGATCAACAAGATCGACCCCGCCCAGCTCGAGGTCTACGACAAGCTGGCCGACCTGTACCACAAGCAGGGTCTCGTCCAGGACGCGCGAAGCCAGTACCAGGTCCTGGCCGACCACTACCAGAAGAACAACCGCCTCAAGGAGGCGATCGCGGTCTACAAGAAGATGGCCTCGATCGATCCGTCGGACCTTCGGATCCAGGTTCGGCTCGCGGACATCTATCGCGCCGCGCACGAGAAGAACGAGGCCGTCATGCAGTACGGCCTCATCGGCAACATGCTCCTGAAGCGAGGCGCGCACGACGAGGCCGCCCAGGTCTTCCAGAAGGCGCTCGAGCTTTCGCCGCACGACGTCGAGACGCAGCGCAATCTCGTCCGCTCGCTGCTCGCGCAGAAGAACACCGACGCCGCGATGGCCGTGCTCAAGGCGGCGCCGCGGACTCCGGAGAGCCTCTCGCTCTTCGCCGAGGCGCAGCTCGAGATGGGCCAGCGCGCCGAGGCGATCCGCACCGCGGAGCAGGCGCTCGCGCTCGACGCCGACGCGGAGGCGCCGAGGCTCTTCCTGTTCCGCCTTCGCATGCAGGAGATGGCGCTCGACAAGGCCGTCGCCGCGGTCGCGCCGCTGATCGACGCCGCGGTCGGGCGGCGGGAGTTCGGCCGGGCGTCGGAGTATCTCGAGCCCGTCGTCGCGGCCGATCCGGGGCACGCCCCCGCTCTCGAGAAGCTGCTGACCGTCTACGAGGCCGAGGGCAACCGCCCCGGGCTCGGGCGCACACGCGTGGCGCTCGGCGCGGCCGCCGACCGGCGGCGCGACATCCCGGCCGCGGCGGAGCAGTACCGGCTCGCCGCGGAGGCGGATCCCGGGAACGTCGCTGCGGCGACCTGGCTCGCCGGGCAGGCCGCGGCGCCCCCGATCGGATCCGCCGCAGCCGTTCCGTCCGCGGCGCCCGCTTCGCCGGCGGCTCCGGCCGCGTCGGCCACACCGAGCGCGCCCGCTCCGGCCGCGGCAACCGCGGCGGCGCCGCCCCCTCCGGCGGCCGACCCCGAGTACCAGGAACTGATCATCGACCTCGAGGACAGCGCATCGGTCCACGCGCCTCAGCCGAAGGTGCCCGGCATCGACCTCGACGAGGAGCCGGCGGCGCCTGCGACCGCGTCGGCGACGCCGGAGGCGACTCGCGAGGGCGCGGCCGGCACGGAGCCGCCGGAGGCGGCCCCGGCGGGCACCGCAGAAGAGCAGCAGCTCGAGACGCTCATCGTCGAGGCCGAGGTCTTCGCGAAATACGGCCTCGCCGACAAGGCGATCGACCGGCTCTACTCGCTGGCGCAGCGCCGGCCGGACCTCTTCAAGGTGCGCGAGCGCCTGATCGAGCTGCTCGCGGAGACGGAGAACCCGGGTCTCGCGCGCGAGGTCGCCTCGCTCGCGGAGGCATACACGGCGGCCGGCCGTACCGGCGACGCGGAGCGGATCCGGGCGATGGCCTCGGGCGCGCCGCGCGGCGGTAGGTCGCCGCACTCCGCGTCCGCGGCGTCCCCTCCCGCGGAGGTCGTGTTCGAGGAATTCGAGATCGGCCAGCCGGCGGCGCCGCCCGCCGAGGCGCCGCGCGCGTACGCCGGGTCGGAGTCGATCGACCTCGGCGACGCGGAGCTGTCGGGACCGCCGCCCACGTTCCAGGGACTGACGACGCCCGAGCCGCAGGCGCCGCAGGACACGGAATTCGTCTCCTACGAGCAGCTCGGCAATCTGCTCGAGGACGAGATGCACCGAGCAGAGGATGCCCCTCCCGCGGCGCCCGCAGTTCCCGACGTCCCCGCCGTCGATGAGGCGAACCTCTTCGCCGACGAGCAGAAGTTCTTCAATCTCGCGGAGGAGCTCGAGAAGGAGCTATCCGACGAGGCGATCGCCGCGGAGTCGGGGTCGGAGCTGTCCGCGCCGCAGGGCGAGGTCTCGCTGGAGGAGATCTTCCGCGAGTTCAAGAAGGGCGTCGAGCAGCAGCTCTCGGCCGAGGACTACGAGACTCACTACAACCTCGGCATCGCCTACAAGGAGATGGGCCTCGTCGACGAGGCGATCGGCGAGTTCCAGCTCGCGAGCAAAGATCCGCAAAGGGCGATCGAGTGCTGCAGCATGCTCGGCCACTGCTTCCTCGAGAAGGGCATGCCGCAGCTCGCGATCAAGTGGTTCCGCAAGGGACTCGAGACGCCTCACATCCAGGAGGCCGCGACCGCGGGAATGCTCTACGACCTCGCGTCGGTCTATCAGGACACGGGCGACACGGAGCTGGCCTACAAGACGTTCCAGGAGGTGTACGGCCTCAACGCGAACTACCGCGACGTCGTGCGCCGCGTAAAGGATCTCGAGGCCGTACGCAAGAACTCCTGAGCGGGTCGCTCGGAAGGCGGAAGGCGGAAGGCGAAAAGAGGGAGCTGCTTCGGTGAGCGTGCTGCGTCCCGCATCGGCCCCGCCTCCTCCGCTGCTTCGCGTCGAGAATCTCCGCGTCGCGCTGCCCTCCGGCCGCGAGTGGCTTCCTGCGGTGGACGGAGTCTCTCTCGCGATATCGCGCGGCGAGGCGGTCGCCCTCGTCGGCGAGAGCGGCAGCGGCAAGACCCAGCTCGCGCGCGCGATCCTCGGTTTGTCGCCCGCGGGAGCCAGGACGTCGGGACGCGTCATCTGGGACGGCCGGAGCCTCGCGTCGGAGTCCGATGCGGAACGGAACCGCTGGCGCGGCGCCCGCATCGGCCTCGTTTTCCAGGATCCGGCCGCGGCCTTCGACCCGGTACGGACCATCGGCTCGCAGATGGAAGAGGCGATACGGCTTCATCGGCGCGTGTCGCACGGCGAGGCCCGCGAGCTCGCGATCGCGGCGCTGTCGGATGCGGCATATCCGGAGCCCGAGGCGGCGCTGGGCGAGTACGCGCACCGGCTGTCCGGCGGTCTCGCGCAGAGGGCCTATCTCGCGATGGCGCTCGCGCCGGGGCCCGACCTGCTCGTCGCGGATGAGGCGACCGCCTCGCTCGATCCGACCGTCGCGGCGCGGGTGCTCGAGCGGCTGGACGCCTTGCGCGCGTCGCGGGGGCTCGCGCTGCTCGTCGTCACGCACGACCTCGTGCTGGTCGCGCCCCGCTCCGACCGCGTGCTCGTGATGTACGCCGGGCGGATCGTGGAGGAGGGCCCGGCGAGCGACGTCCTGTCCCGGCCGGCGCACCCCTACACGAGAGGCCTGCTGCGAGCGGCGCCGCGGATCGAGGCGTCCGCACCGCGGCGCGGCGAGCGGTACGAGACGATACCCGGTGCGCCGCCGTCGCTCTCCGAGCGCGACGGGTCCCGGTGCGCGTTCGCGCCGCGATGTCCCGAGCGGTTCGACCCGTGCGAGCGGCAGGCGCCCGACGCCTATCCCGCCGGCGCGGGATTCGCGCGCTGCTTCCTTCACGCGCCTTCGACGGCGGTCCCATGAGCGCACCCGGGGCGGCCGCCCCGCCGCTGCTGTCGGCGACGGGCCTCGAGAAGCGGTTCGCCGTCCGCCGCGGGCCGATGGGACGCGCGTCCGCCTGGCTTCCGGCGCTGCGCGGCATCGACTTCGACGTCGCGGCCGGCCGCACGCTCGCGCTCGTCGGCGAGTCGGGGAGCGGCAAGACCACGGCGGCCCGGATCGTCGCGCGCCTCACGGAGCCGGACGCCGGCCGGATCGTGTTCGACGGAGCGGACTGGCTCGCGTTCTCGGGCGCCGCGCTGCGCCGGAAGCGCCGTGAGCTCCAGATCGTCTTCCAGGATCCCGCGACGTCCCTCAACCCGAGGATGCGGGCGGGCGACCAGGTCGCGGAGCCTCTGCGGGTCCAGCGCCTCGCGCGGCGGGCCGAGCGCGCCGTGCGCGTCCGCGAGCTGCTCGCCGCCGTCGGGCTTTCGGAGGACGTCGCGGGGCGATATCCGGCCGAGCTCTCCGGCGGCCAGCGGCAGCGGGTCGCGATCGCGGGGGCGCTCGCGACCGGACCGCGCCTGGTCGTGTGCGACGAGCCGGCGTCCGCCCTCGACCCGTCCGTCGGCGCGCAGATCCTGAACCTGCTGCTCGATCTCCGTGATCGCACGGGCGTCGCCTACCTCTTCATCTCGCATGATCTGGCGGTGGTGTCGCGGATCGCGGACGAAGTCGCCGTCATGTACCGCGGCCGCATCGTCGAGCGGGCTCCCGCTCGCGAGCTCCTCGCGCGGCCGCTGCATCCCTACACCGCGGCGCTCGTCGCCGCCGCGAGGGGCGCGTCGCCGGCCGGGAACCCGGCAGCCTTCTCGACCTCGGCCGCGTCCCCGGACCCGGACCGCGGGTGCCCGTATCGGGAGCGATGTCCCATCGCGAGGCCGCGCTGCGACGAGGAGCGTCCCCCCCTCGAAAACGCCGGGATCGGACGTTTCGCCGCTTGCTTCTTTCCCGGCGAAATGCCTTGATATGAGCCTTTTGGCGCGAAACATTCTCGAGCCCCATGCGTAGTTTGGGGTG
>DATBBK010000115.1:0-10617 GCA_036271035.1 Thermoanaerobaculia bacterium | reverse complement strand
CGCTGATGAAGCCCGCGTCCTTCATGCGCCGGAGCGCGGTCGCGCGGCGCTGCCTCGCGAGCGCGGGGTTGCGGAACGGCGACTGGTCCTACGGACGCTGCACGATCCCGGCGAGGAGCGCGGCCTCCGCGAGCGTGACGTCCTTGACGCTCTTGCCGAAGTAGTACCGGCACGCCGCCTCGACGCCGTAGTTGCCGTGGCCGAGATAGATCTCGTTCGCGTACATCGTGAGGATCTGGTCCTTCGAGTAGCGCCGCTCGATCTCGAAGGCGACGAGCGCCTCGTTGACCTTGCGCGAGAGCGTCTTGCGGGGAGAGAGGAAGATCGCGCGGGCGAGCTGCTGCGTCAGCGTCGAGCCGCCCTGCGCGTAGCCGCCCTGCTGCACGTTCGCGACGAGCGCCGAGAGCGTGCGCTTCACGTCGATCCCGCCGTGCTGGAAGAAGTTCTTGTCCTCCGTCGCCACGATCGCGTTGCGGACGACCGCCGGGATGTCGGCGCGCGTGACGAGGATCCGCCGCTCGATCGCGTAGCGCGCGATCGTCGACCCATCGCGCCCCGTGATCTGGGTGATGATGTCGGGCCGGTAGGTCGCGAGCTCGTCGACCTTGGGGACGCGGACGAAATTCGTCGCGAAGGAACCCGTCACGGTGCCGACGAACGCGGCGAGCGCGAGCGGCAGGATCAGGAGCGCGGTGCGGCCAACCGTCCTCACGAGGGAATTGTGAGGCATCCGCGGTCCTTATGCTATAAGCCGCACTTTCGATGCCGCGTCCCACTCACCCGGGTCCTGCTCCCGACGTCGCCTCCGCGGGAAAGCCGCCGTCCTTCCACGAGGCCCAGGCCCGTGCCGCCGGCCGGTTCCGTCTGAAGACCGAGTTCTCCCCGCAGGGCGACCAGGCCGCCGCGATCGAGCGCCTCGTCGGCGGACTCGCGGAGGGGAGGACCGACCAGGTGCTCCTCGGCGTGACGGGCTCCGGCAAGACGTTCACCGTCGCCAAGGTCATCGAGGCCGTCCAGCGGCCGACACTCGTTCTGTCCCACAACAAGACGCTGGCCGCCCAGCTCTACCAGGAGTTCCGGGGATTCTTCCCCGACAACTCGGTCGAGTACTTCGTGTCCTATTACGACTACTACCAGCCCGAGGCGTACGTCCCGCAGACCGACACCTACATCGAGAAGGACGCGACCCGGAACGAGGAGATCGACAAGCTGCGCCTCGCCGCTTCGAAGGCCCTGTTCGAGCGGCGCGACGTGATCGTCGTCGCCTCGGTCTCGTGCATCTACGGCCTCGGCGCGCCCGACTCCTACTACGACATGCTCGCCTACCTGCAGGTGGGCGACTCCGACGGGATGCCGGCGCTCCTCTCGCGGCTCGTCGAGATGCAGTACGAGCGTACGAACCTCGACCTGGCGCGCGGGACCTTCCGGGTCCGCGGCGACGTCCTCGAGATCGCGCCGGCGTACGAGGACACGGCGGTTCGCGTCGAGTTCTTCGGCGACGAGATCGAGAAGATCACGCGGACCGACCCGATCCGCGGCACGCCGCTCCAGCGTCTCGAGCGTCTGGCGCTGTACCCGCGCACGTTCTACGCCACGCCGAAGGAGACGCTGGAGCGCGCGATCGGCACCATCCGGCTCGAGCTCGACGCGCGAATCGCGGAGCTGACGGCGGCCAACCGGCTCCTCGAGGCGCAGCGGCTCCACCAGCGGACGATGTTCGACCTCGAGATGATCAAGGAGCTCGGCTACTGTAACGGCATCGAGAACTACTCGCGCCACCTCTCCGGCCGCCAGGCGGGGGAGCCGCCGCCGACACTCCTCGACTACTTTCCGAAGGACTTCCTCCTCGTCGTGGACGAGTCTCACGTCACCCTGCCTCAGGTTCGCGGGATGTTCTTCGGCGACCGGTCGCGGAAGCAGATCCTCGTGGACTACGGCTTCCGGCTGCCCTCGGCGCTCGACAACCGGCCGCTGACCTACGACGAGTTCCGCTCGCGGCTCAACCAGGTCATCGCGGTCAGCGCCACGCCGGCGTCGGAGGAGCTGGAGCGCGCGGGCGGCGAGATCGTGGAGCAGGTCATCCGCCCGACGGGGCTGCTCGATCCGCTCATCGAGGTACGGCCCGTGAAGGGCCAGGTCGACGATCTCCTCGGCGTCGTGCGGGAGGCCGCCGCGGCGAGCGAGCGCGTCCTCGTCACGACCCTGACCAAGCGCATGGCGGAGGAGCTGACCAACTACTTCGCGGAGGTCGGCGTCCGCGTCCGGTACCTGCACTCCGACATCGAGACGCTCGACCGCGTGGGAATCCTGTCGGACTTCCGGCGCGGCGTGTTCGACTGTCTCATCGGCATCAACCTCCTCCGCGAGGGGCTCGACCTGCCCGAGGTCGCCGTCGTCGCGATCCTCGACGCCGACAAGGAGGGGTTCCTGCGCAGCCAGACGTCGCTCATTCAGACGGCGGGCCGCGCGGCCCGCAACCTGAAGGGGCGGGTGCTCTTCTACGCGGACGCCGTCACCGACTCGATGAGGCGCGCGATGGAGGAGACGCAGCGGCGGCGCGCGATCCAGGAGGCCTACAACATCGAGCACGGCATCGTTCCCGCGTCGATCGTCAAGGACGTCGGCTCGCCGCTCGTGCGGATGTCGAACCTCGACTACTACGAGGTGCCGGTCAGGACCGCAAAGACGGACCTGCCGGACGCGGAGTCGCTGCGGCGCCGCATCGCGGAGCTCGAGAAGCAGATGAAGGCGGCGGCGAAGGATCTCGACTTCGAAAAAGCCGCGTCTCTGCGCGACGAGATAAGGGGCCTCCGTGAGCTGGAGATCTTCCGGAGCTGAAGAGCCCACTAGCGGGATGCCGCGCTCGGGGTCAGGTCTCCCCGTTATCGGAGCGACGCCGCGATCTCGACGACGCCGCGCCGACCAAAGAGCTCCGAAAACGGGAGACCTGACCCCATCGAAGCGCGCAGGCCCGACTTGCGGAGCGCCGCGCTTCATAAGCGACTCATTCGCCGCGGGACTTGCGGGCCTGTCCTCCGGCGCCGGTGAATAGGCCCGGCTCGCGCGGAGAAGGGAGACGCGTGAGCTATCCCGGCTTCGGGGCGGGCGTCGGCTTCGAGGTGGGCTTCGGCGTCGGCAACGGGTTCTTCCTCATGAAGATCCTGGCCGCTCGCTCCGTCGGGTCCTCCGACACGTTCGGAGCCTGGACTTCCGGCTTGAGTCTCTCGTCGACACGCACCGAGATTGCGGTATTTCCCTGACCGATCCTCGCGCCCGGCGTCCACGCCGCCGCGTCGGCGGGCCGCAGCCCGTACGGGATCGAGCACGGGATCGCGGCCTGGCAGCGGGTGATCGGAACGAGCTGCCCGCGCGCGGCGGTCGTGAGCGTGAGGAGAAGGAATGCGGCGGCGGCGGAGGCCCTGCGGATCACAGCCAGTGGCAGGCGCGGGCGAACCCCGCGAGGATGAGCAGGAGCGCCGCGAGCGCGGCCGCCCACACCGCCGTCTTCGACTTCGTCGCGAGCGGCCGCTGACGCGTGTAGAAGCCCGTCTGCCACCGCTCGATCTCGCGGCCGCACTTCGGGCAGGTCGGAGTGCCCGGCTCGACCGGCGTGTAACAGTACGGGCACTCGTGCATCGGCATGTCTCGTCGATCATACCGAAGCGAGCGGGTTCCCTCGGGCTCGCGCCGCGCGCCGAGTCGCATCGCGAGGACCCGGCATCCTACGCCGCCGCCGCCTAATCGCCTCGCGGCGCGGGAGATCCGGCCCCGGCCTGCTAAAATCACATCGTGTCCGAGCGCCGCGCTCCCGAGAATCTCCCTGATTCTCCCGGCGTCTATCTCTTCAAGGGCGACAAGGGGAAGATCCTCTACGTCGGAAAGGCCCGGTCCCTCCGGAAGCGCGTCGCCAGCTACTTCACGAAAGAGAGCGACGCGAAGACGGACGCCCTGCTCCGGCTGTTCAAGGACATCGAGACGATCGTCACGAGGACCGAGCTCGAGGCGCTCCTCCTCGAGAACACCCTCATCAAGAAGCACCGGCCGCGGTACAACGTCTGCCTTCGCGACGACAAGACCTACCCGTACATCAAGATCACGACGGGAGAGCCCTGGCCGCGCGCGCTGGTCACGCGGCGCGTCCTCGACGACGGCCACTCGTACTTCGGTCCGTTCTGGGGCGGCCTCGCGCGTCGGATCATGCGGATGATCACGCGCCACTTCCAGATTCGCACCTGCACGCTCGAGATCGACGGCAAGCTGCCGCGGCCGTGTCTCTACTACGACCTCCACGCCTGCCTCGGCCCCTGCGTCGCCGGCCTGACGACCAGGGAGGCCTACGACTCGGCGGTGTCCGACGTCGTCCTCTTCCTCCAGGGCCGCAACGCCGAGCTGGAGGCGAGCCTCGACGGGAAGATGCTGGTGGCGTCCGAGGGGGAGAACTTCGAGATGGCGGCGGCGTACCGCGACGCCCTGCGCACGGTCCGCGACGTCTCGGAGTACCAGGTGGTGCAGTCGCTCCGGGGCGAGAACGTCGACGTGTTCGGCTTCTTCGAGTCGGGGCAGGACGTCGCCGTCTGCGTGCTCGTGGTGCGCGGCGGCGTGCTCCAGGACCGGCGTGACTTCTTCTTCGAGAAATCACAGGAGATCGAGCCGTCCGCGTTCCTCGACGCGTTCCTCCCGCAGTTCTACGACGCGAACCCGTTCCTCCCGTCCGAGGTCCACCTTCCGGTCGCGATCTCGAGCCCGGAGCTGCTCTCCGAGTTCCTCGCCGCCCGCCGGGGCGCGAAGGTCGTCGTCCGGGTGCCCCAGCGCGGTCCGGGCGCCGAGCGGCTGTCCATGGCCGAGGTCAACGCACGCGAGCGGCACCGCGTCCGCTTCCGGCGGACGGGCGGCGACGAGGCGATCGCGGTCGAGCGACTCTCCCGCGCGATCGGCCTGCCGATGCCGCCGCACCGGATCGAGGCGTTCGACATCTCGCACATACAGGGGACGGACAGCGTCGCGTCCATGGTGGTCTTCGAGGACGGAGCGCCGAAGAAGTCCGACTACCGTCTCTTCAACATCGCGTCGCAGGAGCTGCTCGCGCCGGACGACTTCCGCAGCATGGCCGAGGCCGTGGAGCGACGGTATCGGCGGGTCCAGGGCGAGCAGGGGACCATGCCGGACCTCGTTCTCGTCGACGGCGGCCGCGGCCAGCTGCAGGCCGCGCTGACCGCGCTGGACCGCGTCGGCGTGGAGCTGCCGGTCGTCGGCCTCGCGAAGAAGGAGGAGGAGATCTGGGTGCCGGATCGGCCGGAGCCCGTGCGGCTGTCGCGGAAGGACCCGGCGCTCCAGCTCGTCCAGCGCGTGCGCGACGAGGCGCACCGCTTCGCCATCACGCGCCACCGGAACCGGCGCAGCAAGCGGATGCGCGCGACGGGCCTGACCGAGATCCCGGGCGTCGGCCCGGTGCGCGCGCGGCAGCTCCTGCGCCGGTTCGGATCCGTGAAGGGACTGCGGGGCGCCGACCCGCGCGAGATCGAAGCCGCGGTGGGTCCGTCGACGGCGCGTGCCGTCGCGGCGTTCCTCTCGCGGCCGAGCGCCTGAGACGATGCGGGCGACGTTCGAAGCCGAAGGCGAGATCCGGGGAACGGATCTGCTGTCGTCGCTCGTCGCGCTCTGGCGGGACGGCGCGAGCGGCACGCTCCAGTTCTCGCGCTCCGGCGCGACCGCGGGATTCGACGTCGCGGCGGGCGACGTCGTGCGCACCGCGTCCTCCGACCCGCGCTTCGACACGGCGGCGATCCTCGTCCGGGCGGGGAAGCTGGATCAGGCCACGCTCGATCGTCTGCCCGTCGGCGACGGCGCTGACCGCGCCGCTCTCGCGCTCCAGACCGGCGTGCTCACGCGCCGCGAATGGCGGTGGGGCGAGAAGATCCGCGCCGTCGAAGTCCTCTCCGACCTGCTGACCTGGCTCGAGGGCGAGTACTGGTTCTTCCGCACCGGCGGCCACGACGCGTCGGAGTTCCGTCTGACGATCCCTCGCCTCGTGCTCGAGCTCTTCCTCCGCTCGCGCGACCGCAACCTCGTCCTGCACTACCTCGGCGGCGTGGACGTGCCGCTCGCGCGGGCGCCCAGATTCGACTCCGAGTTTCCGAGTTTCGGGCTGACCGCCGACGCGGAGTCCGTCGTGCAGCTCATCGACGGCGAGCGCACGGCCGCCGACATCGCGAGCGAGGCGCCCGCGGACGCGTTCGCCGTCGAGAAGCTCCTCGCGGCGCTCGTCACGCTCGGGCTCGTGCACCCGGAGTTCGCTCCCGGCGAGGCGCCGCCGCCGGCCGGTCCCTTCGAGCCCGCGGCGCCGGCCGAGTCGGATGCCGCGGAGATGCGCGCGACCGAGCCGCCTCCGGCTCCGAAGCCCGAGCCGGCCGCCGCGCCGCCCGCTCCCGTCGCGCTCGCGGCGCGCCCCGCCGACGAGGAGGCGGCTCGCGAGTCCGAGGATGAGACGCACGACGACTACGCTCACGACGACGCCGGCGAGGAGCACGAGGACGTCGAGCACGTCGAGGACGTCGAGGAGAAGGAGGAGCCGCAGGCCCGCGCGTCGGAAGGGGAGCCGGCCGGGCACCGCGTCGACGACGACGCCGCCGAGACCGCGCTCGCCGGCGGCAGCTTCGAGGAGGCCGCCGGACCGGATCGCTACGACGACGAGCTCGAGGAGGACGAGGCGGAGCCGCAGGAGGACGACGAGGCCGAGACGTCCCGGCTCGACGATCACGAGCTCGATCGCATCGACGGCGAGCGGCGCTCCGCGCTCGATCAGGGCGGCCGCGGCGAGGCGGAGCGCGGGTTCCGCGATGTCGGCGGCGAGCCGGCGGGCGAATCCGGCGGCGGGGGCCCGGCCGCGGCGCCGCAGGACCTGCTCGGATTCGACGAGGGAGCGGCCGCTCCGGTGTCTCCATTCGATCGTCCCCTCGACGCGACGACGGGAATCGAGGGCCTCGAGCGCCCACGTCCGCGCACGCCCGGACCGTGGGTGTGGGTCCTGGCGGTCCTCGCCCTCGCCGTGATCGGGTTGCTCCTCTGGCGGTCCCGCGAGGGAACGCCCGGAGGGGAGCCGGCGGTCCCCATGGCGGCGGCCCGACGCCGGACCCCGACCGAGATCCAGCTCAGCGCGACGTCGGCGCCGCCCGCGGAGACGCCCTCCGGCTCCGCCGCCGCGGCGCCGAGCCCGACGCCGATGCGAATCGGACCCACGGCGGCACCCGTCGCGGTTCCGACGCGGCCCCCGGCGATGCGGTCACCCGTCCCGCCGGCGCGGACGGCGGCGCCTTCGCGCCGGTCTGCGCCTCCGACCATCCCGCCGTCCCCGCGGGCGGCCTCGTCCTCGACCGCCACCGCCGGCGTGCCCGCCCAGACCTCGCGCCCAGAGGCCTCCCGCCAGACGACCTCGCGCCAGGACTGGCTCGACCGGGCCGAGAAGGATCGCAAGCGCTTCGTGCAGCAGGGGAAGGCCCGTTACGCGGTCCAGCTCGAGCTCGCCTGCGAGGTCCCGTCGCTCGTGGATGCGTTCCAGCACGACCGGCCGGCGGGCTCGATGTGGCTCCTCGCTACGCCGTTCGAGGGGCGGACGTGCTTCCGAGTGCTCTGGGGACGCTACGCGACCCCGAAGGAGGCCGCCCGCGGCCTGGCGAAGTCCCCCGGGTTCTTCGCGACTTCGCGAAACCACCCCGCGGTCGTCCCGGTTCGGTAACCGTTGTGGGGGGTGTTACCCTGATTCGCGCACACCGCGCACCCTTTCGATGACGACACAGACCGCGGCCCCGGGCTTCCGGGGATCCCTGTCCGAAACGCCCCTGCCCCAGGTTCTGAGGCGCATATTCCTCGAGAGCCTGAAGGGGACGCTGACGCTCGTCCACGGCGACGAGACGCGCCACCTCTTCTTCGAGAAGGGGGAGCTGCGCACTGCGACCTCCTCGCGCGAGGGGCAGCGGATCGGCGCGTTCCTGAAGCGACGCGGTTCCATCAGCGACGCCGACCTCACGTGGGCGCTCGAGACCGTCGCGAAACAGGGCCGGACCCGGCTCGGAAAGCTCCTCGTCGAGCGGGGGCTGATCTCGAGGACCGTCCTCGACGCCGAGATGCGCCGGCTCGTCGAGGAGATTGTCTTCTCGACGTTCGCGTGGGACAGCGGTGAGTACCGGTTTCAGGCATCGAGCGGCGTCCTAGATCCCGACGTCGCGCTGTCGCTCTCCACCGCGGCGATCATCGTGGAGGGGATCCGCCGGCTGCCCGAGACGGAGGTCTTCCGCGAGCGGCTCGGCGACGGCCACCGCGTGCCGATCCTCGCGACCGACCCGATGTCGCGCTACCAGTACCTCCCGCTGACGCCGCAGGAGGCGTACCTGCTGTCGCGGATCGACGGGATCCTCGACGTCGACTCGCTCCTGAAGATCGCCGGCGCATCGCGCGCGGCGACGGGGAAGATCCTGTACGGCCTGATCTCCTGCGGGATCGTCGAGTGGAAGCAGGAGGGCGCCGAGCGTCCGGCGAGCGGGCGCGGCGGCTTCCACGGGCTGAACGTGGAGCTCGCGGCCGAGCCGACGGACCGCTCGCCCGGCCACGCGGAGCTCGTCAAGAACACCTACCGGCGGATCGACTGGCTGACTCACTACGAGCTTCTCGGCGTGGCTCGCGACGCCTCGTCGGAGCGCGTCTCCGAGGCCTACTTCGAGCGCAGCCGGCTGTTCCACCCGGACCTCCGCCACCGCGAGGACCTCGCGAGGTTCGAGCGCGAGCTGACGGCGGTGTTCGAGCGGATGAAGAAGGCGTACGAGTCGCTCTCGGATCCCGAGAGCCGCGCGCTGTACGACCAGAGCCTCGACGCCGCGCCGCCGCCGCTGCTGATGACCGAGGGGCCCTCCGCCGATCCCGAGATGCGCAAGAAGATCGCGGCGCAGAACTTCCGGCGCGCTCGCCAGCTGATCGAGGAGAAGGACTACCACCCGGCGATCGAGATGCTCCGCGAGGCCATCCGGTTCGTCCCGGACAACGCCGAGTACCGCTACGTGCTCTCGCAGATCGAGCTCAAGAACCCGAACTGGATCGACCAGGGCCTGAGCAACCTCAAGGAGGCGGCGCGCCTGGACGCGCGTCGCGTCGCGTTCTCGATCGAGGCCGCCCGCGCGCTGCTCGACCACCGGCGCCCGCACGAGGCGGAGCCGTTCGCGCGGCGCGCCGTCGCGCTCGACCCGTCGCCGGAGAACGAGGAGCTCCTGCAGAAGGTGCTCGATGCGGCCGCGCAAGTCCCCGGCGCGACGGGCGAGGAGGCGCAGACCGCCGCGGCCACGCCGGCCCCCGTCGAGCCGCCGTCTCCGTCCCAGGGTCTGCTCTCGCGCCTGTTCCGGCACCGCGGTTGATCAACGGCGTCCTCATCGGGCTCGGTCTCTCCGCGGCGGCGGGGCTCAACGCGTGGGCGGTCCTGCTCCTGTTTCAGGCTCTCGAGCTCGTCGTCCCGCAGGAGTTCGCCGGGCCGAGCGTGGCGTTCCTCTCCAGCCGCACGGTGCTGACGGTCGCGCTCGTGCTGTTCCTCGCGGAGTTCATCGCGGACAAGATCCCGATCGTGGACCACGTCTGGAACCTGGCGCAGACGGTCCTCCGCCCGGCCGTCGGGGCCCTGCTGGCCCTGTCCGTCGTGGCGGACCCGTCGCCCGCCGCGCGGGTCGGGCTCGCCGCCGCAGGCGCGGCCGCCACGCTGCTGACGCACATCGTCAAGACGACGACCCGGCTGACCTCGACGGCCGCGACGCGCGGCCTCGCGCAGCTCGCGGTCTCGCTCGCCGAGGACCTCATCGCGGTCACCCTCGGCGCGCTCGTGTTCTTCGTCCCGTGGTTCTCGTGGATCATCCTCGGCGGCCTCGTGCTGCTCCTCGCGGTCGAGCGCCGGCGCGTCGCGCGCGGACTCGCGGTCATGTTCTTCCGCCTGAAGCACCCGCGGCGCGCCCGCCCCGCGTGATGCCGTACGTCCTCGACGGGAACAACCTGATCGGATCCGTGCGCCGCGCATCGCGCCCCTCGGAGGCGGACCGCCAGGCGCTCGTCGCGGAGGTCGCGGAGCGGCTGCGGCGCACGCGAGCGCGGGCGACGATCGTCTTCGACGGCCCGTCCGGTTCGGGCGGAGGACTCGGCACGCTGACGGTCCGCGGAGCCGGACCGGAGGGAGCGGACGAGATGATCGTGCGCGCCGTGGCCGCGGCGCGGTCGCCTGCCGAGATGATCGTCGTCACCGCGGACCGGGAGCTGGCCCGGCGCGTCCGCGACGCGGGCGGGAAGGTCTGCGCGCCGCCCGACTTCTTCCGACGCTTCGGCGCGGGGGAGACGGACGCGCCCAGGCCCGCGCCCGGTCACGTGGACGTCGACGAATGGACGGCGTGGTTCGGGGATGAGGAGAATCGGTGGAGGTAGGCGCGAGCGCGGCAGGGTTGCTCGGGCGCCGGCGGAGGAGGACGAGTCCGCAAGTCCCGCGGCGACTAAGTCGTTTATGGAACGCACTACCCCGCAAGTCAGGCCTGCGCGCTTCGATGGGTCAGCCCTCAATTTTTCGGAGCTCAGAACGAGCCAAGCTCTATCGCGTTCGCG
>DATBBK010000114.1:0-1752 GCA_036271035.1 Thermoanaerobaculia bacterium | reverse complement strand
AGCAGGTACGGGACGAATGTCGCGGGCGAGGCGTTCATGAGCCCGCCCGAGCAGACGAACGCTCCGCCCTGATCCATGAAGGTGAGCTGCCCGATCGCGTCCGAGGCCTCGTCGACGCTCGGGAAGTTCGACGGCGCCACGCACGAGAGGTCGATGAAGCACGAGTCGGACTTCGGCCGCGCCGTGGCCGCGTCGGATCGCGCCGCAGAGGAGGAAGACGACGGCGCGAACCCGGGGTGCTCGAGGTGGACGACCTCGTCGACCGACAGTGCGGCGTCGTGCGCGCCGGCCGGCACGTGGACCTCGAGAAAGATTTCGTCGGCGAAGACGGTGTTGGTCCAGAAGCCCTCGGGCGGAAGCTCGCGCTCGAACGTGTACGGCCCGTGAACCTCGCCCGCCGCCGAGTAGACATAGGCGCGCGAGCCAGGCGGCAGCTGAGCGCGGCGGAGGTGGAGGCGAAGCGCGCCCGCGCCCGCCGAGGTGAAGGACGCGGTCCAGACCGACTCCCCGCCCGCGTACTCGAAGAGGCCGCCGCCCACCACGGCGCCGCCGGTCGTCGGCGCGGGCAGGCTCGCGAAGCCGACCGCCTCGGGCAGATCGCGCGAAAGGCCGACGCGGACGGCGGGCTTCTTCGCGCGGAGGCGGGTGTCGCGGTTGTCGGCGCCGGCCGCGAGCGCGCTCTTCTCCGCGGCCGGCAGCGGACCGAGCGCGTGCTTCGCCGCGAGCGGCAGCCGCGGCGCGGCGATCACCAGGTCGGACGCGGCCGCTTCCGCCTTCGGCGTGGGGGGGTGGTAGACGGCGGGTCCGGCGCGCGAGACGGGCCGGTCGCCGGCGTGCAGCGCGGCCGCTGAGAAGAAAGCCAGAAAAGCCAGGCCGCCCGCGAGGGCCGCGCCGAGAGACGCCCTCTGTCTCACGGCCACAGTATAGATATGACGGACGGGCCGCACCGCACTCCTCACCTGCGTTTCAGCTTTCCCGCCGGAGCCAGAGGCCCTTCAGGTACTCCCCCTCGGGACAGTCCAGCGAGACCGGGTGGTCCCCTCCGGCGCCCTGGCGCGCGGCGATCGCGAACGTGCGGCGCGCATCCACGCTCGCGCCGAACACGATCTTCTGGAAGAGGTCCGCGTCGACGAGGCCCGAGCAGGAGCACGTCAGCAGCCACCCGCCGGGGGCCACGAGCGACATGGCGAGCCGGTTGACGTCCTTGTAGCCGCGGGCGGCGCGGTCCACGTCCGCGCGCTTCTTGGCGAAGGCGGGCGGGTCGCAGACGACGATGTCCCAGGCCTCGGCTGCCGCGGTCCGCCGGCGGACGTCGTCGAACACGTCGGCCTCGACGAAGTCGGAGTCGGCAGCGGCCAGACCGTTCGCCGCGCGCTGCTCGCGAGCGAGGGCGAGCGCGGACGCGGACGAGTCCACGTCGACGGCGCGCGACGCGCCGCCCGAGAGCGCCGCGATCGAGAACGCGCCCGTGTAGGAGAAGAGGTTGAGCACGGTCCGGCCGCGGGCGAGCGAACGGAGACGCGCGCGGTTGTCGCGCTGATCGAGGTAGAAGCCGGTCTTCTGGCCGCCCGCGAGGTCGGCGAAGAAGCGCAGGCCGTTCTCGAGGAACGGGATTCTCCCGTCGCCCCCTTCACCCTGCCCTCTCCCCCCCACAGGGAGAGAGGGAGCTTGTCTGCCTTGTCCTCGATCCGCGCGCCGCCCGTCTCGCGCACGACGAGCCGTCCCGGCGCGAACGCCTCGCGCGCCGCCCAC
>DATBBK010000113.1:0-8370 GCA_036271035.1 Thermoanaerobaculia bacterium | reverse complement strand
TAGCGCGCGCCGACGTCGGCGACGTCGAACACGATCGCCTCGAGGTCGGCGAAGTCCTCGCGGCGCGGCTTGAGGCTCTCGGCCGTCGCGCCGTACAGCGACACGACGGGCAGCCCCGACGGCGCGTGGATCGCGGAACGGACGGCCTCCATGTAGATGGCGCCGCCCTCGAGACCGTGCTCGGGCCCGAACAGGCGCACGAGGCGCACGTTCGGAATCCCGCGCACCGCCTTCCACGTCGGCACGCCGGACGACGTCACGCCCGAGCCGTTGGTGATCAGACCGATCCGCCGCCCCGCGACGGGCCACGGGCTCGCGACGAGGACGTCGATGCCGGAGCGCACGCTATGCATCGTCGCGTCGGGAAACGGGCACGGCGGGATGCTCCGGCCGGCGGCCCTGGAGCAGCGCGACGGCGTGCGGCAGCAGCGGCGCGATGGCCGCGAGGCAGTCGCGCGCGCCGTTCGGCGAGCCGGGGAGCGCGACGACGAGACACTGTCCCCGCACGCCGACGACCTGGCGCGAGAGGTAGGCCGCGGCGAATCCCGCGCCGGTGTCCGCGCGCATCTTCTCGGCGAGGCCGGGCACCTCCAGCTCGACGACGCGGCGTACGCCCTCGGGAGTCCGGTCGCGCGGCGCGACCCCGGTCCCGCCGGTCAGGACGACCAGGTCGGCCGCGCCGGCGTCCGCCTGCTCGAGGATCGCCCGCGCCACGCCGTCCGCGCCGTCGGGGATCGTCGCGCGTGCCACGACCCTGTGGTCGACTCCCGACTCCCGCAGGGCGGTCTCGCAGGCGGGGCCGCCCGCGTCGGCCCGCGCGCCGGCGGCGACCCCGTCCGAGACGGTGATGATCGCGACGCGCAGGCTCACGCCGTTAATATAGACCGCCCATGCCGCCCCTCGACACGCTCGGCCGACCGCTCCGGAATCTCCGAATCTCGGTCACGGACCGCTGCAACCTCCGTTGCGCCTACTGCATGCCCGAGAAGGACTACGCGTGGCTGCCCCGGCGCGACATCCTGCACTTCGAGGAGATCGGCCGCCTGGCCGGCGTCTTCTCGCGGCTCGGCGTGGACAGCGTGCGGCTCACCGGCGGCGAGCCCCTCGTCCGCCGCAATCTCCCGGACCTGGTCGGCATCCTCGCTCGGGACCGGCGGCTGCGCGACATCGCGATGACGACGAACGGCCTGCTGCTCGCGGACGACGCGGCGGACCTCTGGGCGGCCGGGCTCCACCGAGTGACCGTGAGTCTCGACACGCTGAAGGCGGACCGGTTCCGCGCGCTGACGCGCTTCGACGCGCTGCCGAAGGTGATCGCCGGGATCGACGCCGCGGCGGCGGCGGGCTTCGACGCGCTCAAGATCGACAGCGTCGTGATGCGCGGCGTCAACGACGACGAGCTCGCGGATCTTCTCGAGTTCGGCCGCGAGCGCCACGCCGAGGTCCGCTTCATCGAGTACATGGACGTCGGAGGCGCCACGCTCTGGTCGCCGGAGAAGGTCGTCTCCCGCGTGGAGATGCTCGAGCGGCTCGAGCGCGTCTACGGGCCGATCGCGCCCCTCCGCGAGGCGTCATCCGCGCCGGCCGAGCGCTTCCGGCTGCCGGACGGGACCGTGTTCGGGATCATCGCGTCGACCACGGCCCCGTTCTGCCGCTCCTGCGATCGCAGCAGGCTCACCGCGGACGGACTCTGGTACCTGTGCCTGTACGCGTCGCGCGGCATCGACCTGCGCCGTCCGCTCCGCGCCGGCGCCACGGACGAGGACCTGCGCCGGATCCTCGAGGACGCGTGGCATCGGCGCGACGACCGCGGCGCCGAGGAGCGACTCGCCGCGCGCGCGCGGGCGCCGCTTCTGCCCGTCGCGGAGCTCAAGCGCGACCCGCACCTGGAGATGCACACGCGAGGCGGTTGAGGGTTCTTCACGCCTCTTCGCTCGGGCGCGGGCGGCCGCAAGGGCCGCTCCTACGAAGACGGCGACGACACGCGATTCACGACTCCTCCCCCACCTCGATCCACCCCTCGCTCACCATCACGCTGTCGCCGCCGATCCGGATCTCGCCGACTCTGCCGCCCTTCTTCGCGACCCGCGCCTCGAGCACGCTCGGCCGTCCCATCTCGACGCCCTGCGCGATGCGGTAGCGGATCTCGCCCGACGGGCGGGGATCGTAACTCGCGAGCAGGCCCGCCAGCGCGCAGTTCGCGCTTCCGGTCGCCGGATCCTCGGGGACGCCGTCGAGCGGCGCGAACATCCGCGCGCGCACGTCGAAGCCGTCGGAGGCGGCGCCGTCGCGCACGTAGACGAAGACGTCGGGATTGAGGCCGGACGCGACGAGCGCGTCGATGCCGTCCGCGCGCCCCCTCGCCCGCTCGAGCGCCGCGCGGTCGCGCAGCTCCGCGAAGAGAAACGGCAGGCCGGCGGACGCGATCTGGGGCGTGTGCGTCGTCGATACGACGTCCGCCGGCGAGAGCGACACGGCGGCGGCGATCTGCCCGTCGGACGCCGCCTTACCCGTCGACAGCGACTCGGGCGCGCGCAGCTCGCAGAAGATGCGCCCGTTCCGGCGGGAGACCGCGACCGGCACCGGGCCGGCCGGCTCCTCGAAGACGAGCTCGATCCCGCTCCCGATCTCGCCGGCCTCGCCGATCGTCGCCAGCACGAACGCGGTGCCGACGTTCGGGTGTCCCGCGAAGGGCAGCTCCTTCGTCGGCGTGAAGATGCGCACGCGTCGCGTTCCGCCCCGTTCGGGCGGCAGCACGAACGTGCTCTCGGAGAAGTTGAACTCGCGCGCGATGCGCTGCATCCGCTCGGGCGTCAGGCCGCCCGCGTCGGGCACGACCGCGAGCGGATTGCCGCCGAAGCGCTTCTCGGTGAAGACGTCGCAGATGAAATAGCGGTAGCGCATGGTGGAGGGATTCTGCGGCCGAATCGGGCCCGGAGTGGCCCGGTCCACTTCAGCGCGTTTTCGGCCGCCGGACGAGCTGGATGAATTCGAGGACGAGGAAGACCGCGCCGAGGATCGCGAAGACGCGCCGTCCGGTCGTTCCGATGACGGCGAAGGCGATGCCGATCGCCAGGACGGCGAAAGCCGGAGCCCCGGAGCGCGTCAGCGGCTCGCGATCTCCGCACCGCGGCGGACGATGACTCCCAGGACCGCGACGACCGCGGCGGGCAGCCAGATCCAGCGGAGCTCCGAGGCGAGCACCGAGAGGCCGCGCTCGGAGAAGAACCGGGTCACGCTGATCGGCGAGATCCGAATGACCTGCCACGGGAAGTGATAGCGCTCGTTCGAGAAGGGAGCGAAGAAGGCGATCCCGTGGCCGCCGGTCGTCATCGCGTCGAGCAGACCGTGCGAGACGCCCGAGAGAAAGACGACGGCGAAGACCACCGGCCGCGACGCGCCGAGGCGGGGCGCGATGGCCGTGCACGCGAGCGCCACTAGCGCCGCGAAGAAGAACGAGTGCGTGAAGCCGCGGTGTCCGAACGGCGACTCGTACGGAACGCCGGCCCAGTAGCCGAAGGCGTCCACATCGGGCAGGACACTCGCGACGACCGCGGCGAGGCACAGGCGCGGCGGCACAGTCGCCACGCCGGCCGCCACGGTGATCGCGAGAGGCACGGCTGGATGGGAGAACGCGGAGGGCATGCGCTCGAGTTGGCGGGAGGTCTCAGCGAAGCGGCTCGGGCCGTTCCGGGGAGAGGCACGTCATGACAGCCTCCCTTCCGTTTCGTTGGTGGGCTCCATCAGCTCGATCCGATTGCCGAACGGGTCCGCGACGTAGACGCGCGCGTATCCGGGAAGGAGGCCGTCGTCGACGACCTCCACGCCGGCGCCGCGCAGGCGTCGCGTCAGCTCCGCGAGATTCCGGACGAGGAACGCCGGATGCGCCTTGCGCGCCGGGCGGAAGTCCCGCTCCACGCCGAGGTGGACGCGCACCGCGCCGTCCTCGAACCAGGCTCCGCCGCGCTTCGCGAGCTGGGCCGGCTTAGCGACCTCGGGAATCCCGAGCAGCCCGGAGTAGAACACTCGCGCGCGATCCTCCTCGCCCTCGGGCATGGCGAGCTGGAGGTGCTCGATTCCGACAATCGGCATCGCGAGAGGGCTCGCCGGTCAGCGCCGCCGGTACGCGCCCGATCGCCCGCCCGTCTTCTCGAGCAGGACGATCTCGCGGATCGCGGCGGAGCGGTCGAGCGCCTTGACCATGTCGTAGATCGCGAGGCACGCGGCGGCGACCGCCGTCAGCGCCTCCATCTCGACGCCGGTCTTGCCGGTGATGCGCGCCGTCGCGGTCACGACCGCCTCGCGGCTCTTCGCGTCGAGGGCCACGTCGACCTCGACCGACTCGAGCGCGAGCGGGTGACAGAGCGGCACGAACTCGGAGGTCCGCTTCGCCGCCTGGATGCCCGCGATCCGCGCCACCGCGAGCGCGTCGCCCTTCGCGAGCCTCCCGCCGGCGAGCGCCTCGTACGCGACCTTCGCGAGCGCGACCGCGCCGCGCGCGACGGCGATCCGACGGGTCGGCCGCTTCGCGCCGACGTCGACCATTCGGGCGCGGCCGCGCGTGTCCACGTGAAGGACGCTGTGGCGCGGCCGCCGCGGGCGGCGAGGCTTGCCGCCTCCTCCCGCCGGCTTCTCCGTGCTCACCCGCGCTCCCGCAGCGCCGCCCATTCATCGAGCGTGTTCAGGTTGGAGAAGGCGGTGCCCGACGGATCCAGGCGCCGCCACCAGCTCTCGTCTAACACCTCGGCGCCGACCTCCTCGGCGAGGCCATGGAGGCTGAGTGCGCCCTCCTCGATGCGCCGCCGCGCCGCCGGGAGCGCGCCGCGGCGCCAGACGCCGGCGAGCGGCTGCAGCCGGCCGTCCGCGCGCGGAAGGACCGCGAGCGCGTCGCGGCGCTCCGATTCCTCCGCGATGGCGCGCACGAGCGCCGGCGCGACGGCGGGCAGGTCGACGCCGAGGACGAAGACGCGGTCGCGAGCCTCCTCGAGAGCGCGCGCGAGGCCGAAGATCGCGGCGTGACCCGCGTCGCGGTCCTTCACGAGCCGCGCCGGGCCGAGCGGCGCCGGAGGCGACTCCTTCGCGACGACGAGGACCTCGTCGAAGAGCTCCGCGAGCCGGCCCGTCTGGAACTCGAGCAGCGTGGCGGCGCCGTACGGCAGCGCGGCCTTGGGCCTCCCCATCCGCCGCGACGCCCCACCCGCGAGCACCGCGGCCGGCCACGCAAACTTCATCGCGCGCCCGATGCTAACAGTCCGGCGGTCTCAGTGGGCGGCGGCCGCGGCCGGCGCGTCGAGGACGGCGTCGACCGCCTTCTCGAGCCCGTCGGGTTCCTCCGAGTAGTACTCCACGCCGTTCACGAAGTAGAACGGAGTCCACCGGACGTTCGCCCGCCGCCCGTCGCGCTGGTCTTTTACGACGCACGAACCGTACGCCCGGCTCTCGAGATCGCGCGCGAAACGGCGCGCGTCGAGCCCGCACCGCGCCGCGTATCGCCGGAGCGAGGCGTCGTCGAGCGCCTTCTGGTGGGTGAAGAGCAGCTCGTAGTACTCCCAGAATTTTCCCTGCGCATCGGCCGCCATGGCGGCCTCGGCGGCGCGCCGCGCGCGGGGATGCATCGAGAGCGGGAACTGCCGGAACTCGAAGCGGACCCGGTCGCCGCGCGTGCGCAGCAGGTTCTCGACGACGCGGTGCATCATGCCGCACGCCGGGCACTCGAAATCGCCGAACTCGACGAGCGTCACCCGCGCGTCCGCCGGGCCGCGAGACGGGCTCCGGTCGTCCGCCACGCTCGCGACGAAACGCGGCGTCTCGGCGAGGGCCGCACGGACGCCCGGCGCCTCGGCGACGGAGGCGTCGAACCGCTTCACCGCCTCGGTGCGGCGGCGCTCCTCGAGGTACTCGCGGATCTCCGCCGCGTTCTCGGCGAGGCCGCCGTCGAACATGTCGCGATACTTCTCGAACTCCGCCGCGACGTCCGAGTCGGAGACGGGCACGACCTTCTCCTGGACTTCGGTTCGCGCGAGCTCCTCCCGCGAGACGCCTCGGCGCGCGGCCTCCGTGTCCAGGAGCCGCTTGTGGACCGCCGCGTCGAGCGCGATGTGCTGCCTGTCGTAGACGTCGCGGAGGAGGGCGGCGCGGAGGGGCCCGTAGCGCGGCAGGACGTCGGCGGCGCGAACGGACTCTCCCCCGACGGACGCGACGGCGGCGTCCGGCGGCGCCGACGCGTCGTCCCGCCGCGGCCTCGTACCGCACGGAGACGCGCTTCGCCACCCGCTCGCACCAGGCGCGATAGCGCGACGACTCCTCGCGGTCGAGGATCGTCCCCGCGTAGAAGTCGCGAACCTGCTCGTACTTCCGCCGTTCCCCCCGCTTCTTCGCGGCGGTGTATTCGCTCCGTACCTCGGCGTCGGACGGGCGCTTCAGAGGGCGCACCACGTCCTCGAAGTACAAGGCCTCGGGTGTCGCGCGCCGGACGGCGGCCTCGCGCTCGAGGAGCCGGTCGCGCACCGTTTCCTCCACGGACTCGCGCCAGAGGCGCGCGAGCGCGGCGTCCCGATTCGCGACCGCCCCGCGCGCCTCCTCGTCGAGGTCGGCGACGGTGATCGGGCTGCCGCCGACGACGGCGAGTGCCGGCACGTCGGGGGACGGCGCGCAGGGTGCCGGCGCCGCCCCGGTCGCGGGGCGCGCCTCACAGGGGGCCGGCGGGGCGGACTGGGACTCCTGGGCGGGAGCGGCGGAGGCGCCCAGCAGCGCGGCGAGCCCCAGAGCCGCGCACGCGGAAACCGTCCCGGGGATATGGATCGTCATGCGCCTCTGCCGACGCGTCCCCTCGCCGCGCTCAGACGAGCTTCAGCAGGTGCCCCATCTTGTTCTTCTTGGCCTCGAGGTACCGGCGCGAGCGGTCCGTCGGATGGATCTCGAGGGGGACGCGCTCGACGATCTCGAGCCCGAAGCCGTCGATCGCGACGTACTTGGACGGGTTGTTCGTCATCAGCCGCATCTTGCGCACGCCGAGGTCGCGCAGGATCTGCGAACCGACGCCGTAGTTGCGGATGTCGGGCGGGAAGCCGAGCTTCTCGTTGGCGGAGACCGTGTCGTGGCCCTCGTCCTGCAGCTCGTACGCCTTGAGCTTGTTGAGCAGGCCGATGCCGCGGCCCTCCTGGAGGAGGTAGAGGAAGACGCCGCGGCCGGCCTCGACGATCTTCTCCATCGCGAGCTCGAGCTGCTCGCCGCAGTCGCAGCGCGCGGAGCCGAAGACGTCCCCGGTCAGACATTGCGAGTGGACGCGGACCAGCACGGGCTCGTCCTCGTGAATGTCGCCGTGCACCAGCGCGAGGTGCTCCTCCTGCGTGACGTCGCTGCGATAGGCGAACAGGCGGAAGTCGCCGAGACGCGTGGGCAGATGCGGCGAGGCGATCCGCTGCACGAGCCGCTCGGTCTTCATCCGGTAGCGGATCAGGTCCGCGACCGTGACCATGAGCAGCCCGTGCGCCTGGCAGAACTTCGCGAGGTCCGGCACGCGGGCCATCGAGCCGTCCTCGTTCATGATCTCGCAGAGCACCGCGGAGGGATTGAGACCCGCGATGCGCGCGAGGTCGACGGACGCCTCCGTCTGTCCGGCGCGCTTCAGGACGCCGCCGCGCTGCGCGCGCAGGGGGAACATGTGGCCGGGCCGGTTGAGATCCGACGGCTTGGTCGCGGGATCGATCGCGGTCAGCACCGTGGCCGCGCGGTCGGCGGCGGAGATGCCGGTCGTCGTGCGGCCCCGCGCCTCGACGGAGACGGTGAATGCCGTTCCGAAGTTGGAGGTGTTCTGCTCGACCATCGGCGGCAGCTCGAGGGCGTCGCAGCGCTCCTCGGTGAGGGCGAGACAGATGAGGCCGCGCCCCTCGCGAGCCATGAAGTTGATGGCCTGCGGGGTGGCCTTCTCGGCGGCGAGGACGAGGTCTCCCTCGTTCTCGCGGTCCTCGTCGTCGACGACGACGACGAAACGGCCGGCACGGAGAGCGGCGACGGCGTCTTCGATGGGGGCGAACGGTGCGTCAGGCATGCGAGGGACATTTTCTCACGGACTCGGACCTCTAGCGGTCCGCTTCGCGGACCGTGGAAATGGGAGGGGAAGTCGCGATTGGCTCCTCTCCCGTCTCGTCTCCTGCGACCTCGCAAACAGGCAGGGGCTCCCGCTCGGAACGACGGCTGGGAGGCGCCGATCTCTAGAAGACGGCCGGCTCCTCGTAGGTCGCGAAGACCTCGCGCATGACGTCCGAGATCTCGCCGACCGTCGCGTACGTCTTGACCGCGTCGATGAGCGGGGGCATCACGTTCTTGCCGTCGCGGCACGCCTGGCGGAGCGTCGCGAGCGCCGACGAA
>DATBBK010000112.1:0-6336 GCA_036271035.1 Thermoanaerobaculia bacterium | reverse complement strand
GGGCACGGACATCTCGCGCCTGCGGAAGTCCGGTCCGCCGAAGCCGCCGATCCTGCCCGGCGCGCCCGCGGACGTCGTGGACGGGACCGTCGGCCCCCTGGTTCCCGAACCGGCCTAGGTTTTCCCAATATTGGAACGCGGAGGGCGGGGGCTTCCCCGCCCTTTTTCTTTGCGTCCGCGACGCGCCGAAATCGCGAACCCGCCTCTCCCCCCATCGCGTATACGTCTCAGCGGCGCGGAACGGTCCTCGCCGCCGACGCGGCCGGTCGCGGCCGCACGGAGGTCGCATGAGTCTCGCCCAGTCCTTCCTGCCCGAGTTCGACGCCGAGATGGCCTCCACGCGCAAGGTCCTGTCGCGCGTCCCCGCCGAAAAGTGGGACTGGAAGCCGCACGCGAAGTCCCGCAGTCTCGGAGAGCTGGCGACGCACGTCGGCGAGCTGCCGCGCTGGGGCATGCGGATGAAGGGCGACTCCTTCCAGGTCGGCTCCGAGAAGGCGCCCCCGATGCGCAGCGCGGACGAGCTGGTCGCGCGGCTCGAGTCGAACGCGGCCGAGGCGCGCGCGGCGATCTCGGGCATGGGCGAGCAGGAGCTCGCGGGAGAGTTCCGCGTCCTCAAGCCGGACGGGTCGGAGTTCTTCAAGCTGCCCCGCCGCGCCGTGCCGCGGACCGTGCTGATGAATCACCTGATCCACCACCGCGGCCAGCTCACGGTCTACCTGAGGCTGTTGGACGTCCCGCTTCCCATCGTCTACGGGCCAACGGCGGACGAGAGCCTCTGATCCGCCGGCGATAGGCTTGCGGCTCGCAGGAGGCTCGCATGCCGCTCGTCCGTGTCGACGTTCTCGAGACCCGCACCCAGGAGGAGCTCGCCGCGATCGGCAACGGCGTCCACGACGCGCTCGTCGAGGCGATCGGGATACCGGCTCAGGACCGCTTCCAGGTCCTGAGCCGCCACGCGGAGGACGCGCTCATCTTCGACCGGCACTACCTCGGGATCTTCCGCACGCCCGGGATCGTGCTCGTCCAGATCACGATGTCCTCGGGACGCACGGTCGAGCAGAAGAAGAGCCTCTTCGCAGCGATCGCGCGAAACCTCGCGGCGAGCGCCGGGGTGCGCCAGGAGGACGTCTTCGTGAATCTCGTCGAGGTCGCGAAGGAGAACTGGTCCTTCGGCAACGGCATCGCGCAGTACGCGACCTGATCCGGAGGCTGCGAACCGCGGGCGTAAGCTTCCGGCCCTCGCCGCCTCGGGCGTGACGGCGGGCCGCGGCAACGGCAACTTCTGTCCGGATCAGCCCCTCACGCGCGGGCAGATGGCGGTGTTCCTGTCGAAGGCGCTCGGTCTGCACTGGCCGCACTGATCAGCGCGCCAGCTTCCGCAGCTCCTCCGAGGCCGCGCGGCTCGCGACGACGACCGTGCCGTCCTTGAGCGTGATCGCGAGGCGCCGGTCGTCGTACGGGCGCATGTGCTCGACCGCATCCAGGTTGACGATGTGAGAGCGGTGGATCTGGCGGAATCGGGCCGGGTCGAGGCGCGCCGCGAGCTCCGCGAGCGTCACGTGGAGAAGGTACGTCCCCTCCGCCGCGTGGACCTCGGCGTAGTCGCCCTGCGCCTGGATGCGCCGGATCCCCGTGGCGGCGATCGGAACGATGCGGTCGCCGTGGCGCGCGAACAGGCGCGTGAGGGGCTCGGCGGACAGCGAGCTCCGGGCGCGGTCGGCCGCCGGCACCGAGTCGCCGCGCAGGCGCTCCCGCACGCGTGCGAGCGCGGCGTCGAATCGCTCGCGGCCGAACGGCTTGACGAGGTAGTCGAGCGCGCCGATCTCGAAGGCCGCGACCGCGAAGCGGTCGTACGCGGTCGTGAACACGATCTCCGCCGGATGACGGAGCCGTCGGGCGACGTCCAGCCCCGACAGCTCGGGCAGGCGCACGTCGAGGAAGAGCAGGTCCGGCTTGAGCGCATCCGCCATGGCCAGCGCGGAGACGCCGTCGCCTGCCTCGCCCGCGACCTCGATCCAGGGCGTCGCCGCGAGGTACTCGCGCAGGCTCTCACGCGCGGGCGCCTCGTCCTCGGCGATGAGCGCCCGGACGCGCCCCGCGCTCACGCGCCCTCCGCCGTGCCGTCGTCCGGCAGCTCGAGGAGGACCCGCAGGCCGCCGCCGTCGGGCCGCTCGAAGGCGAGCGTCGCGCGGCCGTTGTAGAGCGCGGCGAGCCGCTCGCGCAGCAGCCGCAGCCCCATGCGCGGGCTCGCCGCGATCGCGCCCTCCGCCGCGCCGGGGCCGTCGTCGCGGACCGCGAGGCGCAGTCGCCCGCCGGCGCGGCTCGCGGACAGCGAGATCGCGCCGCCTCCCGCGCGCGGCGCGACCGCGTGCACGATCGCGTTCTCGACGAGCGGCTGGAGCGCGAACGGCGGCACCGGCACCGCGAGGGCCGACTCGTCCGCCTCGAGCGAGACGCGAAGGCGGTCGCCGAACCGCACGCGCTCGAGCTCGAGGTAGCTCCTCACGAAGTCCCACTCGCGCGAGAGCGGCACCCAGTCGCTGCCGGTCTGGTGGACCCACTGCCCGAACCGCAGCAGCTCGCCGAGCCGCTCGAGCGCGGCCTCGGCGCGCGCGGGATCGCGGCGCACGAGACCGAGCATCGCGTGGAGGAGGTTGAGCACGAAGTGCGGATGGAGCTGCGAGCGCAGCAGCTGCAGCTCGGCCCGCGCGCGAAGGACATCGGCGCGGGCCGCGCGGGCGCGTTCCTCGGCGAGCGCGCGCGCGGTGTGCACGACGTAACCGATCGCCGTGAGCGCCGTGTGGATCAGGTCGTTGATGAGGAGCTCCCAGAGGACGACCGCGGAGGCGACGGTTCGCGGCGTCGCCGGCGGGAAGAGCACGCGGTCGAGGAGCACCAGCCCGTACCAGCCCGCCGTCGAGGCGACCGCGAGGCCGAAGACCGCGGGAATCAGGCGCGCCGCGAGGCGCCCGCGGTCCTCGCGATCCGCCGGCCACGGCCAGCGCCGCGCCAGCCGCACGGAGATGAGCCCGAGGAGCGCGTTCGGCAGCGTGGTCGCGACGGCGCTTCGCACCGATTCCAACACGGACGCAGACATCGTCGCGTAGAGACCCGCGTAGACGGCTCCGCCGAGCAGCCACGCGCCCACCCAGGTCAGCGCGGCGCGCGATCCGGACCGCTCCGGGGCGGCTGACGTCTCGGGTGGCATCGCGACCTGGATTCTCGCGGTCGCCTCGACCGCCTGCAAGCCTCGGCGCGCCCCCGCCGGCTCATTCCGCAGGGGGCACCTCCGCCCTCGGCGCGGCCGGGGGCGCGGCCGGCATCGCCTCGATCTGCGGGAGCAGTACGTCCCGCACGTAGTGCCACTCCGGGACGGCAGTCAGCGCCCCCTCGGCATAGGCGAGCGCCGCCGTGCGATCGGGATTCTTCGGGTCCTTGGAGTACGCCCACGCGAGATTCATGAGGTTCTCGGGACCTCCCCACGTCGGCACCCAGGCGGGCGCGGAGGACGCGAGCGCGGACTCCTTCCAGGCGCACGCGACCCCGTGCCTGAGCGTGACGGCGGCCTTCGCGTAGTCGCCGCCGGTCGGAGGGGGCGCCGCCATCTCCATCCCGCCCTTGATCCACAGCGCGCGTGGGTTGTCGCCGGCGTTCGCCATGATGAACCGGAACGTCGGCGCGGCGTCCTCGAGGATCGCCTTTCTTTTCTCCGCGTCGGAACCGGCGAGATAGATCGCGTTGCCCCAGCAGCCCACGAGCGCGAGTCTCGCCTCGATCCAGTCGGGATGCTTCGCGAGCGCGGCCTTGAATCGCGCGATCGCGCCCTCGATGTCGGATGTCAGGTCGTCCGGCGCCGGCTTCTCGTTGAAGCCGTTCATCGCCCGCCGCCAGAGCGCGAATCCGCGCCAGTACTCGCGGTACTCGGCGAGAGGACCGTCCGGCAGCGCGGCGAGCTCTCCGTCGAGACGGGCGAGCGCGGCGCGGTCGCCGCGGTAGTCGGCGGAGCGGACCTGTCCGACGAGAGCGGCGAGCCGCTGCTCGGAGGCCGCGGCCTTTCCACTCGAGTTTGTCGAGAAGACCCCGCTCGCGTTGGCGGCGACGGCGGCGGCGATGGCGAATATGACGGCGGCGAGCCTCATGGCGTCCTCCTCGTGGCGCGTGTTCGCGCCGACCTTCGAGCGGCGCTCCCATCGCGCCCTCTCTGCGACGCTTGTACGCGGGGCGGGCTCGCTCGCCGCGATGCGTTCGGCGGATCGGCGGCCCGAGACGGCCTGCGGGCGCAACCGGCGATCGGTGGCGCCCCTCCGACGGCGTGTCCGGCCGCGCCCCTCCTTCCACTACACTCCGCGCGTGGCTCCGCCGCCGGTCTCCTCGGACCTCGTCATCCCGGCGCCCGACGCGGCGTCGCTGCGCGAGATCTGCGCCTGGGACGGCTTCCGCCCCGCCACGTTCGCCGCCGCCGATTTCCCGGTCGACGTCGTCCGGTTCGAGGGCTCCGCATCGCGCCCGGTGATCGTCTCCCGGGCCCGCCGCGCGGAGACTCTGAAGGCGCTCCCCGCCTCGCTGCGCCAGCGCGCGGACGCCGCCTTCGCGCGCGCCGCCGCGCGGCCCGCCTCGCTCTCGATCGCCCGCGGCCGGTCGCTCGACTTCTCCGCCGGCCCGGCGATCATGGGCATCGTCAACGTGACGCCCGACTCCTTCTCGGACGGCGGCGTCCACTTCGACCGTGTCCGGGCGATCGAGGCCGCGCTCGCGATGTTCGAGTCCGGCGCGGCGATCGTCGACGTCGGCGGCGAGTCGACGCGTCCGAGGAACTACGGCGAGGCTGTCGAGGTCTCGGCCGAGCAGGAGATCGCGCGGGTCGTTCCGGTGATCGAGGGGATCCGGGCCCGAACGGACGCTCCCGTCTCGGTCGACACGCGCAAGGCCGCGGTCGCGCGCGCGGCGCTCGGCGCCGGAGCCGACATCGTCAACGACGTCACGGCGGGCCGGTACGACCCGGACCTGGTCTCGGCAATCGCGGCGGCGGGGGCGGGCGCTATCCTCATGCACATGAGGGGCACCGATCCGCGCACGATGCAGGACGACGTCCGCTACGACCATCCGCTCGCGGACGTGGCCGCCGTTCTGGCGGAGGCGGCCGGCCGCGCGATCCAGGCCGGCGTCGCCCCGGGCGCGATTGCGGTCGACCCGGGATTCGGCTTCGGCAAGAGCCCGGAGGGCAATCTCGCGCTGCTGCGGCATCTCGCCGCTTTCCGGACGCTCGGCTTCCCGGTCGCCGCGGGCGCGTCGCGGAAGGGGTTCGTGCGCCGCTTCTCCGGCGTCGGGGAGGACGCACCGCCGGCCGAGCGGCTGCCCGGGTCGCTCGCGGCGATGGCGGCGGCGGCGTCGGCGGGCGCGCTCGTCGTGCGCGTGCACGACGTCGCGGAATCGGCGCGCTATCTCCGCATGGCGCGCGCGATCGCGCAGCCCGCGGCGGAGCCCGCCGCGCCGGCGAGAGTCTCCGTCCGGTGATCCAGGCGATCGGCGCGAAGCTCGCCGCCCTCGAGCACCTCAACTTCTCCTGGCGCGACGCGCTCGACATCGCGATCGTCGCGGTGATCGCGTACGCCGTGCTGCGCCTGATCCGCGGCACGCGCGCGGTGCAGATGGCGATCGGCCTCGTCGCGATCTTCGCGGTCTACGGCATCGCGCTGACCCTCAAGCTCGCTGCGATCACCACGATCCTGCGGGCCCTCATCTTCTACGTCCCGTTCGCCGTGATCGTGCTCTTCTCGCACGAGCTCCGGCGCGGCCTCGCGGTGTTCGGGAGGACGCCCTTCCTCGCGCTGTTCTCCGGCTTCCACGCCGAGGAGACGATCTCGGAGATCGTCCTCTCGGTCACGTCGCTCTCGGCGCGGCGGGTCGGCGCGCTCGTCGTCCTCGAGCGCAAGGAGGGTCTCAAGACGTACATCGAGAACGGCTCGCGCGTGGACGCCGCGGTCTCGTACGAGCTCCTCGTCACGCTGTTCGCGCCGGGGACGCCGCTGCACGACGGCGCCGTGATCATCTCGGCGGACCGGATCGCCGCGGCGGCGAGCTTCCTGCCGCTTTCGCTGCGAGAGGGCCTGCCGAAGCGGTTCGGCACGCGGCACCGCGCGGCGATCGGGATCACCGAGGAGACGGACGCGCTCGCCGTCCTCGTCTCCGAGGAGCGCGGGACGATCTCGCTCGCCCGGGGCGGCGAGCTCCTCGAGGACCTCGACGCGAAGTCGCTCCGCGATCTCCTCTTTCGCGAGCTCTCGGCGGAGCGCGCATGAGCGTCCGCTCGGTCGTTTTCCGCAACTTCGGCACCAA
>DATBBK010000111.1:0-11403 GCA_036271035.1 Thermoanaerobaculia bacterium | reverse complement strand
CTCCTGGGCGGCGAAATCCGGCTGACCAGCTCGCCGGGCTACGGCAGCACATTCACGATCTACCTGCCGGAGACGTACGCGGAGGCCCGGCCCGGGCGCGCGGTCGTCGCGCTCGAGCAGCCCTCCCGCATCGTCACCGTCATGTCGGACGTGGACGCGGCGCGGGGCGCGGGCGGTGCGCTCGAGGCGCACCGGATCGCGGACGACCGGGCGAGCCTCGGCTCGAGAGACCGCGTCCTGCTCATCATCGAGAACGACGACGACTTCTCGCGCTACCTCGTGGACCTCGCCCACGAGAACGGGTTCAAGGCCGCGATCGCGCCGAGCGGCAGCGACGGCCTGTCGCTCGTGAAGGAGCTTCCCCGCGTCGACGCGATCACCCTCGACATCCAGCTGCCCGTGATGGACGGGTGGCGCGTGCTCGAGCGGCTCAAGACCGACATGCGCACGCGGCACATCCCGGTCTACCTGATCACCACGGAGGAGGACACCGGGCGCGCCCTCCCGCTCGGCGCGATCGGCGTGCTCCAGAAGCCGATCAACAGCCGAGACGCCCTCGACCGCGCCTTCGCGGAAATCCGCCGTGCGATCGAGGCGACGGACCGGGAGCTGCTCGTGCTCGCCTCCGATCCGGTGGCGCGCGGCGCGCTGCTCGAGGCGATCGGCGGCGACGGGATCCGGATCCGGGCGGCCGAGACCGCGTCGGAGACGCTCGGAGCCCTCGAGGGCGCTACGTTCGACTGCGTCGTCCTCGACGCGTCCTCGCAGCACGTCTCGGCGCTGGACCCGATCGCCGAGATCATCCGGCAGTGCGGCAACCGCGGCATCCCGGTCGTCTTCCACCCGCCCGTCGACCTCTCGGAGGCCGACCGCGAGCGTCTGGAACGGCTGTATCGCAGCGCAGGGGTCCGGCCCGTCCGCTCGTTCGACCGGCTCGTGGACCAGACGCTCCTCTACCTGCACCGCCCGATGGGGCAGCTCCCACCGAAGCAGCTCGAGCGGATCGAGAGGCTCTACGCGACGGACGAGGTGCTGGCCGGCAAGAAGGTCCTCATCGTGGACGACGACATCCGCAACATCTTCGCGATCACGAGCGTCCTCGAGAGGCAGCGCATGGACGTCATCTCCGCCGAGACCGGCAACGAGGCGATCCAGAAGCTGGAGACGATCCCCGGCGTGGACGTCGTCCTGATGGACCTCATGATGCCGGACATGGACGGCTACGACACGATGCGCACGATCCGCCGCAACGGACGCTTCAAGGACCTCCCGATCATCGCCGTGACGGCGAAGGCCATGAAGGGCGACCGCGAGAAGACCATCCAGGCCGGCGCCTGGGACTATCTCGCCAAGCCCGTCGATACCGAGCAGATGCTCTCCGTGCTGCGGTCCTGGCTGTACCGGTGAGCGGCGGATCGATGAGCAGCGGCGGCGTCCGGATCCTGGCGGTCGACGACAACCCAGCGAAGCTGCTGGCGCTGTCGGCGATCCTCTCGGAGCTGAAGGAGACGGTGGTAACCGCGTCCTCGGGACGGGAGGCGCTGCGTCTGCTCCTCCAGCAGGAGTTCGCGGTCGTCCTGCTCGACGTGCATATGCCCGGCATGGACGGCTTCGAGACGGCGGCGCTCATGCGCCAGCGCCGCAGCTCGGAGCTCACGCCGATCATCTTCGTCACCTCCTATCCCGACGACACCCACGCCTCACGCGGGTACTCGCTCGGCGCGGTCGACTACATCCTCGCGCCGATCCAGCCCGAAGTCCTCAAGGCGAAAGTCGCCGTCTTCGTGGAGCTCTTCCGCAAGACGCAGCAGACGCGCACCCAGGCCGAAACGCTCGAGGATCGCGCGCGGCAGCTCCACCGCCTGACCCAGGCGTCGCTCGCGATCAACTCGGCGCTATCCCTCGACCGGATGCTGCAGGTCGTCACGGAGCTGGCGCGCGAGATCCTCGACGCCGGCCAGGCGGTCGCGATGGCCGCTCCCGAGCTCAAGTGGTCGACGCTCCGACGCGCCGTCTCGCTTCCTCCGGATGCTCCCGACGTGCCGGCGCACCGGGTCGTCCCCGACGAGGCGGCACTCGTCCGGCTGCTCGACGACATGCCGCAGGCCGTGCGTCTCCCGCGAGGGCCGTTGCCTTCCGAGTGGGCCTCGCGCCTCGACGGGTCGGCGGCCGCGGGCTGGCTCGCCGCGCCCCTCACCGGCCGCGACGGGCGGCCGATCGGCCTGCTCTACCTGCTCAACAAGCGCGTCGGCGACTTCTCGTCCGAGGACGAGGCGATCCTGACCCAGCTCGCGCAGATGAGCTCGATCGCGATCGAGAACGCGATCAACGCGGAGGCCCGCGAGGCCAACCGCATGAAGGACGAGTTCCTCACGACGCTCTCGCACGAGCTCCGCACGCCGCTCTCCGCGATCCTCGGCTGGACCCGCCTGCTCCGCTCCGAGCGGCCGGGCGGACCGAAGCTGCGCGAGGGCCTCGAGGTCATCGAGCGCAACGTCATGGCGCAGGCGAAGCTCATCGACGACCTGCTCGACGTCTCGCGCATCATCACCGGCAAGCTCCGCCTTCAGCTCCGGCCGGCCGCGCTCTCGGAGGTCATCGACGCGGCGATGACCGCCATGCGTCTCGCGGCGGAGGGCAAGAAGATCCGCATGGACTTCCAGAACCGGCTCGGGGAGGACGACGACCGCATCCTCGGCGACCCCGACCGGCTCCAGCAGATCATCTGGAACCTCGTCTCGAACTCGATCAAGTTCACGCCTCCCGGCGGCGAGGTCGCGGTGGCGCTCGCGCGACGGGACGGTCAGTTCGAGATCACGGTGCGCGACACCGGCATGGGCATGAACTCGGAGTTCCTCGCCCGCGCGTTCGACCGATTCCGCCAGGCGGACAGCTCGACGACGCGCGCGCACGGCGGCCTCGGGCTCGGGCTCGCGATCGCGCGGCACCTCGCCGAGCTCCACGGCGGCACGATCGCCGCCGAGAGCGGCGGAGCGGGTCTCGGATCGACATTCACCATCCTGCTGCCCGTGGCGGCGCTCGCCCCCTCCGCCGGGGAGCCGCGCGCGCCGGAGACGCGGCCGCGCTCGGCGCCGCACGACCTGACCGCGTTCCGCCTCGCCGGCGTCCGAGTGCTCGTGGTCGAGGACCAGTGGGACACGCGCGACCTACTCGCGGAGATCCTTGCCTCGGCCGGCTGCCGCGTGGCCGCGGTCGGCTCGGCGGCGGAGGCGATCGAGGCGTTCGACGCGGGGCCCCCGGACGTCCTCCTCAGCGACATCGGCATGCCGGGCGAGGACGGCTACTCGCTCGTACGCCGGATCCGGCAGCGCCCGGCGGCGGAGGGAGGCGCGGTCCCGGCGATCGCGATCTCCGCATACGCCCGCGAGGAGGATCGCATCCGCGCGCTCTCCGCCGGTTTCGAGGTCCACATCGCCAAGCCGTTCGAGCCGTCCGAGGTCCTCGCGGCCGTGGGTCGCCTGGCGCGGGCGGTCCGAAACGGGCCGGCGGATCCGGCGAACGCCCGGCGGCGCTCGGATCTCCCGCCGGACGTTCTCGTCATCGAGGACGACGCCGATCTGCGGGAGGGTCTCCGCGGGATCATCGAGGACTGGGGACACGCCGTGGAGGTCGCCGAGAGCGGACCGGCCGGCATCGAGAGAGCGGTCGCGCGACGGCCGCGCGTGGCGCTCGTGGACATCGGCCTGCCGGAGATGTCGGGCTACGACGTGGCGCGGAGGATCCGCAGCCTTTTGGATCGAAAGGACATCACGCTCGTGGCGCTGACGGGGCGGTCGGAGCCCGAGGACCTCACGCGGGCGATCGAGTCCGGATTCGACGCCCACCTCACGAAGCCGATCCCATTCGAGAAGCTGAAGCTCCTCCTGGCCGAGCGGCTGACCCGGGCCGCCGGCGAGACGCCGCGAGCCTGAGAGTTTCCTCAGGATTTCCTTAACTTCGCCTCGAGCGGGCGTAGACTCTCGGTCAGACTCGAAAGGAGCCTTTCATGCTCGCCCGCCGCAAATTAGTCCTCTCCCTCCTCATCGCCGGCGCCGTTCTCGTTACGTCCGCGGCCTGCACGGATTCGTCGAACACCGTCGCCGGTCCGGCTTCGATGGCGTCCGTCAACGTGTCCGGAACCTGGACGGGAACGTTTCACTCGGGATCGGGGGGATGCTCCGCGGCCCCGATGACGGCGACCCTGACGCAGACGGGGGCCCGGGTGACGGGGACGGTCATCACTCCAAACTGCGGCCTGTCGAGCGGGTATCTCAAAGCCACGATCGACGGCAACCAGCTCACGGGCACGATCGGCATGATGGGGTGCACCGGAGGCGCGGTCAACGGGACAGTGAGCGCCTCACAGATCGCCTTCTCGATGGGCGACCTTACGAAGCCGCTCGTCACCGGCGACAAGGTCATCTCGCCCGGCGGCGACGCCTCGCTGTCGAAGTAGCTCGAGGCCTCGATCCCCAGAAAACATATTAGCGATTGCTAATATGTCCGGTGTGGCATGCGGGCCGGTATGAGTCAGGGTTAGCTACGGATTCATGTGCGGCTCGTAAGCTGAGCCCAGTCTAGTCCGGCAAGAAAAGAATGACCCTGTGCCGGAGCTCCTCCGGCACGCTCATGACCGCGGTCCGGATCTGCTCCGGCCGGTAGCGTTGCGAGAAGTGCGTCAGCACGATGGCCTCGTTGCGGAAGAGCGACGCGCGCGCGATCAGGTCGTTCAGGTGGATGTGCGCGTACTCGCGCGAGCGCTCCGCGTCCTCCGGCAGCACGAACGAGCACTCGATCAGGAGCACGCGCGCCTCGAAGAGCTCCGGCGCGGCGTCGAACACATCCGGCGAGCAGTCGCCGGGATAGGCGAGCAGGGGGATCTCCTCGCGGCGCGTGACGGTCTCGCCGCGTGCGCGCCGCTCCGCGATCTCGGATCCGGGCAGGCCCTCGAGCTCCGACAACAGCTTGTGTCGCACCTCCGAGAACAGATAGCCGACGGTCGGCACGCGATGCCGCCCCGGCAGCACGCGCAGCTCGAGGTCGTTGCGGAGACGGACGCGGTCGCCCGGCGACGCCGCGACGACGTCGACGCCGTAGTCGACGTTCTCGAGCCGTTCGGATGCCGCGAGCCAGGCGGTTGCGTCGGCCGCGGCCTCGGCCGGCACGAACACGCGCGCCGGCGGCAGCCCGCCGAGGCGCCGCCGCGACGCGTGGTGTGCGAAGCCGGCCATGTGGTCGAGGTGGCCGTGCGTGACGCAGACGTTCGCATAGCCGACGACGTCCTCCGGCGCACGGCCGAACTCGAGCAGCGTGCGGAACGCAGGCACCTTGTAGAAGGACTCGTGGCCCGCGATCGAGACGCCCTCGATCTCGATGCCCGCGGCCTCCACGCGCACGCGCCCGCGCCCGGGCGGATAGTCCGACGCCACGGACGCAGGTTATTTCAGGACTGCGGAGCGGGCCCGCCGGCGGGAGGGCACCGGAGGACCCTCGCCGCGACGTTCGTCAGCGGGGCGAAGCGGATGCGGTCGACGCGGCGGGCGCTTCGGCGAGGATCCGCTGCTGCAGCGCGCCCAGCGCGATCGCCGCGGCCCCGACCCAGAGCCCCGCGGCCACCGCGAGAGCCAGCACCATTCTGAGAGACCAACTCCAGCCGTGATTCATCGTTTTCACCTGCCCCATGGAAGGGCAACGGGCGTGCCACGCCGCGGAGAGCGCGATAAGTGCCGTGGCGCCATGCGAATGGAGACGGCGGCCTTCCGATCCGTCGCGAGCCCATCCTCGGGACTGTTACTTTCGGTGACGCCCGGTCGCGGGTACGCTTCCGCCCGAATGCGCGTCGACCTCTTCGACTACGACCTGCCCGCGGATCGCATCGCGCAGCAGGCGCGCCCGCGCGGCACGTCCAGGCTGCTCGTTCTCGGCCGCTCGACGAGCTCGATCGAACACCACCGCTTCGTGGAGCTGCCCGAGCTCTTGCGCGCCGGCGATCTCCTCGTGCGCAACGACGTCCGCGTGCGGCCCGCGCGGCTCTTCGGGCGCGACCGTGAGGACCGCGTCGTCGAGCTCTTCCTGCTCGCCCGCGAGGACGCCTCCGGCGCGCTGTGGCGCTGCCTCGCGAAACCGGGCCGGCGGGCGAAGACCGGATTCAGCGCGCGCCTGGAGGAGGGCCTCTCCGCGCGCGTCGAGGAGGTCCGCGCGGACGGAACGCGGGTCGTCCGCTTCGACCGTCCGCTCGACGCCGCGATCCTCGAGCGGATCGGCCGGACTCCCCTGCCGCCGTACATCCGCCGCGAGCCCGGCGCCCCCGACCGCGCCGAGGACCGCGAGGCGTACCAGACGGTGTTTGCGCGCGAGCCGCTCGCCGTCGCGGCGCCGACGGCGGGGCTGCACTTCACCCCGGAGATCATTGCCGACCTCGATCGCCGCGGCGTCGAGATCGCGGATCTCACGCTCGCCGTCGGACCCGGGACGTTCAAGCCGGTCACGGCGGACGACACGGAGGCCCACGAGCTCGGCGCGGAGGAGGTCGCCGTTCCGGCGGCGACACGCGCGGCGGTCGCGCGGGCTCGCGCGGAGGGCCGCCGCGTCGTCGCGGTAGGCACGACCGTGACGCGCTCGCTCGAGGCGCTGGCCCGCCGGAACGATCCGGACGGGGAGGACGTCCGATTCGGAACGGACCTCTTCATCACGCCGGGTTTCGAGTTCCGCGCGATCGACGCGCTGCTGACGAATTTCCACCTGCCCCGCTCGACGCTGCTCATGCTCGTGTCGGCGTTTGTCGGGCGCGAGCGCGCGCTCGCGGCCTACGAGGAGGCGAAGCGGGAGGGGTACCTGTTCTATTCGTTCGGGGACGCGATGCTGATCGCGTGACTCAGTCGTCATCCTGAGCGCAGCGAAGGATGCCCGATTCGAAGCGACGGCATCGTCGGCTGGCAATCCGGGGATCCTTCGTCCCTTCGCTCCTCAGGATGACGGCGATTGGAAGCGTCCTCAGGATGACGATGAACGGAAGAATGCGCTCGGCCGCGGTGCCGAGCCTTGGGACTTTGAGGCGTCTTCGTTCATTCCGTCGATCAGCGCTCTCACCGCCCGCGTGTGATCCGGCGTCGTGCCGCAGCAGCCGCCGACGATGCGCGCGCCGAGCGCGAGCCACCGCGCGGCCTCCTCCGCGTACGCCTCGGGCGCCAGCTCCTCCGAGAACTCCCAGCCCTTCTCGTCCTGCGGGAGCCCCAGATTGCCGTACGCGAGGAGCGGCGTGCTGCCCGCCGCGCCCTTCAGGCGGTCCAGCTCGAAGAGGACTCGCGCCGCGGGCACGCAGTTGATCCCAATCGCGTCGGGCCCGAGCGGAACGAGCCGCGCCGCCGCGTCCTCGATCGTCTCTCCGGACAGGAGCCTTCCCTTACCATCGGTCACGAGCGACACCGCGACCGGCAGCCCCGTCGCCTTCGCCGCGAGCAGCGCCGCCGCCGCCTCGCGGATCGAGTTGTGCGTCTCGGCGAGGATGAGATCCGCACCCGCCGCCGCCAGCTCGCGGGCCTGCGCGGCGTGCTCAGTCTCGAGCGTCGCGTCGTCCGGCGCGAGGTCCGGCCGGTAACAGTCCTCGAGCGGCGAGAGCGAGCCCGCGACGAAGATCTCCCGGCGCGGCATCGCGGCCGCCCGATGCGCGAGCCCGACGGCGCGAGCGGTCAGCGCCGCGGCATCCGCCCCGGACCCGCCGGCGCGGACCGACCGCGCGTGGGTCCGGAACGTGTTCGCGGTCAGGACATCGGCGCCGGCCGCCGCCTCGTCCCCGTGGATCGCCTCGACGAGCTCCGGGTCGCGGAGCAGCGGTCCCGCGCTCCAGAGCGGCAGGCGCGTGTCGGCGTCGCGCCGCTGCAGCTCCGTCCCCATCGCCGCGTCGAGGACGAGAGGCCGGCCGTCCCGGAGACGCTCCAGAAACCGCTTCGAGAGACCACCCATCGGCCGGAGTGTAGCCTGACTATTGAGCCTAATAAAATAAGGCCCAGATCGCTCTGGGCCTTATTCCGTTCGAATCAGCAACCCGGGCTCGCGCCCGATTCCTCAGTACGTCTCGAGGTACTTCTCCGTCTCCCACGGCTGCACGCGCGAGATGTACTCGGCCCACTCGCCGCGCTTGGCCTCCAGGTAGTGCGTGAGGATGTGCTCGCCGAGCGCGTCCGTGACGACCGTGTCCTTCTCGAGGCTGTCGCACGCCTCCGAGAGGTTCGCCGGGAGCTGGTCGATGCGCAGGCGCCGCTTCTCGCGCTCGCTCATCTTGAAGATGTTCTTGTCGACCGGCTCGCCCGGATCCATCCGGTTCTTCACGCCGTCGAGGCCGGACGCGAGCATCACCCCGAAGGCCAGATACGGATTGCAGGACGGGTCCGGCATCCGGACCTCGATGCGGGTGCCCATGCCGCGTCGCGCCGGCACGCGCACGAGCGGCGAGCGGTTGCGCATCGACCAGGCGACGTTGATCGGCGCCTCGTAACCGGGCACGAGCCGCTTGTAGGAATTGACGAGCGGGTTGGTGATCGCGGCGAACCCGCGCGCGTGGCGCAGGATGCCGCCGGTGTAGTTCAGCGCGGTCTTCGACAGCTGGTACTTGGCCTTCGCGTCGTAGAAGACGTTGACGCCCTTGCTGTCGAGGAACGACTGGTGGACGTGCATGCCCGATCCGTTGATGCCGTAGATCGGCTTGGGCATGAACGTGGCGTGGAGCCCGTGGTCAAGCGCGACCTTCTTGACGACGAAGCGGAAGGTCGAGACGCGGTCGGCGGTGGTGATCGCGTCGGCGTACTTGAAGTCGATCTCGTGCTGTCCGGCGGCGACCTCGTGGTGGGCGGCCTCCACCTCGAAGCCCATCTGCTCGAGCGCGAGCACGATGTCGCGCCGCGCCTCCTCGCCCCGGTCCACGGGCGTCAGGTCGAAGTACGCGCCCTCGTCGTGCGTGTCGATGATCGGGACTCCGTTGGCGTCGCGGCGGAAGAGGAAGAACTCGGCCTCCGGGCCCGTCACCATCGTGTAGCCGAGCGCCGACGCCTTGTCCATCTGCTTGCGCAGGCTCATGCGCGGACAGCCGGCGAACGGATTTCCGTCGGGCGTGTAGACGTCGCAGATCAGGCGGCCGACCTTCTCGCCGTTGCGGTGCGCCCAGGGATAGATGGCGAAGGAGTTCAGATCCGGAACGAGGTTCATGTCCGATTCCTCGATCCGCGTGAAGCCTTCGATCGAGGAGCCGTCGAACTGGATCTCGCCGTCGAGCGCCTTGCCGAACTGCGAGCTCGGCAGCTCGACGTTCTTGATCACGCCGAAGATGTCGGTGAACTGCAGGCGCATGAAGCGGACGTTCTCCGCCTCGCACACCTTGAGGATCTCGGTCTTGGACAGACCCGGGCCCGCCGCGTCGAATTTGAGGACCTTCGCCTTCGCCATGCCGCCTCCTATTTCCTGACTGTGATGCGCGATTCTAGAGTCATTTTGGGCAGATGCAACGATAAAACTGAAGACTGATGTCAAAAATCTGCCAATCATGCACATTTTCGTGTGCACCAAGCAGTCCAATGGAGCGAGCCACTTAGCGGAGGGCGCGGTTTGAGCGACGGTCGTGCGGAATCGGGGCGTGGATTTGGGCGTTCGGCGGCCGAAATCCCGGCGAGATGCACAGATTCGAGTGCAGTGCGCATTACTGCCCAGGTCGACATGGTGAGTCGGAGGACGGACCCGCAAGTCCCGCGGCCGCTAAGTCGCTTGTGGAACGCACCACCCCGCAAGTCGGGCCTGCGCGCTTCGATGGGGTCAGCCCTCCATTTTTCGGAGCTCAGAACGAGTTGAGATCTATCGCCTTCGCGTCGTCGCTCCGAAAAACAAAGGACTGACCCCGAGCACGGCATCCTGAAATGGCGAGTGCGGCGAAATAGAATTGGTTTCATGAATAGCGGACGCTGGCCCACCCGCGACGAGGCGCGCGAGCTTCTCTTCGAGTTCACGAAATCCGACGCCCTGCGCAAGCACGGGCGCGCCGTCGAGGAGGCGATGCGGGCATGCGCGCGGCGGGCCGGCGTCGCGGACGACGCCGAGATCGAGCGCTGGGGCGTCGTAGGCATGCTCCACGATTTCGACTACGAGCAGAACCCGACCGAGGACACCCACCTGCACGTCGGGGGCCGCATCCTGCGCGAGCGCGGCTACTCCGAGGAGATGGTGTCGACGATCGAGTCGCACGCCGACTACATGAAGATCCCGCGCGATACGCCGATGAAGAAGGCAATCTATGCCTGCGACGAGCTCGTCGGCTTCATCGGCGCCTGCGTGAAGGTCCGGCCGACGAAGAACATCGCCGACCTGCCCGCGTCGTCGGTCCTGAAGCGGCTCAAGGACAAGGCGTTCGCGCGGTCGGTGGACCGCTCGTACGTCTACGGCGGCGCGGAGGCCGTCGGCGTGCCGCTCGAGGAGCACGTGACGTTTCTCATCGAGGCGCTCAAGCCCATCGCCGGTGAGATCGGGCTGGACGGTCCCTGACGAGCGAAACGGGATGGCCGGGGCGAGAGAGCCGGGGCACGCGGTCCCGCCGCCATCCCGGCAATTCCTTGCCCGAGAACCTCTTGCGGCCTCCGGCCCCCGTCCGGCATCGGCCCCTTTTCGACCCTCGGTTCCGGGATCTGGTATAAATACTGCTTCCCACAACACCGTTTGTAACTTCTGTCTATGAAGGACTTGCTGACATGAGCACTGTCGAGACGCTGCATCCCAGAACGATTCGCGCCCGCTCGATCCTCAAGGACCTCTCCGGAGACGAGCTCCGCGCGCTGGCGAAGTCCGGCGAGACGACCACCGAGTACGGCTCCCCCGTCTACGCGACGCGAATCAAGAACCGCTCGGCAAAGAAGACCTACGTCGTCGGCGACGGCGTCGAAATCGGCGTCATGCAGCAGTCGATCGACGGCGCTCGCGCGATGGAGCAGATCCGCAAAGTCCAGGACGCGCTCGCGGACATGGACCTGATCCAGGTCGACCGCCGCATGGGCATCAGCCCGGACGTGCCGATCCACTGCCGGCTGTTCGTGCCGAAGGAGTACGCGCGGATCGCGTACATGTGGCACAACATGCTCTTCCCGTCGGATTCCACGCACGAGCCGGACTTCGTGTCGGTGTACGTGCCCGACTGGAAGGAGACGCTGATCTTCCTCGACGTCAACCAGGGCTACACCTACATCATGGGCACCGACTACCCCGGCGAGGCGAAGAAGTCGATGCTGCGGCAGGCGATGTACTGGATCAAACGCCGCGGCGGCCTCGGCCTCCATGCGGGCTCGAAGATCCTGCGCGTGACGGGACCGGACGGGCAGCTTCGCGACGTCGGATTTCTCCTCTTCGGCCTCTCCGGGACGGGCAAGACGA
>DATBBK010000110.1:0-2653 GCA_036271035.1 Thermoanaerobaculia bacterium | reverse complement strand
ATCGAGCACTCGCGCTCGCCGAGGTGGCGCAGGTTGCCGTGGCCGTCGCCGAAGACCTGGAACTCGACGTGCCGCGGGCCGTCGAGGTACTTCTCGAGGTAGACCTCCGCGTTGCCGAACGCCTTCTCCGCTTCCGCGCGGGCCGTGTCGTACGCCCCGGCGAGCTCCCGCTCGTCGCGCGCGACGCGCATGCCGCGCCCGCCACCGCCTGCCGACGCCTTGAGGATCACGGGATAGCCGGCGCGCTTCGCGAACGCGATCGCGTCGTCGACCGACTCGAGGGGGCCCGGAGAGCCCGGCACCGTCGGCACGCCCGCCGCCGCGACTGTCTTGCGCGCGAGCGACTTGTCGCCCATCCTGCGGATCGAGTCTGGCGAGGGCCCGATGAAGGTGATGTTGCAGTCGTGCAGGATCTCGGCGAAGTAGGCGTTCTCCGAGAGGAACCCGTAGCCGGGGTGGATCGCGTCGGCCTCGGTGATCTCGGCCGCCGACACGATCGCGGAGATGTTCAGGTAGGACGCGGAGGACGGATAGGGGCCGACGCACACGTCCTCGTCGGCGTAGCGGACGTGCAGCGCGTCGCGGTCCGCCTCGCTGTAGATGGCGACGGTGCGGATGCCGAGCTCACGGCAGGCCGAGATGATCCGAAGCGCGATTTCGCCGCGGTTGGCGATGAGGATTTTTCGGAACATGGGGTCGGCCGGCCCCGGCGGCTCAGGCCGCGAGCCGGATCGCGAAGAGCTTCTCGCCGTACTCGACGGGCTGGCCGTTGCGCGGGTACACGGCGAGGACCTCGCCCTCGACGTCCGACTCGATCTCGTTCATCAGCTTCATCGACTCGATGATGCAGAGGATCTTGCCCTTCGAGATGCGCTCGCCGACCTGCGCGAACGGATCGGACTCGGGCGACGGCGAGCGGTAGAACGTTCCCACGATCGGCGACGTGATCACGTGGACGTTCTCGTCCGCCGCGGCCTCCGGCTCCTCGGCGGGAGCGGCGACCGGACGCGGCGCGGCCCCGGCGACGGGCTGCGAGGCGGCCGGCAGGGTCGCGACCACGGGGATCTCTGCGGCCGCAGGACGGACCCCGTCGATGCGCAGCCGGAAACCCGAGCGCTCGATCTCGAGCCCGCCGAGCCCGCGGTCGGCCACGAGGTCGATGAGCTCGCGAATCTCTTTCAGCGAGAACATGGCCTACAGCAGCTCCTTCTCGAGCGCGACCGCGGCCTTGTGCAGCTCGAACCGTCCCCGGCCGAAGTTGCCATCGCGGGCGAGCAGAAGGACGAGATAATACTCCTCGGTCACGCGGCACAGAATCGTCGCCGCGCGGTCCGACGCGACCGTGAGCTGTTGGATCGGGCCGTGCTCGGCCAGCGCGCGGGCCGCACGCGCCGCCTTCACCAGCGAGCCGCTCTCCGCGGCCAGCGAGTCCATCGGCAGCCCCTCGGCGCTGACGTAGGAGTCGATCGCGATCCCATCCGTCCCGACGAGCGACACGGCCCGCGTCCCCTCCACGCGCTCCGCGATCCGGCGCAGTGTGTCCTGAAAGACGTTCATGCGAATCGGGATGATGTCACGGACCGGGGGCGGAGGGCGGGCCCTGGATCCGGCCCAGCCACCTCTTGAGCGTCCTCACGCGGGCGAGCCGGCGCTCGAGGCCGGGATCGGCCGACGCGGCGGACGGAGAGGAGGCCGCCGGAAGGAGTCTGGCCTCGGCGTCGCGGCGCATCCGCTGCAGGTCCGCGTCGAACGGATGGCGCGTGACGAGGTCGTCGTAGATCTGCAGCGCCTCCGCGTAGTGGCCCTGGGCGTAGTAGAGATCCGCGAGGGCGCGCCCGGTCGGCGCCGTGGCGTCCGCGGGGCCCGTCGGCTCCTCGGCGAGCCTCGCGACGCTCGCCTCGTCGGCCGACGGCTCGGCCTGCGGCGCGTCCGCGGCGGAGGCGAGGACGGACTCGGCGGCCGGAGGCGTCGGAGACGACTCCTCGTACGGGGGCGGGAACTCGCGCGGCTCGAGGGACGGTCTGGACGGCGGATGCGGATCGCCCGCCTCGACCTCGACCTCCCCCGCGCGCGCGGCCGCGGCCGGTGCGATGAAGAGCGCCGGAGGCTCCGGCAGATCCGGCTCCGCCGGCGGCGGGGCTGCGAACATGTCGGAGTCGCTCACGGCGGGCGGCGAGGTCGCCGGCGTGCGGATCGACTGCGTCTCCTCGAGGTCCTCGTCGCGTGAGGGCGCCGGGGCCTCGGGCGCCGCGGCGACCGGCCCGGCCGCGACGGGCACGGCCCCGATCGGCGGCGGCGCCGCGGCGGCGACCGGCGTCTCGGCGGCCGGAGGGGGCGCGCTCGACTTCTTCGTCGAGGGCGCCGGGAAGAACATGTCGCGCGTGGGCACCGAGTCGAACGGCCCCTCCATGTGGGCGCCCTTGCCCGAATCCTCGCCGGGCTCGAACGCCAGCGAAGTGACGTCGAACGGATCCGCGAGATCGGAGGACGCCGGGACCGGAAGCCGCGACATCGTGGGCCGCAGGCTCGCTCGCTGGGTGTCCTGGAAGCTCGGCGGCGGAGGCGGTGCCTCCTTCGGCAGGATCTTCTTGAGCGGCGTGATCGGGAGCGGCGCGACCTTCGGCTCGATCTTCGCGATGATCTCGTCGACCTT
>DATBBK010000109.1:0-13321 GCA_036271035.1 Thermoanaerobaculia bacterium | reverse complement strand
GGGCGGCGTCCGCGTCTACTACCACCTGCAGGTCAGCCCGGCGCCGGGGACGGCGACGTTCAACGACGTTCCGACGAATCATCCGTTCTTCCAGTTCGTCGAGGCGCTGGCGGCGTCCGGCATCACGGCGGGCTGCGGCGGCGGCAACTTCTGTCCCGACGCGCCGCTCACGCGCGGCCAGATGGCGGTCTTCCTTTCGAAGGCGCTCGGGCTTCACTGGCCGGTCGCGTCCACTTCGAATTAGGAGTCAGCGGCGATAGTCTGGACGCGAAGTTCAGTTCAAACCGCAAGGAGGCCGAATTGAAACGCTCCATCGTCCTGCTGGCTGCTCCGTTCGTTCTCGCATCCATGCTGTACGCGCAGTCGAGCGCGACCGCGCGATCCACGAGTACGCCCACCTTCACGCCGGCCGCGGATCTGAAGTGGGCCGACCTCGACCCGAAGGGCGCCCCCGGCGTGAAGATCGTCGATCTGTGGGGAGACCACACGAAGGGCGCCTACGGCGCGTACCTCAAGCTGCCCGCCGGCTTCAAGACGCCTTTGCACACCCACACGCACGCGATGCGGGTGATCTTCGTGTCCGGAACGTACCTCCAGACGCCGGAGGGAAAGACGCAGGTCCGACTCGGTCCGGGCTCGTACATGTTGCAGCCCGGCGACCCCTACAGGCACGTCACGGCGTGCGACGCGGCGTCGGACTGCGTGCTCTTCGTCGAGAGCGACGGACCGTTCGATCTGAAACCCGTCGGCGGGTCGAAGGGCGCCAGGTAGACCGCACTAGAATCGCGGCGATGCCGCCCCGCGTCCTCGCCGTCAGCGTCGGCCGGCCGCGCGAGTTCGACTACCACGGCCGTCCGGCGCGCAGCGCGATCTGGAAGTCGCCGGTCGAAGGCCGCGTCGCGGTGCGCGGCGTGAACCTCGCGGGCGACGACCAGGCCGACCGGCAGGCGCACGGTGGTCCGGACAAGGCGGTCTACGCCTATGCCGTCGAGGACGCGCGCTGGTGGGAGTCGCGCGAAGGACGGCCCTTCGCGTTCGCCGAGTTCGGCGAGAACCTGACGACCGAAGGCATCGAGGTCAACGATTCGCTCGTCGGCGAGCGATGGGCGATCGGGTCGGCGGTCTTCGAGATCTCCGAGCCGCGCGTTCCCTGCTGGCGGCTGGGCGCGCGGATGAACGATCCGAAGTTCATCGTCCGCTTCACGGAGGCGCTGCGTCCGGGCGCGTACCTGCGGATCGTCGAGGAGGGCAACATCGGCGCCGGCGACGCGATCGAGGTCGTTTCGCGGCCGGACCACGACCTCTCGGTGCGCGATGTGTTCCGCATCTACACGCGCGACCGCGGGGAGTGCGGGCGCCTCATCGAGGTGCCGCAGATGTCGGAGGCGTGGAAGGGTTGGGCGCGGGAGATGCTGCGTCGGGCCGGCGGCAGGAAGAAGGAGTCCCCGGACTTCGGCTGAGGGCTTGTGCTGCCCCTGCGACCGCGAGTCGCCGTCCCGGCCCTCCCATTGCATAGAATCGTCCCGGCATGCCTTCCGTCTCGCTCACCGTCAACGGCAAGCCGCGAAAGGTGGACGCGCTCGCCGACGAGCCGCTCCTTTCGGTCCTCCGCAACCGCCTCGACCTGACCGGCACGAAGTACGGCTGCGGCGAGGGGCAGTGCGGCGCGTGCACGGTGCTCCTCGACGGGCAGGCCGTGGCGTCCTGCCAGACGCCGGTCTCCGAGGCGGTGGGCAAGAAGATCGTCACGATCGAGGGTCTCGCGCAGAACGGACGGCTGCATCCCGTGCAGGAGGCGTTCCTCGAGGCCGAGGCGTTCCAGTGCGGCTACTGCACGTCCGGGATGATCGTCGCATCCGTCGCGCTGCTGCAGGCGAACGCCAGCCCGAGCGCCGACGACGTCGCGGGCACGCTCGCGCGCAACGTCTGCCGTTGCGGCACGTACTCGCGGATCCTCCAGGCGGTGCAGATCGCGGCGAGGAAGGGCGGAGCGCAGAAGTGAACGCGCGGAAGAGTCCCCTCACCCCGACGCTCTCGCTCCGCACGCGGTTGGAGAGGGAGGAAGAGCAACACTCCGTTCCCTCGCTCCACTGGTTCGACCTCGACCGCCGCCGCTTTCTCGCTCTCTTCGGCGGCGGCATTGCCATCGCCGCGGCGGCGCCGCGCGACGCGTTCGCGCAGGAGTCCGGCCGAGCGTCCGCCCGACAGTCGCAGGAGCTTCCGAAGGACCTCTCGGCGTGGATCCACATCGACAAGGACGGCATCGTCACCGTCTTCACGGGCAAGGTCGAGATGGGGCAGAACATCCGCACGTCGCTCGCGCAGCAGGTCGCCGAGGAGCTGCGCGTCGGCGTGCCGTCGATCCGGATGGTCATGGGCGACACCGACCTCGTTCCCTGGGACGCGGGCACTTTCGGCAGCCGCACGACTCCCACGATGGGGCCGCAGCTGCGCGCCGTCGCCGCCGTCGCGCGCGAGGCGCTGGTGGGCATCGCGGCGTCGCGCTGGCAGATCCCGCGGGCGAAGCTCGTCGCCGCGGACGGCAAGGTCGTCGACACCCAGTTCAAGCGCACCGCGACGTACGGCGAGCTGACGCTCGGCGAGAAGATCCTGAAGACACTGCCCGACGACCTCTCGACGGCGCCCGTCGCGCCGCCGTCGAGCTGGAAGGTCGCGGGCACCGCCGTTCCGAAGGCCGACGGACGGGACTTCGTCACGGGCTCGCACCGGTACGCGTCCGACATGACGCGTCCCGGGTTGCTGTTCGGCAAGATCCTCCGCGCGCCGCAGCTCGAGGCGAAGCTCGAGTCGCTCGACGCCTCGAAGGCGCAGGCGCTGCCAGGCGTGAAGGTGGTGCGCGACGGCGAGTTCGTGGGAGTCGTGGCGCCGGACGCGCACACGGCCGGGAAGGCGGTCGCGGCGCTCGCCGAGGGCGCGAAATGGAGCGAGGCCTCCGGGCAGCCGTCGAACGCGACGATCTTCGAGTTCTTCAAGAAGAACGCGGAGACGGGAGAGCGCGCGGAGCCTCGCGTCACCGGCGACGTCGAACAGGCGCTCGGCTCGGCCGACGTGAAGCTGACGCAGAGCTACACGGTCCAGTACATCGCGCACGCGCCGCTCGAGCCGCGCGCGGCCGTGGCGGAATGGACGGGCGACAGGGTCACCGTCTGGACCGGCACGCAGCGGCCGTTCGCCGTGCGCGACGAGCTCGCGGCCGCGTTTCGCATCCCGACCGAGAAGGCGCGCGTGATGGTGCCCGACACGGGCTCCGCGTATGGCGGCAAGCACACCGGCGACGCCGCGGTCGAGGCGGCACGGCTCGCGAAGGGCGCGGGAAAGCCGGTGCGTGTCGTCTGGACGCGCGAGGAGGAGTTCACGTGGGCGTACCTGCGCCCCGGCGGGCTCATCGAGGTGCGGAGCGGCGCCCGCAAGGACGGAACGCTCGTCGCGTGGGAGTTCCACAACTACAACTCGGGTCCCGCGGGCATCGGGACGCCGTACGACGTCCCGAACCAGACGATCCAGTTCCACCCGGTCAAGTCGCCGCTGCGCCAGGGCTCGTATCGCGCCCTCGCCGCGACGGCGAATCACTTCGCGCGCGAGAGTCACATGGACGAGCTCGCGCGTGAGCTCGGGATGGACCCGCTCGCGTTCCGTCTGAAGAACCTCTCCGACGCGCGGCTCAAGGCCGTGTTCCAGGCCGCGGCCGACAGGTTCGGCTGGGCGAAGCGCGAGAAGTCGGCGGGTCGCGGCTTCGGAATCGCCGGCGGGTTCGAGAAGGGCGGGAACATCGCGGTCTGCGCCGAGGTCGAGGCGGACGCGAAGGAGAAGCGCGTGCGGATCCGCCGCGTCGCGGCGGCGTTCGAGTGCGGCGCGATCGTGAATCCGGGCGGCCTCAGAAACCAGGTCGAGGGCGCGCTCGTGCAGGGAATCGGCGGCGCGCTGTTCGAGGCGATCCGCTTCGACAAGGGACGGATCTTGAACCCGCACTTCTCGCAGTACCGGCTGCCGCGCTTCACCGACCTGCCCGCGATCGAGGTCGTGCTGCTGGATCGGAAGGACCTGCCGCCGGCGGGAGCGGGTGAGGCGCCGATCGTCGGCCTCGCGCCGGCGGTCGCGTCGGCGATCTTCGACGCGACGGGCGAGCGGCGCCGGGCGATGCCGCTCGAGGGCCTCGCCGCCGGCTGACCTCTGGCGGAGCCCGCCGCCCGTCGAAGAATTCTCCAATCTCTCGCCAAGGCTTCGTCGCGCTCGAGCGCGAGTACCTGCAGAGCGCGGTGAACCAGGTGCACGCACAGCTCGAGAAGCTGACCGCGATCACCGAGACGCCGCCGCTGGCCGACGTGCGGAATGGCGTGGACCTCTCGCCGTTCCGCGTGCGGTTCGCCGGCACCGACAAGGACCAGCTCGAATTCTTCGACGGCGCGTCGGAGGCGCTCATAAAGGTCGCCTACGACGAGGAGATGCACAACACGGTCGCGCCGAAGTAGGCGCCGTTCGCGGATCCTTCCGCGTCAGGGGTGAATCAGACGTGGGTCGGGCGCGTCACCCGCGCCGCAGCCGGTTCTCGATCTCCGCGGCGCGCTTCTCCGCGTCCTTCTGCGCGACCGCGGCGGGCGACCTCTCGCAGCGCACGAGCGCGGCGTTCGCGTATTCGACCCAGCTGCCGATCTCGGCGGCGTAGCCGTCGATGTCCGACTCGTTGACGAGCTCGATCGAAAGGTACTTGCCATCCCAGTGCAGGTCGTGCGCGCGGACGAGCTGCGTCCCGAACGGCGCCTCTTTCAGAAAGCGGATCCACAGCGGCGGCGGCGGCGGGTTCGGCTGCCACACGACGATGAAGCTCGTGACGAGGTCCTCCTTCGCGAGGCGTCCCTCCTTGCCCGACACCGGCACGACGTGCGGCCGCACGCGAGGCGAGCCGACGCGAACCGTCACCGCGGGTGTGTCGTCGCAGGCGTCCCAGGGCGTGGACTGGGACTCGCGAGCCGGCTTGGTCTCCTGCATGGCGGCCTCCTGTCGCGCCGACTGTATACCCCGCGCGTGAGGAGACGAGGCGAAAGGACGGCGGGTCAGGCCCCTTTTCGGCCGCCCGTGGTCCGGGCGCCGGGTCGGATGCCGATCAGGCCGCCCGCCGCCGACAGCACGCCGAGCCCGCAGCAGCCGAGGGCGAGCATCCGGAACGCGCGGTCCAGAGACGACGCGACCGCGCCCGTGATCGCCCGCGCCTGATCCTCCGGCGTGCCCTTCGGCGGCTGCAGCGCGCCGAGCTTGCCGCGCTCAGAGATGAGCTGCTGCCGGGTGGCCTCCGGAATCCGGGCGGCGCGCAGCTGCGCGTCGAGCCTGCGGTCGAAGACGCCCGTCGCGACGATCCCGAGCACGGCGATCGCGAGCAGGCCCGCCACTCGCGCGATCGCGTTGTTAATCCCCGAGGCCGTGCCCTGACTCCGGCGGTCCACCGAGTTGAGCACGGTCGCGGTGAGCGGCGCGACGGCGATGCCGAGCCCGGCGCCGAGGACCAGCATCGCGGGCAGCACCGAGACGGCGTACGAGCCGTCGGGCAGGATGGCGAACAGCAGGAATCCCACGGCGGCGATGAACGGCCCCGCGGTCAGAAAGACGCGCGGACCGATCCGGACCGCCATCTTGCCCGAGAGCTTCGACAGCGACGCCATGACGACGACGAGAGGCAACAGCGACGCGCCGGACGCCGCGGGCGTGTAGCCGTGCGACTGGATCAGCCAGAACGGCAGGAAGAAGAAGAGCGCCGCGAGCGCGGCGTACATGAAGAGCGTGAGGACGTTCACGGCCGAGAAGGTCCGGCTCTTGAAGAGCCCGAGCGGGACCATCGGGTGCTTCGAGCGCCACTCCACCACGACGAACGCGGCGAGCAGCACGACGCCGGCGGCCGTCGGCGCCCACGCGCGGGGATGCGCCCAGCCGGCCTGCGGCGCCTCGATCAGCCCGAACACGAGCGCGCCGAACCCGAGTGTCGCCAGGAGGCCGCCGGCGATGTCGAGGCCGCCGGCCGAAGGATTCCGCGTCTCCTTCACCTTGCGCATCGCGATCCACGCGACCACCGCGGCGATCGGCAGGTTGATGAGGAATATGGCGCGCCACGAGATCGCCTGCACGAGCCATCCGCCGAGCGCGGGACCGATCGCCGTCGCGATCGCGGTGAGCGCGGACCACGTGCCGACGGCGCGGCCGCGCTCGGACTCGGGGAACGCGGCGCCGAGCATCGCGAGGCTCGCCGGCACGAGCAGCGACCCGCCGAGGCCCTGGAGCGCGCGCGCGACGATCAGGAGGCGCACGTTCGGCGCGAGCCCGCACGCGAGCGACGCCGCCGCGAAGATGGCCGTGCCGACGACGAAGACCCGGCGCCGGCCGAAGCGATCCGCGAGCGAGCCACCGAGCAGGACGAGCGACGAGAGGAAGAGCTGATACGCCTCGACGATCCACTGCGCGCTCGAGACGCTCGCGCCGAGCTCCCTCTGGAGGATCGGCAGCGCGACGCTGACCACCGCGCCGTCGATGAAGGAGAGACTCGAGCCGAGGACCGCCGCGGCGAGCACCCAGCGGCCCGCGCCGGGTGAGACCCGCGAGTGCCCCGACTCGCGGGGTTGCCGTGACATGGGGGGACTATGGCACGAGGCAGATCCCTGATTAGGATCTGTTGCGATTCGTGAGCCTGTGTTTTGAGGGAGAGGTTTCGCTTGCGACTTCCCCTCTCATGTTCACGGTCCGCGAAGCGGACCGCTAGAGGTCCGAGTCCGAGTCCGAGTCAAAAAAAAGGGAGCGCCCGTGGGCGCTCCCGGGAGACGACGGCCATCCGGCCGTCGGAGGAACCCTAGTGTCCCGCCGGGTACTCGTACCCGTAGTACGCGTACAGCTTCGTGCCGTATGCGGGGTCGGCGAAATCCGGCCAATGATCCTTGTCGAATCCCGGCGCGTTTTTCAGCCGGTCCTTGTCCACGTCGAGGACGAACCTCTTCTCCTCGCGCGACAGGCGCATCGCCTGCATCGGGACGGCGAACAGCTTGTTCCCCACTCCGAGGAATCCGCCGAACGAGAGCACCGCGTAGCTGACGCGGCCGAGCTCGGGCTCGATCATCAGATCCTCGATCTTGCCCAGGCTCTCACCGTTGCGGTTCACGACCGGATCGCCGATCAGCGTGCTCGCCGAAAGCGTGCTTCGATCGTTCTTCGTCTTGTTGGTCTCCATGAATACCTCCAGAAAAAAACCCCAGTTCGATTCCCGCGGAGTGTGGGGTCCACCGGAACCGTGTCTTCCACGCGAGCGTCCTGGCGAACGCTCCAGCAATTCCTACCGTACCGCCCGGTCTCGCGCGGCGCAACCCTCGATGCATCGGGTGATCCCATGAGGCGCGGGCACGCGCGCAAGACGCATTCCGGCACGCATGCTGCTAGGGAAGAGACCGGTGGATAGGTGGTCCGGCGCCTGGTTCGGACCGCGAGGAGCCGTCCGAGTCAGGAGGAGCCGATGAGGGGGAAGAGCATCGCCCGGCTGTTCATCGCGCGTTTAGGGATTGCGGTCGCGGCGCTCGTCGTCGCGTCGTTTTGTCTCGCGGCGCCCAGGAAGGTGAAAAAGGCGGATCTGCCGGCGGACGTTCAGAAGACGGCCGAGCGCGAGTCCGAGGGCGCGCGCGTGGTGGCGTACTGGACGGACGAGGCGGAGGGCGTTCCGATCTACGAGGTGGACCTCAAGGTCGAGGGCCACGACAAGGGCGTGCTCATCGGCGCCGACGGCGACGTCATCGCGGTTCAGGAGGAAGTGGCGTGGGACGATCTCGCCCCCGCCGTCCAGGAGGGTATCCGCAGTGCGGCCGGCGACGGCAAGATCGGGAAGGCGCACTCCGTCACTCAGGGCGGCGATCTCGTCGGCTACGGGGCCGACGTGGAGCGCGAAGGGAAGACGGTCCACGTCGAGGTCGGGCCGAACGGCCAGCCGCTTCACAACGGCGACGGCGCGAGCAATGGCGACGACGACGGTGACGACGCCGACGTTCCGTTCCCCGGCATCGTGACGGCGTAGGGGAGCGCGCGAAGGCGCGACTCATTGCCGGACGACATATTAGCTGTAGCTAATATGTCGGTTCGCGAATAGTCCTCCCCGTCGGATGCATCCGCGCGACACTCGAAGCGCGCGCGCCACACCCGTCCGAATATCCCCATCCGAGGACCCGAGGACCCGAGGATCCCGAGGATCCCGAGGATCCCGAGGATCCCTCCTCCCGGGCACGACCGTTAACTCCATGAAACGCCGGCCGATCCGATCGACTCCTGGGTACTGCCCGAGGCTGGATCGGGCGCACGGCCACCTCCCGCGAGAAGAAGAACGGATCCACGCGGGCGGTGAGCACTTGAGCCCGTTGGACCGGGGCATATACTCGTTACTGCCGAATCCGTGAACATGAAGCTGATCGGGGCGCTCCTCGCCGGCGCACTCGGACTGGGCATCGCGCCCGCCGCCCGGGCGCAGTGTTTGGGCTGTTTCTCACCGTCGTTCGAGGGAGCCGTCCGCGCGTATCCGCCGGCGCCCGCCGGCATCGTGAGTGCCGATTTCGACGGCGACGGCGTGCCGGACGTCGTGGTCCTCGGGGCCGACACGCTCGAGTTCATGAAGGGAACCGGCAGCGGGTCCCTCGCGCCGCCGGTCAGCCGTCCGGCGCCGCCGGGACCGGGCGCGATCGTGACGGCCGATTTCAACGGAGACGGCTACGCCGACGTCGCCACGGCAACCGAAAACAAGGTCTCGGTCTATCTCGGAAACGGGAACGGAACCTTCGCCGATCCGATCGACACCACCGCGAACCTGCAGGCCAACTACGTGCTGAAGACGGCGGACTTCAACGGTGACGGCGTCCCGGACCTTGTCGTGACGGCGTTCATCGCAAATGGCACCCTCGTCTATCTCGGCAACGGCGACGGAACGCTCGCGCCGCCGCTCGTCGTCCCGGTCGCGGCCGGAGCGCTCGCGGTCGGCGATTTCGACGGGGACGGCCGCCCGGACATCGCGGCGAGCGTCTTCCCGGACAGCGTCGTGGTCTTTTTGAACGACGGTGCGGGCGGCTTCTCGGACGCGCGCACGACGACGGGTGTGTCGTACGGTTCACTGGCGGCCGGCGATTTCAACGGCGACGGCGACGACGACCTCGTCATGTTCCGCTTCTACGACGTGGCCGTCCTGATCGGTAACGGGGACGGAACCTTCACCCTCCAGGTCGTTCACGACGGCGAGTACGGACCGAGCACCGGCATCGTCGAGGACTACAACGACGACGGCCATCTCGACATCTCGTTCACCTTCTCGCAGCACGGAGCGATCACCCGTCTACCGGGACACGGCGACGGGACCTTCGGCCCCGAGGCGTCCCTGATCTTCGGCGACCAACTCTCGACGCTCGTCGGAGCCGACTTCGACGGCAGCGGCTCCCACGACCTCGCCGTCGTCTCGAACGCCGGATACGTCCAGATCATGCTCGCGGATGCCTCCGGCGCGTTCTCTCTGCCGTCCTCGTTCGACCCGGGCGCCGGCGCGGGTCCCATCGCCGCCGCGGGAAACTTCATGGGCTCGGGACGCCTGGACCTCGTCACGCTGGGCAACACGTCGACCTGGATCGTTCCCAACCAGGGCGCCGCCGTGTTCGGGGCGCCGATCGACCTGGGCCTCGCCGACGATCCGATCCATGTCGCGGTCGGAGACTTCGCTGCGGGCGGCGGCACCGACCTCGCGGTGTCGACTCTGATCGGCATCCAGATGGTCGTCTCGAACGGCGACGGCACCTTCCAGGCCGGCGCGCCCTTCTCGAGTGCGAGCTGGCTCGCCGCGGCCGACTTCGACGGCGACGGCAAGCTCGACCTCGCATGGGTGAACGGCGACCTGCTCGTCGCGCTGGGGAACGGCGACGGCACGCTGGCGCCGGCCACGAGCTACAGCGGCCTGGGCGGTTACGCGCTCGTCGCGGCGGACTTCGACAACGACACCTTTCCGGACATCGCGATCACCTACCCCGACCACTTCACCGTGATGCGCAACGATGGGAGCGGCGGATTCACGCAGGGCGCCACGTACGGTCCCTGGTACAACGACCTGACCCGCATCACCGCTGGCGACTTCGACGGCGACGGCAACGTCGACGTCGCCGTGACGCTCTACGGCATCAATCAGCTCTTCATCTACTGGGGCCTCGGCGACGGCACCTTCACGGCCGAGCCGCCGCTCACGCCGACCGGGAATCCTCTCGGCCTGGACGCCGTGGACGTCAACGGCGACGGCCGGCCCGAGCTCGTGGTGTCCGGAGCGCAGACGGCGCAGATCCTGACCTTCCACCCGGACCGCACGTTCGAGACGTATCAGGCGGTGAAGCCGACGATCATCGCCGGGACCGTTCTCGCGGACATGGATCAGGACGGCAAGCCCGATCTGACGTTCGTCGGCGGCGTGGCACAGACGGCCTACGTGTTCCGCAACTCGATCTGCGAGCCTCGACGGCTCGCGCTGGCGACGCAGCCGGCGAGCTGCGACGCGCCGGGCTCCGCGTTCGCGACGCAGCCGGTCCTCCACGTGCTCGACGACGGAGACAACCTCGTGACTTGTGACGATCCCGCGACCGTGTTCGCCGCGATCGTGCCGGCCACCGGCGCGGCGGGCGCGGTTCTCGGCGGGCAGACCGCTGCCGCCGTCAACTCCGGCGTGGCGGCGTTCAGCGATCTCTCGATCGACCTGGCGGGGCGCGGCTACCGGCTCGCGTTCACTCGCGCCCCGTTCTCGACGCGAAGCCGCACGCTGACGCAGGGCCTGACGGCGGGCATCGTCGGGCCGGCCGAGGTCTGCACGACGTCCGAGGCGGCGTATCGTTCGGCGAGCTCCGGCTACGACCGCGTGCAGTGGATCCTCGACGGCGCCCCGGTCTCCCGCACGGAGCGCGTCTCGTTCGACTCACTCGCGCCCGGCACGCACGAGCTCGAGCTCCATGCCGACCAGGATGCCTGCACGGCGCAGGCGGCCATCGCGATCGAGGTCGAGACGACGCAGGCGCCGGTGATCGTCGCGCCCGACACGGCGCGCGTCGGCGCGACCGGACTCGTCGCCTCGGTCGCGTACCACGGCGGCAGCCGCTACAACTGGACGCTGCTCGGCGGAACGCTGACGGGCGGGCAGGGCACGAGTCAGGTCACCTTCGACGCGGGCGCGCCCGGGACGGCGATGCGTCTTTCGGTCGTCGAGCAACCGATCACGAACTGCGTCTCGCCGGAGGCGGACGCCACCGTGCTCGTGGACTTCGCCGACGTCCCGCCGGAAAACCCGTTCCACGCCGCGATCGCGGTGGTCACGGCGCACGGAATCACGGCGGGCTGCGGCGGCGGTCAATTCTGCTGGCAGTCGCCGATGACGCGGGCGCAGGCGGCCGTGTTGCTGCTGAAGGCGATCCACGGACCGAGCTATGTGCCGTTTCCCGCGTCGGGCATCTTCGCCGACGTACCGCCGGGATCGTTCGCGGCGGACTGGATCGAGGCGCTCGTCGGCGAGGCCATCGCCGCGGGCTGCGGCGGCGGCAACTTCTGTCCCAATGCTCCGGTCACCCGCGCCCAGGCGTCCGTCTGGCTGCTTAAGGCGGAGCACGGGGGCGACTACTCGCCGCCCGTCTGCACCGGCGTCTTCGCCGACGTCTCCTGCGTGCCTCCCGAGTTCGCGGTCGAGTGGATCGAGCAGCTCTACGACGAGGGCGCGACCGGCGGCTGCTCGGCCGATCCGCTCCTCTTCTGTCCCGACGCTGCCGTGACCCGGGGCCAGGCGGCCGCGCTCATCGTCCGGACGTTCAACCTCGAGTAGCGCGCGGTACGAATTCCCTCCCGGTGATACCCTCCTCCCGAAATTTTCGGCAAAAAGAGGAGGGAAATCTCATGACCGTGAAGCACAGTCTCGCGTCGGCGGCGGCGTTCGCGCTCGCGTTCTCGACCATCGCGGGCGCACAGGATGCGGCGAAGGCCCCGGCGCCCCGGATGATGTCCAAGAACCCGATCGCGATGCCCGCGGCGGATCTGAAGTGGACGGACCTGGATCCGAAGGGGGCACCGGGCGTCAAGATCGCCGACGTCTCCGGCGACCACACGAAGGGCGCGTTCAGCGCGTTCTTCAAGTTCCCGGCGGGATTCTCCGCGCCGCTCCATACCCACACGAACGCCATGAAGCTCGTCGTCATCTCCGGTACGGTGGTCCAGCAGCCGGAGGGCAAGCCCGAGTTCCGGCTCGGACCCGGGTCGTACCTCTTCCAGCCCGGCGGCGACTACAAGCACACCACGGCGTGCGACAAGGCGGCGGAGTGCGTGTTCTTCGGCGAAGGCATCGGAGCGTTCGACCTCAAGCCCGTCGAAGCGGCGAAGAAGTGACGTTGGGCGCGCGCAGCGCGCCCTTTCATCCCGAGGACCCCGAGCGCAACGAGGGGGACGAGGGATCCCTTTCGGAGGGCAATCGACTCGGGGATCCTTCGCTGCGCTCAGGATGACGCAGAAAATCGACTGGCCCGGAGGGCTACGATGAAGACTCTCCGCTTCGCGATCCTCTTCCTCGCCTCCGCCACCATCGCGCACGCGCAGGTCACCGCGATCCGCGCGGGCGCGCTCGTCGATCCGACGGCCGGAACGACCGCGCGCGACCAGGTCATCCTCGTCGACGGCGGCAAGATCACCGCGGTCGGTCCCGCCGCGTCGACGGCGATCCCCCCGAACGCCGTGGTCGTCGACCTGTCGAAGCGCACAGTGATGCCCGGCTTCTTCGACGCGCACACGCACCTCTGTCTGAATCTCGAGACGCAGGAGGGTGCGGGACTCCCCGCGCTGCTGCGCGCGCTACTCGGCGCGACGGCGATCGAGACGACGGCGTACCGCTCCATCGAGGGCGTCGCCAACGCGCGGGAGATGCTGCGCTCCGGCTTCACCACGGTACGCGACGTCGGAAACGCCGGCAACTACGCCGACACCGCGCTGCGGCGCGCGATCGAGGACGGCCTGGTGCCCGGCCCGACGGTCGTCAACGCGGGCCGCATCATCGGGCCGTACGGCGGCCAGTACCACGGCATCCCGCCCGAGCGCGCGGACATCGCCATCCCGGAATACCTCTACGCCGACTCACCCGACGAGATCCGCAAGGCGGTTCGCGAGAACGTCGCGTTTGGCGCGAAGGTCATCAAGATCGCGGTCGACGATCAGCCCTACCTGTACTCCGTCGACGACGTGAAGACGTTCGTGCGCGAGGCCGCGGCCGCCGGCGTGAAGGTGGCGGCGCACTGCGCGACCG
>DATBBK010000108.1:0-1759 GCA_036271035.1 Thermoanaerobaculia bacterium | reverse complement strand
AACGACCACCTCGAGATCTGGGACCGCGCCGCCTGGCAGCGCGAGCTCGCCGAGGTCGAAGGGAGTGCTGAGGATGTTGCCGAACGTCTTGCAGCCCAGGGAAGCTGACCACGTCCCCGTCCTCGCCGAGGAGGTGCGGGCCTGCCTCGCCGTCGAGCCCGGCGAGACGGTCATCGACGCGACCTTCGGCGCCGGCGGGCACGCGGCGATCCTCGCCGCCGGGCTGCGCGGCAAGGGGAAGCTGATCGCGATCGACCGCGACCCGACCGCGCGCACGTACTTCGAGCAGCTCGCGAAGCGCGCCCCGGTGAACGCGCGGCTCCTGCGCGGCGACTTCGGCGTCGTGCTGCCGCAGCTGGCCGGGAACGGCGTCCGCGCGGACGCGATCCTGCTCGACCTCGGCGTCTCCTCGATGCAGCTCGACCGGCCGGAGCGCGGGTTCTCGTATGCGGCCGACGCGCCGCTCGACATGCGGATGGATCCGACCCAGGAAGCGAGTGCGGCCGACGTCGTCAACACCTGGACCGAGCGCGAGCTCGTGACGATCTTCCGGCGCTACGGCGAGGAGCGGTACGCGAAGCAGATCGCGCGGGCGATCGTCCGTCGCCGGCGCGAGCAGCCGTTCGAGCGCACCAGCGAGCTCGTCGACACGATCAAGGCCGCCATTCCGGCCCCCGCGCGGTTCGGGGACGGGCATCCCGCGAAGCGGGTCTTCCAGGCGCTCCGGATCGCGGTCAACGACGAGCTCGACTCGCTCGCCGCTGCGCTGCCGGCCGCGCTCGAGATGCTGCGCCCGGGCGGCCGCCTCGCCGTCATCTCCTTCCACTCGCTCGAGGACCGGATCGTGAAGCGGTTTCTGCGCGAGCGCGAGCGCGGCTGCACGTGCCCGCCCGACTTCCCCGTCTGCGTCTGCGGCCACGAGCCCGAACTGCGTGCGTTGCAGCGGCGGCCGATCCGGCCCGGCCCGGCGGAGCTCGCGGCGAACCCGCGCTCGGCGTCGGCTCGGCTGCGCGCCGCCGTCAAGACCGCGGCGGAGGAGGCCTGATGGCAGCGCTCGACTGGTTCGCCCACGCCGAGGTCGCCGAGCCGGTGACGAGACCGCGGCGCCGCAAGGCCCCGGCTGAATCTCCAACTCGACGTCCGGCGGCGTCCGTACGCTCGCGGCGCAAGCCCACGCAACGCCGCGTCCGCGGCCACATCGTCTGGATGACCCTTTTCGCCATCCTCCTCTTCGGCGTCGTCGCGGTGAACGTGGCCGTCCTGCGCGCACACGTCGCCGTCTCCAAGCTCGAGGACGAGCGCGCGCGGATCGCGGCCCACAACCAGGCGCTCGCCTCCGCGCTCTCGGCCGCGAACTCCGCGCCGCGGATCGAGGCGGCGGCGCACCGGCTCAACCTGGTCCAGGCGTCGGCGGGCAGCATGTCGTACGTCGACCTCACACCACACGGCCGTTGAAGACGCGCGTCGTCAACTCCCGGCTCCGCCTTCTCCTCTTCCTCATCTTCCTCACGTTCGCCACCCTCTTCGCGCGGGCGGCATGGATCCAGACCGTCCGGGCTTCGTCGCTCGCCGCGATGGCGCAGACGCAGGCGAAGCAGCCGATCGTGCTGCCGGCCGCGCGAGGGACGATCTACGACCGGCTCGGGAACCCGCTCGCGATCGGCGAGCAGGCGACGGACGTCGACGCCGACCCGATGCAGATCGCCGCTCCGCGGCGCGAGGCACGGGTCGCGGCGAAGGTGCTCGGGCTCAAGTTCGG
>DATBBK010000107.1:0-12301 GCA_036271035.1 Thermoanaerobaculia bacterium | reverse complement strand
CGTGCCGGTCGCGAAGGTTCGCTGGACGAGCGTGGCCTTCACCGCGCCCCCCTGGCGCAGCTCGAAGGTCGAGTTCTGATCGAAATCGGTCCCGGCGAAGATGATCATGCTGTCCGAGTGAGTCGGATTCGGCTGGATGTTGGTCACTACGGGTACATCGGCCGCCGGCGGATTGACGACCGCATCGTCGTGGCTGCAGCGGCCGGCGATCAAAGCGAGGATCGTGACGGCGAAGAGTCGCGAGGCGGTGCGGCGCATGGTCACTCCTTTCAGGAGGTCGGGCTCGTCAATCGTACTCCCGAGGCGATGCGACCCCCCTGCGACCTAGCCGTGGATGATCTGCTCGATCCGCGCGCGCACGTCCGGGTCCGCCCAGTCCACGGCGCCCTGGACGCGGAACAGCACGCGGCCCTTCTTGTTGACGATGTACGTCTCCGGGTACTGCATCGTGCCGAATCGCTTCGCGGTCGCCTCGCCCGGGTCGCGGTACAGCGGCAGCGAGGTCTGGCTCTTACCGAGGAAGTCCTCCACGGCATTCCAGTCCTTGTCGACCGAGATCGCGTAGAGCGACACGTCGCTCCGATTCTTGTACGCGTCCCAGAACTTCGACAGCGCCGGCGTCTCCTCGACGCAGGGCGGGCACCACGTCGCCCAGAAGTGGACGATCAGGATCCGGTCCTTCTCCTTCGTCAGGTCCGTCTTCTTGCCGGCGCGGTCGAAGACCGGCAGCTCCGGCGCGGCGGAGAGGAACTGGAGCGAGCCGGACGGCGACTCCGGCGGCACGAGCGACTTGATCCACACGGCGCCCACGGCCGCGAGCGCGACGGCGAGCGTGATGGTGAGCAGCGAGCGGGTGGTCATGAGGACATGGAGAATCGGGAGTCCGGTGCCGCGAATTCCCGCGCAGCCGTGGAAACGGCGCGCAGCCGCCTCCGGCCGAGCGAGCACGCCGGCTGGACGGGGCAATCGCCGCACCGGCACAGGCTCGGGCGCGGGCGGCAGATGTCGAGGATGCCGATGCGGCAGAGCGCGTAGTCGAACCGCACCGGGTCCTTCGGGTCGAACCGCGCCAGCCCGTCCGTGATCTCGCGGGCGGTCTTCCAGTCGGCCGTGCGCCGGCGCGTCAGGCCGAGGCGGCGCGCGATCCGGTGGACGTGCGTGTCGGTCGGAACGACGAGCCGTTCCGTGGGGATGCCGCGCCAGATGCCGAAGTCGAGCGCGTCGTGCCGGACCATCCAGCGCAGGTAGAGGTTCCAGCGCTTGCAGGCCGATCCCGCGGCGGGGTCCGGGAAGAAGAACCGGACGGGGGAACGGTCGGGAAGCCGCCGGACGCCGAGAGCCGGCCGGTAGTCGAGCGACGTCAGCCGCGCGACGGCGCGCGAGAGGAGCCCCGCCACGTCGCGGTCGGCGCCGCCCTGGCCGGACTCGAAGAAGGCGCGGATCGAGCCGCCTCCCGCCTCTCGAGCGCGCGCGATCGCGAACAGCAGCGCGGCGGCGTCGCGCGCGCCGTGGAATCGGTGCCGGAACCCGCGCAGCGGTTCGCGGGCGAGCGCGCGAAAATCGCGGACGCCGTCCAAAAATCGCGCGGGGCGCGGACCGAGGACGGCGAGCAGGCGGCCGACGTTCGCCTGGATGACCGGCACCTGACCGTACGCGAACGCGGACGCGATCCAGCCCGCAACCTCGCGGTCCTCGTCGGCCTCGTAGCGGCCGACGAAGAGGATCGGGTCCGTCGCGATCGTCTCGGCGCCAAAGGCGCGGTAGAGGCGATCGAGGTGCTCGGCGAGCAGGGCCACGCGCCAAATATATGGGAGCGCGCCGCCCCCGCAAACGCCGCGCCGCCCGGGATCTGGCCCCGCTCACCTAGAATGCGCGCATGCCGCGACAGCTCGCGCCCGAGAAGACCGTCGTCGTCGGGGTGATGCCGAAGGGCGCGCCGCGCGCGACGGCCGAGGATCATCTCGACGAGCTCGAGCGGCTCGTCGAAACGGCGGGCGGCCGCGTCGCCGCGCGCTTCCTGAAGGAGCGGTCGGCGCCCGACCCGGCGACGTACGTCGGCAAGGGAGCCGTCGAGGAGATCGGAGCGGCGGTGCGCGACAAGGATGTGCACCTGGTCGTCTTCGACGACGAGCTCTCCCCGGGCCAGGTCCGCAATCTCGAGACCGCGTGGGGAGACGGTGTGCGCGTGCTGGACCGGCCGGGCCTGATCCTCGACGTGTTCGCGCTGCACGCTCGCTCGCGTGAGGCGCGCACGCAGGTCGAGCTGGCGCAGCTCCAGTACCTCCTGCCGCGGCTCGCGGGCCGCTACACGCACCTGTCGCGGCTCGGCGGCGGCATCGGCGGCCGCGGCGCGGGCGAGCAGAAGCTCGAGCTCGACCGCCGCAAGATCCGCGACCGGATCGCCCGTCTGCGGCGGGACCTCGAGCGGATCGAGGTCGCGCGTCTCGTGCGGCGGCGCGGCCGCCGCCGCTGGATGCAGGTCTCGATCGCTGGCTACACGAACGCGGGGAAGACCACGCTCTTCAACCGGCTCGCGCGCGACACGGCCTACGCCGCGGACCGGCTGTTCGCGACGCTCGACGCGCGCGCCGGGCGCGCGGCCTCGCCGAAGCTCGCGAACGTCATCTTCGTCGATACCGTCGGCCTCGTGCGCAAGCTGCCGACCTCGCTCGTCGCTTCCTTCCGCTCGACGCTCGCCGAGATCCGCGACGCGGACCTGATCCTGCACGTGATCGACGTCTCGTCCCCACGCGCCGACGAGGAGGCGCGGATCGCGTCGGAGACGTTCGAGGAGCTGGGCGTCGCGCCGTCGCGGGTGCTCACCGTCTGGAACAAGGCGGACGTCGCGGGACGGGCCGCGGCGCCCGGAATGCGCGTGTCGGGCACGACGGGCGAGGGGATCGAGCGGCTCGAGGCCGAGATCGCGCAGCGGCTTCGCGGCGGCAGCGAGCAGTTCACGGTGCGGATCCCGTACGCGAGCGGAAAGGCCATCGCGGCCGCCCGCGCCGCGTTCCGGGTGCTCGGCGAGGAAGACCGCGGGGATGCCGTCGAATTGCGCCTGGAGGGCGACAGACGCCATCTGAAGCCCATCCGGGCCTACGTCTCGGACCTCTAGCGGTCCGCTTCGCGGACCGTGGACATGAGAGGGGAAGTCGCTTCCGGTCCCTCTCCCTGTACGCCGCTCTGCGGCTCGAGAAAGCCGAGTCGATCGAAACACTCGCCGCGCGAATAGTCTCCCGACCGAAGGGAGGGAGGAGGTTCGCGCGGCGGGAGCCGAAGCGAGCGACGGGGGCAACGTCCGGGCGCGATGAACGTCTAGAGCGAGCGGAGGCGACGTGAAAATACCGAGGGGGGAACCGGCCGATTCCCCCCTCACATCCGTCAGTACCGGAACTCCCATGCCGGCACTCTTCTTGGTGAAACACCTAATCAAGACGCGTACCACCCGTCGTCCGTTTACCGCCCTCGATTTTCCAAGCACTTGCGCGAGCGGTATTCCGGCGTGCCGCCAAACTCCGGAAGCGTGCACGCCACACTTGCGACAAATTTTGTCCGGCCGGCGGGGCAGGCTAGAATCCGGCGCGACCTTGGAGGCACAACGATGAGGCTCGGTCGCGTCGCCGGCATTGCGGCGGTTCTGGCGGTTTGCCTTCCCCTGGCCGGCTGCGGCGGCGCGGGCCATGCGGAGGCGCACGAGCGGGAGGCGTCCACGCCCGCGCCCGCGCCTCCGACACCCGACACGACGCCGATCGAGCCCCTGCGCACGCCGGCCGGCATGGTGCTGAAGATCAACGAGCCGACGGCGCCGCCGTCCTTGACGCCGTCTCCGGCCGCGATGCCGTCCCCATCGACGAGCCCCGCTCCCGCTCCGACGACCTCCGCCCCGGCGACGAAGGCCGGCTAGCGCGACTCGCTTGACGGGCCCGCGCCCTCAGTAGAAATCCGAACAGCTCATGTAGTACCCGCACTGCGCGTTCGGGCAGATGAGCTTGCACTTCCTCTCGAGAAGCGGCGCGCCGCAGTTGGGGCAGGTTCGCGACGGCTCGGATGCGGGGCGATCCGGCGTCAGATTCGCCGACGCCGCGCCGGGCTCCGGCCTCTCTTCGTCGCTCACTCGAAGATCCTACAGCGCGTCGAGCGCCTCGCGAACGCGGCGCAGCAGCGCGTCCGGGGTGAAGGGCTTCTGGAGGAAGTTCGCGCCGGGCTCCAGCACGGCCTCCGCGCCGGCGGAGCCGTCGAGATATCCGGAGACGTAGAGCACCTTGAGCCCGGGGCGCTCCTGCAGGAGACGCCGGGCGAGCTGCCGCCCGGATGCGCCGGGCATCACGATGTCCGTGACGAGCATGTCCACGACGGCGTGGCCTCGCGCGAGCGTGGACGCCTCCTCGGCATCGCGCGCTGCGAGCACGCGATAGCCGTGGCTCTCGAGGATCCGGCGGTTCAGCGCGCGCAGGCCTTCCTCGTCCTCGGCGAGCAGGATCGTCTCGCGGCCGTACTCGGTCTCGGGCGGCGGCGGCTCCGCGTCCCTCTCCGCCGGGCGTTCGTTCACCGACGGCAGGTAGATGTCGAACGTCGCGCCGCGGCCGACCTCGCTCGTCGCGTAGATGAATCCGCCGCTCTGCTTCACGATGCCGTACGCCGTGGAGAGGCCGAGGCCCGTCCCCTTGCCCTTCTCCTTCGTCGTGAAGAACGGCTCGAAGATCCTCTCCTGAGTCGCCGCGTCCATGCCGACGCCGGTGTCCGCGACGGAGACCTTCACCCACGATCCCGGTCCCGGCCCGCTGCGGCCGGGCAGCGGCGCGTCGAGCCGGACGGGCCTCGTGGTGACCGCCAGCCGTCCGCCCTCCGGCATCGCGTCGCGCGCGTTCACGGCGAGGTTGACGATCACCTGCTCGAGCTGCACGGGATCCGCGCGAACGCTCGCGAGCCCGGGCGAGAGGTCGGTGACCAGCGCGATGTCCTCGCCGATGATGCGCCGCAGCATGCGGCTCGACTCCGCGACGAGAGCGTTGACGTCGAGCACGCGCGGCTCGATGACCTGCTTGCGCGAGAAGGCGAGCAGCTGGCGCGTCAGAGAAGCGGCGCGCTCGCTCGCCTTGCGAATCTCGCCGATCTCGACGCGAAGCTCGGGATCGTCGGGCCGCGAATGGAGGATCAGCTCGCTGTAGCCGAGGATCGTCGTCAGGAGGTTGTTGAAGTCGTGCGCGATGCCTCCGGCGAGCCGGCCCACGGCCTCGAGCTTCTGGGACTGCAGGAGCTGCTCCTCGAGCCGCCGCTGCTCCGTCAGGTCCGACGTGATCGCGAGGATGCACTGGTGGCCGCCGAGCTCGATCCGTTCCGCCGAGACGGACACGTCGCGGATCTCGCCCGAGCTCGTGCGGAACCGCGTCCGGAACTCTCGCACGGCCCCGGACGGCTCGAGGGCGGCGACGAACCTGGCGCGATCGGAGACGTAGGCCCAGACGCCGAGCTCGAGAGACGTGCGCCCGAGGGCATGCTCCCGCTCGTGGCCCAGGAGTCGGAGGAACGCGTCGTTGACGTCGATGAAGCGGCCGTCGAGGAGGGTGATCGAGACCGCGACCGGGCTCGCGCGGAACGCCCGCGCGAATCGCTCCCGCTCGTCGCGCAGCGACACCTCGACCCGCCTCCGCTCGGTGACGTCGCGGAAGCTCCACACGCGGCCGATCGCCTCGCCGCCGATCATCTGCGGCCGCGAGTAGCGCTCGAACACACGCCCGTCCTTGAACTCGAGCGCGTCGAAGCTCTCCGCCTCCGGCGTCGCGTACAGCTCGCGCACCTTCGCGATGAACGCGTCCGGGTCCGCGAGCTGATCGAGGGCGAACGCGATCGCCCGGTCGTCGTCACGCGACTCGAGGATGATCGGCGGCATCTGCCACATCTCGGCGAAGCGGCGGTTCCAGGTCGAGATCCGGCCCTGGCGGTCGACGACGAGGATGCCGTCGGTGGTGGAGTCGAGCGTGGCGCGGAGGAGGGAGATCAGCTCCTGGAGCTCGGCAGCCGTCGCGGCGGAGTCCTCGGAGCGCCGGGACACGTCGCCTCGCTATCCGTCGACGGGCGCGATGGCCGGACGGTCCAGGACGTCGCGGACCTTCCGGGCGAGCGCCTCGGGCGTGAACGGCTTCTGGAGGAACGACGCCCCCGACGCGAGCAGGCGCTGCGAGGCGATCGTCTCGTCCGTGTAGCCGGACACGAAGAGCACGCGCAGATCCGGCCGGTCGGAGATCAGGCGCCGGGAGAGCTCGGGGCCAGACGCGCCGGGCATGATCACGTCCGTCACGAGGAGGTCGAGGGAGCCGCGATAGCGCGAGAGCGCGTCGAGCGCCTCCTCGGCGCTGCCCGCCGGCAGCACGGTGTAACCGCTCGACTCGAGGCAGCGGCGCGTGAGGTCCCGCACCGCGCTCTCGTCTTCGACGAGGAGAATCGTCTCGGTGCCGCGCGCCGGCTCCGGCTCCTCGCGTCGGTCGCTGGACGAGAGGGCGAGCGCCTGGACGCGGGGCAGGTAGACGGCGAACGTGGCGCCCTGCCCGGGCTCGCTGGCACAGAAGATCTGGCCGCCGCTCTGGCTGACGATGCCGTACGCCGTCGCGAGCCCGAGGCCGGCGCCGGACGGCCGGTCCTTCGTCGAGAAGAACGGCTCGAAGAGGCGCCGCTGCGCGTCGGCGTCGATCCCCATTCCCGTGTCGGACACCGCGACCACGACCCAGCGGCCGGCGGGCACTCCGAAGTGGAAGCGCGAGGACGCCTCGTCGACGTCCGCGTTCTCCGTGCGGATCGTCAGCGTGCCGCCCTCCGGCATCGCGTCGCGGGCGTTCACGACGAGGTTGACGATGACCTGCTCGAGCTGGCCGGGGTCGGCGCGGACGCTGCCCACCGCCGGGTCGAGCTGTGCGACGAGCCGGATCGGCGCGCCGATGAGCCGGCCCAGCATGCGGCTCGAGTCCGCGATGAGCGCGTTGACGTCGAGGATCCGCGGGTCGAACACCTGCTTTCGGCCGAACGCGAGCAGCTGGCGCGTCAGGTTCGCCGCACGCTCGCCGGCCCGCCGGATCTCCTCGATCTCGGCGCGGACCGGGTTCTCGTGGGAGAGCTGGCGGATCGCCATGTCGCTGTAGCCGAGCACCGTGGTGAGGAGGTTGTTGAAGTCGTGGGCGATGCCGCCGGCGAGCTGTCCGATCGCCTCCATCTTCTGCGCCTGCCGCAGCTGCTCCTCGAGGATCTTGCGCTCGGTGATGTCGGTGACCGTTCCCTCGATGATGATCTCGCCGGCCTTCTCGTCGGCGAGCAGCGCGGCGTTCTCGAGCGTCCAGACCGCCGCCCCCGACTTCCGTTTGCCCAGCCGCTCGTAGTTGACGAGCTGGCGGTACTGCTTCAGCGACTCGAGGAAGTCCTCGCCGTCGGGCGGGGGATAGAGAGCGCCGATCTCCCTGCCGACCAGCTCCGACTTGTCGGCGTATCCGAACATCTTCGCGAGCGCGTCGTTGCACTCGATGATCCGGCCCTGGAGCGTCGAGCGGTAGACGCCGGCGAAGTTTCGCTCGAAGAGGAGCCGGTAGCGTTCCTCGGATTCGCGGAGCGCCTCCGCCGCGTGCTTGCGTTCGAGCGCGACCGCGATCTGCTGAGAGACGAACGTCAGGACTTCCCTGTCGATGGTCTCGTACCGGAAGCGCTTGTCGTAGCTCTGGACGACGAGCACGCCGAAGGTCGTGCTCCCGCGCTTCAGCGGCACGCCGAGCCAGTCGACCGACGGCGATCCGACCTCCTCGACCTTGCCCTCCGCGACGAGCCTGCCGAAGTCCTCGTCCGGCATCAGCAGCGCCTCGCCGGTCTGGAGGACCAGCTCGGTCAGACCGCGGCGCAGCGGCCGCGGCGCGGGCGGCGCGTCGAATTCGTCGACGCAGTAAGGGAACGAGAGCATCTGCGCCGCGGGGTCGTGGAGCGCGACGTAGAAGTTCTTCGCGTACATGAGCTCGCCGACGATGCCCTGGATCGCGGCATAGAAGGCGTCGATGTCCTCGGCCGAGGTGGCCGCCGCCGCGATCCGGTAGAGCGCCGAGCGGATTCGCTCGGAGCGCTTTCGAGCCGTGATGTCGGTGACGCTGCCGCGCACGAGGCGGCGCGTTGCCGACGGGAGCCGCACCAGCCGGATCTCACACTGGACCTCGCGCCCCTGTGCGCCGCGGTGCGTCCACTCGAACTCGGGCGTGCCTCCGTTCAACGCCTCCGTGATCTTCTCGAGCGCCAGCTCCTCGGACGGCCTGCCGCCGGGCTGGATCGGAGGCGAGACCTGCGCCGGGCCGACCTGGTACAGCGCGTGACGCGGCAGCCCGTACAGCCGGATCGCGTTCTCGTTCGCGTCCACGAACCGGCCCTCGTCGACGTCGAACACGACGATCGCCTCCGGCGCGTGCTCGATCTGGATCCGGTAGCGCGCCTCGCTCTCGCGGAGCGCCGCCTCCGCCGCTCGCCGGTCGGTGACGTCGTGCAGGATTCCGATCACGCCGACGATCTGACCGGCCGCGTTGCGATGCGGTCCGTAGGTGGCGATGGCCCAGCCGGACTTGCCGGTCTCCACGATGTCGTAGGGAACGTCGTTCGACGAGACGGTCTCGCCCGCCGCCGCCCTCTTGAGCAGCTCCTCGATCCCGTGCTCGCGCACGAACGGGAAGACGTCGACGCAGCGCCGGCCGAGCACGCGGTCCGCCGAGAGGCCCGTCATCCGCTCCATGTAGGCGTTGAAGACCGTGTAGCGGAGCTCCGGGTTGAGCACGATGATGCCCTCGCCGGCGCCGGAGATGATTTCCTGTTGGAACTGGTTCGACTCCTGCAGCTCGCGGCGCGCGCGGTCGCTCTCGGTGATGTCCTCGACGACGCCCTCGTAGTGGAGGAGACGGCCCGACGCGTCGCGGACGGGACGAGCGCCCTTGCGAACCGTGATCATCTGGCCGCCGTAGCGCTTCCACTGGAGCTCGAGGTCGTGCACCTCGCCCTCGCGCTCGAGCCGCTCGAGAAACGCGCGGCGCGACTTCGGGTCCGCGTGGATGTCGCGCAGGTTGACGGCCATCAGGCTCTCGCGCGACGGGAAGCCGAGGAGGCGGATCAGCGCCGGGTTCGCGTCGAGGACCTGCCCCGACAGCGTCGCGCGATAGAGGCCGACGGGGACGCCCTCGAAGAGGGTCCGATAGCGCGTCTCCGCCTCGCGCGCGACGCGCCGGCGCGACGACTCGTCGAGGGCGGAGCGGACCGCGGAGACGAGCCTCGGGAAGTGATGCGGGTGCTTGAGGATGTAATCGTCGAAGCCGGCCTTCATCGCCGCGACGGCCAGCTCCTCGCTGCCCGCGCCGGTGCAGAAGAGGATCGGCAGATCCGGGTCGCGGTGCCGCACCGCGGCGAGGAGCTCGAATGCATCGACCCAGCCGGGCCGGTGATCGGTGATCACGACGTCGTAGTCGCCCGCTTCCATTCGCCGTCCGAGCTCCGCCGGATCGGCGATCGGCAAAACACGGCAGCCGGGCAGACCCGAGGCGAGCGTGTCGCGCAGCGTCTCGCGGTCGCGTGCGCTCTCGTCCACGACCAGGATCCGCAGCGCTTCGCCCGCCAGGCCGCCCGCGAGCGTCGGGCCTCGGCTGGCCGTAGGATCGGATGGCATCGGTTAAGTGTGTCTGGGTCAGTATTGTGCCACGTCTGCGCTCGACCGATGACGGAATCCCCACCGGTCACGCGCTGCGCAGGACGTGCGCGATTGTGATTCGCCTCACGTCGCGCCGCGACGCGAGCCTCCGGCGCCGCTCGCGAACAAAAAAAAAGGGGCGGCCGAAGCCGCCCCCGCTCCGCCGATGCGGAGGATCTCTAGAACGTGATCTTGAAAGCGGCTCGGAACAGCCGCGGATTCGTGCGGATGATGGCCTTCTTGTAGTTCGGGTTGTCGGAGCACGGCGCCGACGACTGGCAGACGGTGCCGTCGGGACCCGCGGTTCCGGGCTCGACGCCCGCCTGTCCGAAGAACGGGCTCGCCGGGTTCGTGACGAACGAACCGAACGGGTTGAAGGTCGTGTCGAGCGCGGTCGGCGTCTGACGGTTCAGCAGGTTGAAGACGTAGAGCTGCGGCGTGACCGTCACCGGCCCGACGTGAGCGTCGTACGAGAGCGAGATGTTCGCGTCGTAGTCGGTCGGCGTCCGCCCGTCCGATCCCCGCGGATCGAGGAACAGCTCCGTCGTGTAGAAGTTGTTGAAGAAGCCGTTGCGCGAGAGCGGAAGGCCGGACCGAACGTAGAACTGGAGTCCGGTCGACAGACCGAACGGCGCGTTGTACACCACGTCGATGCGGCCCTGATGCGGCCGGTCGAGCTCGAGGTCGCCGTACGCGTTGGTCAGGAACTGGTGGTAGTCGTAGTCGGCGTTGATCCCGGGGTCCGTCTGGCCGGAGGACTCGCGGATGGCGCCGGAGTAGTTGCCGCGCAGCGACGAGTACAGGTACGACACCTGCGTCCACAGCGTGTTCGAGAACTGCTTGCGGGCGGTCATCTCGATGCCGCGGAAGATGCGCTTGGCGTCGGGAACGGCGACGCCCGGCAGGCCGCACTCACCGCCGGTCGGGTCGGTCGGGTTCGCGGAGCCGTTGCAGCTTCCGTAGACGCCCTGGGCCGCGGGACCGTTGCTGCCCGGGTTCATGAGCGCGCAGGAGCTGCCGAGGGGAGCGGTGTTGTAGTCGAGGTCGCAGCGGTCTTCGACCGTTCGGCCCAGCGTGCGGTACGTGCCCTTGAGGTTGATGGACAGGGTCGGATCCAGCGCCTTCTCGACGCCGATCGTCGCCTCGTCCTGGTAGGGGCCCTTGATACCCGGATCGACGGGCTCGCCCTGGATCGAACCGACCTGGACCAGGCGGGAGCGCGGGGCGTTGGGATCCTGCGTGATGTCGGTGGGCGTGTAGTTGAACGTGGTCAGCGAGGTGTTCGCGGTGAAGACGCGGACGTTCAGGTCCGTCGGCAGCGCGTAGTAAAAGCGCCCGGCGAAGCCGTACAGCTTCGAGGTGCCGTCGCCCACGAAGTCCCACACGAAGCCGATGCGCGGCGCCCACTCGTCCTTGAGTGTGAAGGCCGTCACGCCGTCGCCCCGCTTGAGATCCTCGGAGTCGTAGCGCACGCCGAGGTTGACAGTCAGCGTCGGGATGATCCGCCACTGATCCTGGAGATATGCGCTCCAGCGATCCGTCGGAACGTCGAAGGGCGCCTGTGCGAGCGGCGACAGATCCGTGCCGCTCGCGGTGAACACGTCGTGCTGGTAGAAGACGGGGATCGTGTTGCCCTGCGCGTTCGTGTAGAGCGGCGCGAGCCCGAGGTTGCACTGGTTCGCCCCGTTGTCCTGGAGGCAGGGTCGGACGCGGAGCTGCTGTGCGCCCGTGTAGTACGTCGAGCCGAACGTCGTGTCCTTCTGGAAGTCGCCGCCGGCCTTGAACTCGTGGTTGCCGAGATAGCCGGTGAAGGAGCCCGAGTACGAATCGCGCTTCGACTCGTTGTTCGAGACCGGGCCGAAGACCTGGCCGAAGCCGCCGAGCGTCTCGCGCGTCCCCGCCTGTCCGGTCGCCGGATCGATGAACGCCGTCGGCGTGTAGTCCAGCAGCGTCGGCACGTCCTGGCCGTTGGGCTTCGTCTCGAAGCGATCCTTGTGCTGCGAGTACTGGAACGTCGCGATGCCGAACGAGCCGAAGAGCTGGTTCAGTCGGGCCGCGTAGTCCGGGCCGCCGGTGTCGATCCGGCCCGAGTAGCTCAGCGGGTTCGGGCCCTCGGGAACCGAGATCGTCCCGACCTGCGACTGCGTGTCGGAGAAGTAGCTGCCGACGATCGACGTGCCCTGGAACAGGTTGAACGTCAGCTTGCCGGAGTACTTGTTCTGGAAGTTGTCGATCGGGAAGATGCCGCCCTCCTGGGTGCCGAACACGGGGCTCGTGTCCTGGTTCTGCTTGACGCGGTCGTACGCGCCGAAGAACCAGATCTTGTCCTTCAGGATGAAGCCGCCGACGTCGCCGCCGAACTCCTGACGGACGTCCTTGGTGAGGGGCGAGCTGCTCTGACCGATCGCGAGGCCCGCCTCCTGGGCGTCGCCGGTCTCCGAGTAGTCGGGCGTCTGCACGACCTTGGGGTCGGCGCGCATGCCGGTGTCGTTGTAGTAACCGAACACGCCGCCGTGGAACTCGTTGCCGCCCGACTTGGTGATGACGTTGACGACGCCGCCCGTGTTGCGGCCGTACTCGGCCTGGTAGCCGCCCGTCTTCACCTCGACTTCC
>DATBBK010000106.1:0-28295 GCA_036271035.1 Thermoanaerobaculia bacterium | reverse complement strand
CGAAGGAGAAAGACATGAATACTTTCGCCGCAATCCTCTTCGCGACGTTTCTCGCATCGCCGTCGCCCGCGACGCCGCCGCAGCCCGGGGCGAAATCGTTCGACAGCCCGAAGGCTGCCGCCGACGCGCTCCTCCAGGCGGCCTCTGCCGACGACAATGCCGGCTTGCTCGCGATCTTCGGGCCCTCGGGCGAGAAGATCGTCACCTCTGCGGATCCGGTGAAGGACAAGAACGACCGTCAGAAGTTCATCGAGCTCGCGAAGGAGAAGATGGACGTCGAGGTCGATCCGAAGAATCCGCACCGCGCGACGCTCGTCGTCGGCTCCGACGAATGGCCGTTCCCGGTCGCGCTCGCCGAGACGAACGGCAAGTGGCAGTTCGCGACCAAGGAGGGCCTGCGCGAGGTGCTGTACCGCCGGATCGGGCAGGACGAGATCGACGCGATGGACGTGTGCCGCGGCTACGTCGAGGCGCAGGTGGAGTACGCGACCGAGGTGCACGACGAGTCCGGGACGCGGCACTACGCGGAGCGGCTTCTGAGCACCGCTGGCAAGAAGGACGGGCTCGCGTGGGTCGGCGCCGACGGCAAGCCCGAGGGTCCGATCGCCGACGGCGTCGCGAAGGCGATCGCCGAGGGCTACACGAACCACTCCGAGCCGTTCCACGGCTATTACTTCAAGGTCCTGATGGCGCAGGGGCCCGCGGCGCCGCACGGCGCGCTCGACTACGTCATCCAGGGGCAGATGATCGGCGGCTTCGCGCTCGTCGCCTGGCCGGCCGAGCACCGCGTCACGGGTGTGAAGACGTTCATCATCAATCACGACGGGATCCTCTACGAGAAGGACCTCGGGCCGGACACCGCGAAGATCGCGAGCGAGATGAAGGCCTACAACCCGGACAAGACCTGGAAGCGAGTCCCCGACACGGACTAGCCCCGTCCCTCGAGTCAGCGGTAAGGGTACGGGTACGGGTAGCCCGCGGCCAGCGCTCGCGTGAGCGCGGCGTCGTGGCCGTAGATGTCGTCGTAGAAGTGGACCTCGCCGTTCTCGTACGCGAGCGCGGTCGCATAGACGATGTACACGGGGATCGGACGGGCGAGCCGGACCGTCACGTCGTCGGGCCCGCTCTGCATCGCCGCGCGGACGCGCTCGAGCGGCCAGTCCGCCGAGCCGCGCAGGACCCACGCGGCCAGCTCGTCCGGCTTCTCGACGCGGATGCAGCCGTGGCTGAAGTCGCGCCGGCTCTTCGCGAACAGCGCGCCCGCCGGCGTGTCGTGAAGGTAGACGTTGTACTGGTTGGGAAACATCAGCTTCACGAGGCCCAGGCTGTTTCCCGGTCCCGGCTTCTGGCGCACGGCGAGCTGGCCGGCCTTCAGCTTCGCGAGCACGTCGTCCGAGATCGTGCCGTCGGTGACGACCTTCCCGGCGGGCGTCGTGACCTCATAGCGCTTCCGCGCGACGTAGTCGCGGTCGCGCTGGATCGCGGGAACGATCTCTCCGCGGCGGATGCTCGCCGGAACGTTCCAGTAGGGCCGGATCACGACGTACGTCATGTCGCGGGAGAAGACCGGCGTCTCGTGGCGCATGGCCTTGCCGACGACGACGCGCATCTCGAGCGCGACCCGATTGGTCTCGTCGAGGGCGCGCAGGCGGAAGTCGGGAATGTTGACGACGATCGGGGGAGCGGAGAACGTCTCCGGCAGCCAGCGCCACCGCTCGAGCGAGAGCTGGAGCTGCCGGACGCGATCGGCGAGGGGCACGTTCATCTGCTTGACGGTGGCGGCGCCGAGGCGCCCGTCGGCGTCGAGGCCGTGGCGCCGCTGAAAGCTCTCGACCGCATCGGAAAGCGCCGCGTCGAACACGCCCGGATCGGCGGGCGCGGCGGCGGCCGCGGGCAAGTCGCCGACGAGCGCCAGCAGCTCGCGCAGCCGCGCCGCGCCCTCGTACGGCTGCCCTCGCCGGACCGCCTTCGCCGGAACCGGAAGGGGCCTTCCGGAGTCGCGCGGGGCGATCTCGACGTAGCGCGCCAGCGCCGCCTCGGTGCGGCGATAGCCGCCGAACGGCGGCTCGACCGAGTCGAGGACCGCCGCGACGTCGGACGCGTCCACCAGACGCTCCCGCACGAAGCGCGGCAGGTCGTATTTCTTGCCCTCGACGTCGAGGTCGAGCCCGAGGTGTTTCGGGTGAATGCGTCCGATCCGTAGGTCGGAGACGAGCCGCATCGCGCACACCGTGAGCGCGGCGTCGAAGCGGGACGGATCCGCGCCCGGGCTCCGGAGGCCGGCGAGGCGGGCGTCCCAGCGCGACGCGTCGTAGGCCTCGGGATCGAGGCCCTTCTTCCACGAGTCGCGGAACCGCGCGATCAGAGCGAGCGCCTGGGGAGACGGGGCGCCCGCCCGCACCCAGGCCGGCGCGTAACCGGCGGGCTCGTAGAAGTCGACGAGATGCTTCCGGTAATCGGAGAAGTCCGGCCAGCGGAGATCGTCGAGGCGGCCGCTGGCGACGATCGCACGGAGCTCCGTCGCAGCGCTCGTCGGGGAGGCAACCTGCGCCTGGAGCAATGGGCTTCCGGGGCCGCCGTACGCGGCGGCGAATGCCGGCATCGCCGACGCCAGAAGCAGCCGGAGGGCGTGTGAGCTGCGCAAGGGGATGAGTCTCATCCCCAGTTTAGTGCGCCGGTGTGGGGCCGCCGATACGACCTTCGTCTAGTTCTACCGTTCTACGGCGCGTACAGCTTCAGCCCGAACGTGTTCGACAGAAACGGCGCCATCTGGCCGCGCGTGGTCGGGTTCGACGGGCAGAAGTTGCTTCCGCCGCAGCCCGCCGCGATGTGGCGGCTGTAGAGGTCCTCGATCCAGGGCGCGAACGGGTTGGAGCAAGGCACGTCGGCGAACACGCCCGTGCACGCCGGCGGCGCGTAACCCGAGCCGAGCAGCGTCTTGAGCAGGAACACCGACATCTGCTGGCGGTTCACCGGGCTGTCCGGACAGAACGCCGGCCCGGCGCCGCAGCCGGCGACGATTCCGCGGTTGAAGAGGTCCTCGATCCACGGCGCGAACGGGTCCGTCGAGGAGACGTCGGTGAAGATTCCGCTCGCCATCGGCGGCTGGTACGTCGAGCCGAACATCGCCTTCAGGACGAACACCGCCATCTGCTTCCGCAGCGCAGGACTCGACGGGCAGTAGGTCGTGCCCGTGCAGCCGCCGGTGACGGCGTTGTGGAGGATCGTCTCGACGTACGGGTAGAAGGGATTCGAGGTCGGCACGTCTCCGAAGCTGCCGCCGATGTGCAGCTCCCAGTGCTTCGAGAAGCCGCCGCCGGCGAGTCCCTCGTGCGCGGTGGCGTCCCAGTGGACTGCGGGCCGCGGCGAGGCGTTGGTGACCGAGATCGAGTAGCAGCTCGTGCAGGCGCCGCTCGTTTCCCCGGCGATCGGTCCGTAGTCCGCGACGAACGTGGGGATGGCGTACGTGGCGCCCGCGGGGCCGGTGAGCGCCGCCAGCGTGGCGGTGAACGAGGCCGCGCTGCCGGTCTGGTTGAACCAGCTCGGACGGACCTCGACGGTCTCCCCCGGCTCCCAGACGCCGTTGCCGGGTCCGTCGACTCCGAGGCCGGTCGGGATCCGGGAGACGCTCACCGTGCCGACGGCGAGGTTGTACGTGCCCGTGCCGGTCGCGCTGAAATGCCTGACCCGGATGTAGTACGTGGCCTGAGTCGCTATCGTGAACGTCGCCGCCTCGCTCGGCGGATTCGAGAGGCTGCCTGCCGCCGACGAGTCGATCGAGAGGATGAGCTGATCGGCGGCGTTGCGGAGCTCGACGACGAGGTCGGTCCCCACGCCGTCCCGCTCCGGATCGCCGTCGGCGCTGATGACGAGGATGCTGTCCTCCTGCAACGCGATCGAGTAGTAGTCCGAGTCGCCCGCGGCGCCGATCGAACCGGTCGCCAGCGCGAGCGGGCCCGTGAGTGCGTTCGCCGTCGCGGCCGTGTTGTTCGGCTCGCTCTCCGGTGTGCCCGCCGTCGTGGTGAAGAGCACGAGGAGGCGATAGGGGCGAATGACATCGCCCGAGCCGAACGCCGTGACGCGGATGTAGCAGGCGGCGGCGGGAATCGAGCGGCCGGCGATGGAGGAGGCGAGCCCGCTCTGGCTGGCGGCCGCCCCGCCCGTCGCCGTACCGTCGTCGTCGTCGCTCTCGATGAGCGTCGCTCCGTCCACGCCGTAGAGGTCGAGCTTCGTATCGCGCGAGCTCGCGCCCGGCAGCTGGAAACCGCCGCTGTCGACCAGGATCCAGATCCTTCCCGCGGCGGGCGCGAAGAACCGGTAGAAGTCGACGTCTCCCGGTCCGTTGATCTCTCCCGCCAGGATGCCCACGCCGTTGACGAGGTCGACGTTCGTCGGCGTCGCCGGAACGTCGTTGGGCTCGACCTCGGTCGAGAAGCTCGGCGCCGGCGCGGGGTTCTGCGTCGGCACGATCGGCGCGCCGCAGAACTGTCGCGCGGCCTCGAGGGCGAGCTCGGCCGCCTTCGGATCCTCCGCCGCGGCGAACGCCGCGCGCGCGGCGTCGAGCGCCGGACACGGCTGGGCGGCTTCGGCACGGCTCGTGGCCGACAGGGAGGCGGCGAGAACCGCGGACAGGCAGACGGCGGACAGGGCTCCGGCGCGAAGGCGTCGCATCGATACCTCTCTTGTTGGGAAGGGTTCGCGAGATTCTAGCGGCGGAGTCGCGTCCGGAGCGTGTCGCGCCTCACATCCGGCCGACGTCGCGTCGGCGGCGAACGACTAACGGCTCGCCGCTAGCGCCCGTTCTGGGCGATCCCGGACCCGGCGCCGCAGCGATAGATGTCGAAGACCGCGCCGCCGTTGGGATTGAAGAGGGTGTCGCCTCCGGCCCGAAGCACCGCGTCCGCGATGGCGGCGCGTCCCTCCGAGGTCACCTGTCCGGTGTCGTAGGTCCCCACTCGGGCGCACGCCGCCAGCTCGCTGTCGTCGTCCGCCATCCACGCGACATCGCGCCCGTCGCGGTCCTTGAGCATGCGCCGCCGCGCCTGCGGCTCGGGCGCCGGAAGGGTGACGACCGGCGGGCGGCCGACCGCGACCAGGCTCACGCGCACGACCGACGGCCCCTGCTTGTACATCGCGCCGTCGGCCGCATCCGCGACCAGGCCGACCACGCCGCCGACGAGCAGGTTCCCGACGTACACGCCGCTGAAGGTTCGCTGAAGCGGAACGTTCGCCGGAACGTATCCCTCCTTCGCGATCTCGATCGCGCACGACTTGCTCTTCCGCTCCACGTCGATCGTGATCGGCGTGGTGCCGGCGTTCGTGATGGAGTTGTGCACGCAGCTGACCGAGACCACCGCGCCGGGCGGATCCGATTCGACGCGGATCGGCTCGGTCGTGCCGTGAGCGATCGTCGCGCAGCGAGCGCTCCCCAGGAGAGCGAGTGCGAGGAGAGGCGCGGTGAGGGGGCTGCGAATCGGTCGGGGGCGTCGCGATGATCCGGGATCGAGCCTCGCAGCGGAATTGGGAGTTTGGGGCATGACCGGGAATCCTTCCTACGAGCGATCTCGAGCGTCCGTTTCCTCCGCGTCAGCGCGGCCGGCCCTGCGTTCCGTGGAGACCGGCCCGACGTAGTGCCGTGCACGGCACATGCCACCGCGGTCCGCGGCGTCCTGCGACCCTGCGGCGGGCTCTAGGAGACGGCGCCGGCGGCGGGCAGGTACGGCCGGAGCGTGCCCATCACGAGTATCCGCTCGAGGCCGCGCGCGCTGACGGCCTCCACGCGGACGAGGTCGTCGGGACCGATCGCGTCCGCGGGGAACTCGAAGCGCCACGTCCGGCGCGGCCCTCCCGCGCCGTCCGAGGGCGACGTCTCGGCGACCGCGTTGCGGAAGACGAGCCGGACCTCCGGCGCGCGCTCGTCCGTGTCGCCTCGCGCCCAGCCCTCGAGGAGAACGCGTCCGTCCGCCACTGCGGAGCGCTCCAGCGCTCCGAGGGGAAGGCGCGGGAGACGCAGGTCGAGCGCGGGCGGCAGGGGAGCGCGCAGGAGCGCGTAGAGGTCCTGGAAGCCGCAGAGCCCGTGCGGAAACGCAAGGAGCGCGTGGGACTCGCCGCGCGTCGTCGTCGTCGCCGCCGTCGCCGCCGACCGCACCCAGCCCGGCGTCACGAACGTCGTGCCGTACTCGGCGGCCTCGAGACGCCGGCTCTCGCTTGCCGCGCGGAACACGATGCCGACGTCCTCGTCGGCCTCGGCCTGCGCGAGCAGCCGCATTCCGTGCACGCTGAAAAGGAGCATCCCGCCGGGAGCGAGCAGCCCGTACAGCCGGGCGAGCCACTGGTGGAAGCGCCCCTCCGGCAGGTGGCTGAAGAACGAACAGGCGACGATCGCGTCGAACGCGCCGTCGACGCGGAAATCGGCCGGGTCGGTCGCCGAGACGACGCCGCGCACGCCGAATGTCTCCTCCTGGAAGCGGACCGCCGACGGCTCGATCTCGGAGATCGTGATCCGGTCGGCGGGAAGGCGGCGCACGAGGAATCGTGTCGTGCGCCCGTGGCCGCTCGCGAAGTCGAGCAGGCGCGCGCCCGACGGATCGCCAAAGCGCCAGGTGAGCGCGTCGAGCACCGTGCGGCACGCCGCGTCGCCCGTCGCGAAGTAGCTGACCGCGGCCGCGGACGGGCCGCGCGGCCCGAGCGCCAGCTCGTAGAGGTACATTTCGTCCGCGGGATGGATCGCGGTGATCAGCGGGCCGCGCGCCGAGTCGGCGCGGGTGAGGTGAGCCAGGTACTCCGCGACCTCCGGCGTGCGCGCCGGGTCGATCGGGGCGGCTTCCGCTTCCGGCGCCTTCATTCGGCCGCCGGACCTACGCCTTCCGCTTCGCGCGCTCGAGCGAATAGAGGCCGACCGCGAAACGGTTGTCGACCCGGAGCTTTCGGAAGATGTTGTTGAGGTGACTCTTGACCGTCTTCTCGCTGATCTTGAGCCGCCTCGCGATCTCGCGGTTGCGGACGCCCTGGCCGACCGCCTCGACGATCTGCCACTCGCGCCGCGTGAGGCGCTCGTCGAGAGACGACACGGCGGGGGAGGGCGCCGAGAGATGCTCGATGACGTGAGCCGCCGCGACCCGGTTCGCCCACAGCTCGCCGGACGCGACCGCGCGGATCGCGCGTACGAGCGTCGCGAAGGGCTGCTGCTTGCCGACGAGCCCGGCCGCTCCGGCGCGCAGGACCCGCTCGAGCGTCTCGATGCTCGACCGCGTCGCGAGCACGAGGATCCGCGTGCCGCGTGACGCGCGGCGGAGGCGCCGGATCGCGAGCTCCGAGCTGGGACCGAGGCCCTCGTAGTCGAAGACGAGGACCGCCGGACGCTCGCGGAGGATGAGGGCGCGCGCCTCCTCCTCGTCGCGCGCGAGCCCGGCCACGCGGACGTCGGGCTCGTCCGCGAGCTTCATGGAGATGAGCTCTGCGAAGAGCGCCGGCCGCGCCGCCACGACGACGGTCCGCGTCGCGACGTCGGCGGCGGCGACCCGCCCGGCGTCGGCGCCGGAGGGCACGCGACGCAGTCGCAGGCGGTCCGGTTTGTCGGTGGCGGGCGGGTCTACTGGGTCCATGTTGCCAGGTGGTGGCCGCGTTGGGGACACGGATGCCCGGCCTCCCGAGTCGCGCGGATTTCCATCAAAAGTAAACGGAGGATATATCAGCCGCCGCCTCGCGTCCGGCGGCTCGAACTCTCGGTCCTTCCCGCCGTATCAGGAAGAGGAGGCGCGGTGTGCGCTTGAATCGGAGGCGGTTTTTTCAGGGTGCGGCGGCGCTGGCGGGAGCGTCGTATCTCGGGCTGCCGGCCGCGCGAGCCGAGCGGCTCGAAGGCCCCTCGGCGTCCACCGGCGGCTCGCCCTCCCGCCTCCGTCTCCTCGTCCTCGGCGGCACGAACTACCTCGGGCCGGCGCTGGTGCGCGAGGCGGTCGTCGCCGGACACACGGTCAGCCTCTTCAACCGCGGCATCACGAACCCGGAGCTCTTCCCGCGCCTCGAGAAGCTGCGCGGGCTGCGCAGTCCGGCCGCGTCGGAGGAGCAGTGGGACGCGATCGGATCGCGACGCTTCGATGCGATCGTCGACGTCTGGCCCTTCGAGCCCGCCCTGGCGGAGTCCGCGGCGCGCCGGCTGCGGGGTCAGACCGGCCACTGGCTCTACGTCTCCTCGATCGCCGCCTACGACAAGCGGGGCTTCGCGAGTCCCGGCCTGACGGAGGACGGGGCGCTCAATCCGTGGGATTCGTCTCAGGTCCGCGCGTACGACCGCGGCAAGGCCGAGAGCGAGCGGCGTCTCCACGAGCTCGCCGGCGAGAGGCTGACGATCGTGCGGCCGGGACCGATCAAGGGCGAGCGGGACGACACGCCGGATCTCCTCGCGTGGCTCCGCCGCTGCCAGGCCGGCGGGCGGCACATCGGCCCGGGGACCGGCTCCGAGCACGTGCAGATCGTCGACGTGCGCGACGTCGCCCGCTTCCTCGTGCGCGCGATCGAGCGCTCGATCTTCGGGACCTTCAACCTGACCGGCGCGTCGATGACGTTTCCGGAGTTCGTCGCGGGCTGCGCGGCCGCGACGCGCGCGCCGTCGTCCACGGAGTTCGTCTGGATACCTCGCGAGTTCCTCCACCAGCACGGGCTCGATCCCGCGCCGTTCAACGACCCGAAGCATCCGCACTACCTCGGCGTGTTCCCGTCCTGGCACCCGGAGCCGGAGCGCGCCGGCCTGGGCCAGATCAGCAGCCGAAGAGCGATCGACGCCGGCTGGAGCCGGCGACCGTTCGTGGAGACGGCCGACGACTACCTGTGGGGCATCGACTCCGAGGGACTGGACGCCGACTGGAAGGACGAGCTCACGCCGGACGTCGAGCGGCGCGTCCTCGAGGCCTGGGCGGCGCGAACCTAGGCCTCTCCTAGATCTCGATCGCGTCTCCCGGCGCGAGCAGGCTGCGGAACGCCACGCCCTTTGCCGTGAAGTGCTTCGCCCAGTTGTCGTGCCGCATGCGGACGAACGGCTCCTTCACGTAGCCGTCGTGGATCGGGATAGCCGCCTTCGGCGCGACGCGCTCGGCGAACTCGCCGGCGCCGATCTCGGACGTCCACGGCGCGGTGATCGGCAGCGCGAGCAGCGGAATGCCGCGGCACGCGTCGAGGCCCCGCGCGAACGAGTCGCCGGGGTGGAGAAGCTTCTCCTCGACGACGTAGGCGACGTTGGGCGGCGGGACCGCGTTCAAGAGCGCGGCGTGCTCGGCGCGGATCGCGCGCAGCGTCGTGCCGCCGACGCGGCGCGTGCCCTCCTCGAACGTCTCCGCCGAGACGCCGGACTCCTTCAGCAGCGCGCAGACGTCGGCGTTGGCGAGCACCGCAGCGGAGGGGCTGCGGCCGACGATCCTCTTCACGGCGGCCGCGTCGACGTGGTCGGCGTGCCGATGGGTGATCACGATCGCCGCGATCCGATCGAACGTCTCGATCGGCACGGCGTTTTCGGCGAACGTGTATGTGCCCGGGTCGAGCAGGATCCGGTCCTCGCCGTTCTCGACGAGCAGGCAGGAGTGGATGAACTTGGCGATGCGCATGGTCTTCCTCCGAGGACGACGACTCTAGCGCCATCGCAGAGCGACGCGTCGCGGGCTCGCGCGTACGGAGCACTCGCTTGCAACGGCGCCGGCCGTGCGCCGTCTCGAGCCTGCCGCGTCTCCGCCGCGGGAGGACTTCTCGGGACTCGTCTGCTGGCGGCCGCCGTCGCCGCCGCGCGGACGCTGGATCCCGCGCCTCCGCCCGTCCAGAGGGACCCCATCGAGCTCACCGCGCCGGCCCCGAGCGCTGATCCGGCACGCGCCGTGCTCCATGGAATCCCATGGCGGGTTCGACTGCTGCCGTTCGAAGGTCGTCCGGGGACGCGGGGCCCGGGAACGCGCGGCTCTCGCGCGAGGCGCTGCGCTGCCGCAAAAAATTCCTTCGCATCTTTCCCGACGGTTTTCGCGACGAGACTTACCTCGACTGGGAACGCGACTACAAGGTCGCCGCGCACCTGCGCTTCTGCGAGGATCTCGGCCCCTCCGAGCTCCGGCGGCTGATCGCGGAGGGCCGGCACGCCGAGGCCGCGTCCCGCGCCGTGCGAGTCGAGGGACGCACGCACCTTCTGTTCTCCTTCGAGAAGATGGCGCTACGCGACGCGGTGCGCTCGCCGGAGGGGGCCCGGGCGTTCGCGGAGGGGCTGTTCGACTTCGCCTACGGCCGCGGCGCGCGGGTCGACCGATTCGACCGCTGGTGCAGCGTCCTCGGTCGTCTTCCTCGCCGGAGCTCGCGCGTGCTGACCTGGCCGGTCGCGACGGTCTTCGGCTTCCTCGCCGACCCGGATGAGCACTTCTACTTCAAGCCGACCGTCACGCGTCGCGCGGCGCGCGCGTACGGCGTCGAGCTGCGGTACGCGTCGCGGCCGTCGGCCGAGGTCTACGGGGGCGTGCTCTCCTTCGCGGAGACGGTCCGAAAGGACCTCCGCGACCTGCGGCCCCGCGACATGATCGACATCCAGTCGTTTCTCTGGGTCCAGGGCTCCGACGAGTACGACTGAGCCGCGGCCTCAGCGCTGGGGCGGTATCTCCTCGGGCGCGCGGCCGCGGTCGGCGGGATCGCGGCGCGAGTGGCGGCGCGGCTCGAACGGGACGATCGTGTAACAGATGGGACACTTGAGCCGGCCGTCCGGTGGAATCGGCGCGTAGCGGGGCGACTGGCACTCGGCGCAGATCCATCGCGCGAACCGGCGCTCCTCGCCCTCGTAGGACATCTCCGCGCATGTTAGCTCCGGCGCGGCGCGGCGCGAAGTCCGCGATGAGTCGGGCCGGAGCACGTCGAAGGGGCCGGGCCGCCCGCCGGCCGCCCGCCGCGCCGGCAGGAACAGCGCAGCGACCAGGACGAGGACACCGGACGCCGCCCCCAGGGTTGCGGGATCGGCGGGCGCGGACGTCATCGTCGTCAACGGCGATTCGCTCTTCGACGTCACCGCGCTGTCGCATGTGGAGACCGTGGTGAAGGGCGGCGTGGTGGTGAAGCGGGCCGCCAGGTAGACCGCGCCCCCCCTCACGGACCCTGGTTCCCCCGCTCGTGCGGGTGGAGCGAGGATGGCGCGCCCTTTGCTCTTCCGTTGGCGTCCGGCGCTTTTGCCGGCGCCACGGAGGGCTTCATGGACACCCAGCCATCGTCCCGACTCGCCGATCTCGCGTTCTCCGCGCCGGTCGCGGCGCACGAGTCGGTCTACGTGGTCGGGTTCACGCCCGAGGGCGCGATTCCCTTGATCGAGACGCCGTCCGACGGCCGGCCGACCATCTGTCTGCCGGGCGTGCGCCTCTCCGACGCCGGCGGCGCCCCCGAGGACGCGATCGCGGCGATGCGCGCCGCGCTGGCGGCTGAGACGGGTTGCGACGCGTCGGAGTGGGTCATCATGTCGCGCTACGGGATTCCGACGGGACACCGCGGGATGGCCACGATCCTCATGGCCCCGACGCTGAAGCGCATGTCCAGGCCCCAGCGCGTGCCCGCGCTGCGGCACCGCGTCCACGAGGTCCCGGTCGCCGACGCGAACCGCTGGCTCGCGGACCGCAAGCAGGCGGGCGCCGACGTCGACCCGAAGGTCTGGGTCGGCCTGCTGCTCGCCGAGCGCCACTTCCCGCGCTGGGCCCGCGCCCGCGTCTGCGCGGCGATCGCGCGGATCCGAAGCGGCGAGGTCTGAGCGTACCGCCTCCGGGCGGAAATCTCGGTCCGCGGCGCCGGTCGGGCTAAGATCCCGCGCCGTGAGCACGGCCCCCGAGGCGCCTCTCCTCGAAGCGCGAGACGTGTCGCGCTCCTACCGTCTCGGCCAGGCCTCCGTGCCCGCGGTCCGGTCGGTCTCCCTGGCGGTGCGCGCCGGCGAGTTCGTGGCGCTCCAGGGCCCCAGCGGCTCGGGGAAGACGACGCTGCTCAACCTGCTCGGCCTGCTCGACCGCCCCGACTCGGGTGAGGTGTTCCTCGAGGGCCGGCATGCCGAGACGCTCTCCGAGAACGAGCGGTCGGACCTGCGCCGCGACCGGTTCGGCTTCGTCTTTCAGACGTTCAACCTGATCCCCGTCCTGAGCTCCGAGGAGAACGTCGCCTATCCGATGGCGATCGCCGGCATCTCGGCGGACGAGCGCCGGCGCCGCTCGCGCGAGCTGCTCGAGCGGGTGGGCCTGGGCGACAAGCTCGGCGTGAGGCCGGATCTGCTTTCGGGCGGGCAGCGGCAGCGGGTCGCGATCGCGCGCTCGCTCGCGAACCGCCCGGCCGTCGTCTTCGCGGACGAGCCCACCGCCAACCTGGACAGCAAGACGGCGGAGGAGATCCTCGATCTCATGCGCGAAGTCAACGAGGCGAGCGGCGTCGCGTTTCTCTTCGCGACGCACGATCCGCGCGTCGTGGCTCGCGCGCGCCGGATCGTCCGGCTGCACGACGGCGCCGTCGAGGCGGACGAGGCGGCTTGAACTCCTTCGCGCTCGCCTGGCGCAACCTGGTCCGGCAGCGGCGCCGCAGCGCGCTGATGATCGCCGTCGTGACGTTCGGCTTCGCCGCGGTCGCGCTGGCCGGCGGCTTCATCGCGCAGTCCTTCGAGGCGCTCAAGGAGGGCACGATCCGCACGGTCGGCCACCTCCAGGTCGTCGACCGGCGCGCCGTCGGCCGCGCCGAGGAGGCGACGCTCGAGTTCGCCCTGCCGAACGCCGAGCGCGCCCGGCAGATCGTCGCTCGCGACCCGGCCGTGGCGGCGGTGCTCCCGAGGATCGACTTCGTCGGGCTGGCGACGAACGGCGCCAAGTCGGTGCCCTTTCTCGGCATCGGCGTCGATCCCGATCCGGAGGCGCACGCGACCCTCGCGTCGGAGCTCGTCGTGTCGGGCAAGTACCTCTCGGGCGACGGCGACGACTCGATCGTCCTCGGCACCGGGCTCGCCGCGTCGCTGGGGGCCAAACCGGGTGACCGCGTCACGCTCATGGCGACGACGCCGGACGGGTCGCTCAACGCGCTCGACGGCATCGTCGAGGGGCTCGTGGACGTGAAGATCAAGGAGCTCAACGACCGCTACCTCGCTGGGGGCCTAGGTCTCGTCTCGCGGCTTCTCCAGAGCCCGGAATCCGTGTCCCGTCTCGTCGTGTTCCTGAAGGACGATGAGGACGAGAACCGCGCCGCCTCGCGGATCGCCGCCTCGTTGCAGGCGGCGGGGTATCCGATCGCCGTTCAGCATTGGCGCGAGCTCGCGGTCTTCTACGGGCAGGTGCGTCTGCTCTACATCGGCATCTTCGGGTTCGTCGGCGCCGTGCTGGTCGTGATCGTCATCCTCTCCGCCGCGATCGTGATGACGATGGCGGTGACCGAGCGGACGCGCGAGATCGGAACCCTGCGGGCGCTCGGCACCCGGCCCGCGGGGATCCGCCGCATGTTCCTCGCCGAGTCGGCCGTGATCGCGCTCGCGGGCTGCGCCGCGGGAGCGCTGCTCGCCCTCGTGATTCGGGCAGGGCTGAACGCCTCGGGGATCGTACTGCCGCCGCCGCCCGGCGCGACCCACGGCGTGCCCATCAACGTCAAGTTCTACCCGCTCGCCTACGCCGCGGGCGTCCTCGCGATGCTCGCGACGATGGGGATCGCGGCGTGGGCCCCCTCGCGCCGCGCGGCGCGGATCCCGATCGTCGACGCGTTGACGCATGTGTGAACGGGGCGTGAGACGTGAGACGTAAGCCGTGAGCCGCTTTTCGATCGCGATCGCGGCGCTGTTGGTCGTGGCGGCCGCTGCGGCTCAGACGCCCTCGCCGGCGCCCGCGGAGACCGCCGGCGCGACGACATCGCCCGACGTCGAGCGGTGGCTGCGCGCGGTGGACGACTCGCGCGAGGCCTTCCCGGAGGTCAAGATCCGGGCGCGCGCCTCGCAGATCGACAACGGCGCGGCGTCGAGCTCGGCGGACTTCGACATCTACGTGAAGGGCCGCGACAAGGTCCTGATCATCTTCCGGGGCGGCAAGAACGACGGCCGCAAGGCGCTCACGCTCGGCGACAGGATGTGGCTCATCGTCCCCGGCGCCGAGCATCCCGTTCCGATCACGGCGAACCAGCGGCTGATGGGCGGCGCGTCGTTCGGCGACGTCGCGCGGCTGCGCTTCTCGGACGACTTCGACGGCGTCGCCCGAGGGGAGACCGAGAAGGTCGGAGACGGCGTCTGCCGCGTCGTGGACCTCACCGCGAAGTCGCCGAAGGCGCCGTTTCCGAAGGTCACGCTGTGGATCGACGCCGAGGGCGAGCCGCTGCCGCGCAAGGTCCTGTTCCGGCTGCCGTCGGGGAAGGAGGCGCGCGAGGTTCTCTTCACGAAGTTCGTGAAGGTCCAGGGCCGGACCGCGGTGGCGGAGATGGAGATCCGCGACCTGCTCGGCCCGAAGTCCGGCTCGCTCACGCGGCTCGAATACCTGACGATTCAGCCGGCGAAGATCGACGACAAGGTGTTCACTCCGGAGGGCGCGAAGGAGATGTCGTAGCGAGACGACATATTAGCAATCGCTAATATGTTGTTCGCGTCTCACGGTCCCGCGATCTTCCGAACGGCGAGTCCCATGAGCGTCCGGCCGGCGAGGCCGGCCGCCGCGTCGGCGAGGCGCGGCGACAGCACGAGGCGCCGGAAGGCGGCGCTCCAGGCAAACCGCCGCCCGAATCGCCGCCGCCACTCGCGCGCGTAGTCGGCCGCGAGCGTGCCGGCGCCGCTCACGCTCCCGAGCGCGCGCGCCGCGGCGTCTCCGGCGAGCAGCCCTGAGGCGAGCGCCGACGCCTGGCCCTCGCCCGAGAAGGGATCGAGGACGCCGGCCGCGTCGCCGGTGAGGATCACGCCGTCCGAGACGGGCGGCTTGCGCGTGAAGTAGACGGGTCCCGTGCCGAGCGCCTCTCCCTCCTCGGCGCCGAGGCGTGCCAGGTCGCGATCGAGCGCGCGGTTCGCGAGCCGCGCGTGCGCGACGACCGCCGGCCAGCCGGGCGCGAGCCTCCGGCGCGCCCTCTCCGAGATCACGCCGGCGAGGTGCGCGCGGCCGCCCTCGACCGGCGACAGCCCGCAGTAGCCCCCGGGGAACACGTACAGTCGGACGTCGTTGGCGAACGTGCCGGTCCCGTCCGTCGCGTAGTCGGCGCTCCAGCCGAGATAGCGGGCGCGCTCCCGCCCGAACCGCCGCTCGAGGGCGCGGTCCAGCGCGTCCCACCGGCCCCACGCGCCGACGATCACGGCGGCCGACGCCTCTCCCGGCTCGGAGCCGCCGGCGCCCGCCCAGCGCACGCGGAAGCCGCCGCCTTCGCGCGCGACGCCGAGCACGCGGGCGCCGCAGCGGAGCTCGACGCCGAGCTCCGCGGCACGGCGGGCGAGCAGCGAATCCAGCGCGAAGCGCGAGATGCCGAGGGCTGGAGCCGGCAGCGGGAAGGGGATCGCGCGGCCCGAGGCGAGGTGCAGCGCGCCCCCGCGGATGGGCACGGCGATCGCCTCGACGGCCGGGAGTACTCCGAGACGCTCGAGGCCCTCGCGCGCGCGGCCCGAGAGGAACTCGCCGCACACCTTGCGGCGCGGCAGCCGGTCCTTCTCGAGCAGGAGGACCCGGTGCCCGCGCGCGGCGAGCACCGATGCCGCGGCCGAGCCCGCCGGTCCCGCCCCGATCACCACGGCGTCGCGGCGGTCGGGCGTCGTCAGGCTCCTCCCTCGAGGAGGAATCGATACGGGAAGACGCGACGCGCCCGGGAGCCTCGCGCGACCCCGCGCGCGATCGCCTCCGCCTCCTCCGGCGTGTAGGCCTGTCGCACCGACGCCATGCCGTCCGCGACCGAGATGCGCGCGCGGAAGATCGCCCGGCCGACGACCGCGACGAACGCCCACGGCACGAGGTTGCGCCGCAGGTCGAGGACGGCGAACCCCCGGCGCGCCACGCGCGTGAGCTCCCGGAGGATCGCGGCGTTCTCCGCGGGCGAGAAGTGATGGAAGAAGAGCGTCGAGACGGCGAAGTCGACGGATTCGTCCGCGAGCGGCAGCCGGAACGCGTTTGCGGCGACGGCCGGCGCCGGCTCGTCCGCGGACATGGTTCGACCCGCGGCGAGGTGTCGCCACTGCAGGTCCAGCGCGAAGACGCGCGCGTTGCATCCCGCGCGGCGGAGGGTCGCCTCCAGCCGCCGCGCGACGTCTCCCGAGCCCGCGCCGACGTCGAGGACGAGCGCCCTGGCGCCGCGGCCCGCCGGCGGGCGCACTCGGTCGAGGACGTGGCGCGCGAGCGAGGGCAAGCCGCCGAAGCGGCGGTTGACGAGGCGGATGTCCTCGAGCGAGCGGCGCATCTCGTCCGAGGGCAGGCGGGGATCGTCGAGCCGCTCGGCGGCGGGCCGCCGCGGCGGGACGAGCAGGCTCATGAAGGAAGTATCGGGCGGGTCAACCGAACCGTCATGCGCCTGTGGCGCGAATGCGCGCGGTCACGCCTGGTACCTGGCGACGACGAGCGCGCTGTTCTTCGAGCCGAAGCCGATGCAGTTGCAGAGCGCGGCCTCGATTTCGGCGCGCCGCGCGACGTTCGGCACGTAGTCCAGGTCGCACGCCGGGTCCGGCTCGTCCAGGTTGATGGTCGGCGGCAGGAAGCCGTCGCGCATCCCGAGCACCGTCGCCGCGACACCGGCCGCGCCGCAGGCGCCCTGCGCGTGCCCGATCATCGACTTGATCGAGGAGCCCGGGATCGCGGCCGCGGCGTCGCCGAACGCGAGGTGCGCGGCCCGCGTCTCGACGCGGTCGTTCAGCGCCGTGGAGGTGCCGTGGTACGAGACGTAGCCGAGCGCCTCGACGGGGAGCTTCGCCTCCTCGAGTGCGAGCGTCATCGCGCGGGCCGGCTCGACGCCGCTCTCGTCGAGGCGCACGCGGTGGTGCGCGTCGCACGTGGATCCCCAGCCCCGGATCTCGGCGTACACCCTCGCGCCGCGCGCTCGGGCGCGCTCGAGCTCCTCGAGCACGAACATCCACGATCCCTCGCCGAGGACGAACCCGTCGCGGCCCGCCGAGAACGGGCGCGACGCGCGCGGCGGGTCCATCTCGTGCGACGTCGAGACGACGCGCATCATCGCGAATCCCTCCATGATCCCGCGGACGACGGTCGCGTCGACGCCGCCCGCCAGCAGGACGTCGGCGGAGCCGTAGCGGATCGAGCGGAACGCGTATCCCAGCGCGTCGGTCGAGGAGGTGCAGCCGGTCGAGAGCACGTGCGACGGCCCGCGGAGTCCGAAGCGCATCGAGATCTCCGACGACAGAGCGCCGATGGTGCCGGAGGGGATCGCGTAGACCGACGCCTTCTTGACCTGATTCGTGTAGTACAGGTGATACATCCGCTCCGAGAACTCGATCGCGCCGCCGCCGGAGCCGAGCACGACGCCGATCTCGCGGCGCTCGTCGAGGGAGAGCGCCGAGGCGTCCACGCCCGCGTCGTCGAGCGCCTCCGAGGAGGCCGCGATCGCGAGGGGGACCGCGCGGGACACGTGGCGGATCTCGCGGCGGTCGAGCCAGTCTGCGGGATCGAAACCCTTCACCTCGCCCGCGATCGTCGCGGGGAGTCCCTCGGGGTCGAACAGGGAGATGCGTCCGACGCCGCTCTCGCCGCGCGCGAGCGCGCCGGCGAACGCCTCGCGGCCGCTGCCGTTCGGTGCCAGGCACCCGATTCCAGTGATCGCCACGCGCCGAGTCGTCGTCACGATCGAATTCTAGATGCTTGGTGCGTGCCAGCCGGATTTAAGGAACTTCTAATCGAGCGGTCGGCTCCTCAGGGCGCCGCGTTCTGCTTCAGCCAGCGATCGAGCAGGCGCAGCAGCCGCAGCGGCACGAACGTGACGAGTCCGTCGGCGTGGAGCGCGCCGCCGAGTTCGAGGTGTACGTGCTCGACGGGCGCGGCCGCCGCGGCCGCGATCGAGCGGCCGTGCGACGGATCGACGAGCCAGTCGCCCTCCGCGGTGACGATGAGCTTGGGCATCGTGAGCGACGCGACGGCGTCGGCGGCGCGCGGCTTGCGCGTCCCGAGCGTCTGCCGCGCGGACAGCCGCGGAACGCGGACGGCGTGGCGCAGGCGCACCTGCCGGATGGCGCCCGACCGCCACGGCTTCGGCCGGAGCGCGCGCAGGTCGTCCGGAGACGAGATCATGACGAGCGCGCGGCAGGGCAGATCCGGGCGGCCGGCGAGGGCGTTCGCCGCGATCGATCCCCCGAGGGACAGGCCGACGACGGCGAATCGCCGGTACGGCCGTCCCGATCCGACGAGCTGGTCGACGACCGCCAGGAAATCGCGGTCCTCGGCGGCGCCGAACCCGTAGCCGCCGGCGCTGTCGCCGTGTCCGCGAAAGTCGAGCGCTGCGACGTCGTACCCCATGCGCAGGAAGTGTTCGGCAAGATATAGGTTCTCGCGGGCGAGCCGCACCCGCCAGAAGCCCGGCGCGAGGACGATCAGCTCCTCGGACGGCCGCCGCCAGAGCGTGTAGGCGATCGCGACGCCGTCGCGAGCCGGAGTCCGAGCGTGGCGCACCTCGCGCCCCACGATCTTCTTCCGAGCCACCCGTCAACCTTCGAACGGCAGGTAGTCGACCTCGTCGCCTTCGGCGAGGCTCTCGGCGCCGGCCGGGATCCGCAGGAGGGCATCGGCGGCGGCGTGAGCCGCGAGGTCGTGGCTGCCGCGCCCTTCGAGAGCATCGATGCGGATCCGCGATCCGGAGCGGTCGAGTCGCGCGTCGCGGTACGTTTCGCGCCGGCCTCGCACGGAGAGGGACCGGGCGACCCGCGCGCGAAGGAACCGCGGCCCCGGCGCGTCGTCGCCCTCGAGCGCATCGAGCGCGCGCCGTCCGAAGAGGCGGAAGCACACCGCGCTCGAGACCGGGTTTCCCGGGAGCCCGAGCCACAGCGTCGCGCCGCGGCGCGCGAAGGCGACCGGCTTGCCCGGCCGCATCGCGACGCCGTGGAAGAGCATCTCGAAGCCCGCGCGTTCCGCGGCCGCGGGCAGGAGATCGAAGTCTCCCGCCGACACGCCGCCGCTCGTGATGAGGACGTCCTCGTCGTCGCCGGCCTTCGCGAAGAGGAGTCGCACGGCCTCCTCGTCGTCGGAGACCGGCAACTTCGCGGCCGCCGAGACTCCACGGCCGCGGCAGAGCGCGAGCAGCATCGGGCCGTTCGAGTCGCGCAGCTGTCCGGCGCCGGGCTGGCGTCCGGCCGAGACGAGCTCGTTGCCGGTGACCGCGACGGTGACGCGCGGACGGCGATGCACGAAAACCGGCTCCGCGCCCGCGAGCGCCGCGAGGGCGACGCCGGCCGGGTCGAGACGGCGCCCCGCGGGAAGCAGCTCCGTGCCGGCGGCGATGCTCTCGCCCATGCGCCGCACGTGATCGCCGCGCGACGGCGTCTCGCGGAACGAGACGCGGCCCGGCTCCGATTGCGCGTCGGCGACTTCGACCGGAACGATCGTGTCGGCGCCGTCCGGCAGCGGGGCGCCCGTCATGACGCGAATCGCCTCGCCGGGCGGGAGCGGGACGCCGGGCGCATCGCCGGCCGCGGCGCGCGCGGACACGGTGAGCGGCCGGCCCGCCTCGAGATCCGCCACGCGAATCGCGTAGCCGTCCATCGCCGACGTGTCGAACGGCGGCCACGCGACATCCGACGTGACCGCCTTCGCGAGCACGCGTCCGAACGACTCCGCGAGGGGCACGAACTCGCCGCGGCCCGGGGAGCATGACCGGGCCACGATTGCGAGAGCTTCGTCGACGGAGACCACCTCGGCAATACGACCATCGAAGAGGACCGGCCCGCAAGTCCCGCGGCGGGGCGGCAACAGTCAGGGCGCCCGGAGGACCGGCCCGCGAGTCCCGCGGCGATTAAGTACTTATGGAGAGAAACACGCCGCAAGTCGGGCCTGCGCGCTTCGATGGGGTCAGGCCTGCATTTTTCGGAGCTCCGGTCTCTGCTGGCGTTTGGTTCTGCGCGTCGTCGCTCCGAAGAAATTCAGGCCTGACCCCGAGCACGGCATCCGTCAAGGACCAGTACGGCATCCGTCAGGGATGAGTGCGGCATCCGAGAAGGAACAGTGCCGCGCGAAGAGCAGAAGTACGTGTAGCATCTGCCGGCCATGCCTCTCTATGAGTACGTCTGCAAGAGCTGCGGCGAGCGGACCGAGGTCATTCAACGGGTGGGCGCGAAGCCGATCGTCGTGTGCCCGCACTGCGGCAAGCGCGCGCTGAAGAAGGCCGCCTCGGCTCCGGCGATCCAGTTCAAGGGGAGCGGCTGGTACGTCACCGACTACGCGCGCTCCAAGCAGGAGTCGAAGGGCGGCGGCGGGAAGAGTTCCTCTGAAAAATCCGAAGGCTCCTCGTCGTCCGACGAGAAGGCCGGGAAGAGCGAGAAGGCCGAGAAGTCGGAGAAGTCCGAGAAGTCCGACAAGTCCGACAAGCCCGAGAAGTCCGAGAAGAAGAAGGACAAGAAGGACTGACGCTCGCCCGAGCGCCACGCGCGCGACGTATTAGCAGTCACTAATACGTCCTCGAATTGCCACACCCCCCATTTCAGGAATCTCCTGAGGCCCTAAGGGGCCGCGAGGGCCGATTTGGAACGGACCTTGCTCTCTGGGTCTGTGGCGCCCGAGAGGCGCCGGGGAAAGGAGGAACCGCAAATGCTGCTCGCGAACGTTGTCCTGATGGCGCAACTGGCTTCGAACTCGAATGCGCGTGAAGTGACTCGTCCGTGCGCCGACGAGAGTGCTCTGTGCCGCATCAGCCCCTTCTTCTGTCCGGGGACCTATCCTCAGGGAATGGATCCCTGCTGGCCCGACGGCACGCGCCAGACGCGCAACGTCGGCAGCCGCGGCGGCTCGACGCAGTCCGCACAGTCCGCCCCGTCGCGCGCGTCCGCTCCGGCTCCGGCGCACACACGCGCCGCCGGAAACGGAAACGCGAAAGTCCGGAAGTTCTCCGGCGACTGACCGAGAGCAGCGAGACCGGGCGGGCCTTTCGCGAAAGGCCCACCCGGTCCCGTTTCCGATCCGACAGATCCCTTCGAAACTCCCCGACAATCTACCGCGAAGCTAAGGATTCAGGGTCATCGTGTCGCTCGCAACGGCGTCGCCCGCGTTGATGCCGGTTGCCGTCATCTGGGCGGTGACGCTGAGCCCCGTCATCTGCGTGGCGGTCGTGCCGACGGCCGTCACCGTGAGGCCCGACTGCGTGTTCGCGTCCAAGTTTCCGATCGTCCAGGTCACCGAGTTGCTCGAAGACGTCGCGCTGGTCTGAGGATCGTCGGTGTGGACCGAGACGACCGTCAGGGGACTCGGGAGCGTCACCGTGACGACGGTGTTCTTGATGTTCTCGACGCCGACGGCCGTCGCGGTGACGTGGATGTCGAAGTTCTGGCCGGACGTCGCGCTGTCGGGCGCGTCGACGGCGATCCGTCCGAGCGCGCCGTTCGCGCCCGTGATGTCGTTGTTGTGACACGCCGCGACGAGCGTGAGCACCGAGACGGCCAGAACCGAGACGGCGATTCGTGGAATTGCAGAACGGAGTCGCATCGACCCTCCTTGTCAGAGACTTGGCCCCATTGCCGCGGGCCTGAGGAGCAAGCGAGGTGCCACCCGAGGCGCGCGCGGCACACTTCCTGCAGAGCAGGGATTCGTCTCGCGCCAACGAGAACGCCGCGAGGCGAGGATGAGGAGAGGACGATGAACAGAGCCCAGGCCAGGCCGCAGATGATGTCGGCGTTGACGGTCGCGGGAGACAGCGTCCGAAACTCGTCCGGTGAAGACCTCGGCCGCATCGAGGATCTGGTCATCGACCTGGCGACCGGACGCGTGAACTACGCGGTGCTCTCGTTCGGTGCGTTTCTCGGAGTCAGCGGAAGGCTCTTCGCGGTGCCGTGGGAGGCGCTCGAGCGCGACGCCGAGTCGCAGGTCTTCATCCTCGACATCGAGAAGGCCGCGCTTCCGGACGGGCCGACCGGGGAAACCGAGTACTTCCCGGTCTAGTGGCGGCCCCCGTTAGATAGAGAGCGTCTTCAGGTACTCGCGGAACGCGGGGCCGAGGTCCGCTCTCTTCATGCCGAGCTCGACCGTCGCCTTCAGGTAGCCCAGCTTGTCGCCGGCGTCGTAGCGCTTGCCCTCGAAGAGGTATCCGTCGATCGGCCGGCGGGAGAGAAGCGTCTTCAGTCCCGACGTGAGCTGGATCTCGCCGCCGACGTCCGCGCGGGTCGCGTGGAGGATGTCGAAGATCTCGGGAGGCAGCAGGTAGCGCCCGATGATCGCGAGGTTCGATGGAGCGTCCTCCGGTTTCGGCTTCTCGACCATGTCGGTGAGACGGACGATTCGCGCGCCCCCCTCGACCGGCTCCGCAGCCACGATCCCGTACTGGCGCGTTTCCGCGCGCGGGACCTCCTGCAGAGCGATCACGGGATTCCCGCGCTTTTCGTAGACCCGGATCATCTGGCCGATGCAGGGGTCGTCGGCGTCGACGATGTCGTCGCAGAGCATGACGGCGAACGGCTCGCCGCCGACGAGGTCGCGCGCCTGCAGCACCGCCTGCCCGAGGCCGAGCGCCTGCTTCTGGCGCACGGAGGAGACCGGCATGAGGCTCGAGAGCGCGCGGACCTGCTCGAGCAGCTCCGTCTTGCCGCGCCGCTCCAGGGTCTGCTCGAGCTCGGGCGCGATGTCGAAGTGGTCTTCCATGGCGCCCTTGCCCCTGGCCGTGACGAAGACGACCCGCTCGATGCCGGCGTCCCTCGCCTCCTCCACGACGTACTGCACCAGAGGCTTGTCGACGAGGGGGAGCATCTCCTTGGCGAAGGCCTTGGTGGCCGGTAGAAACCGCGTGCCGAGCCCGGCGGCGGGAAAAACGGCGACGCGGATGGCGGCCACGCGCGGAGTGTAGCCGATCGCACTCGCTCCGACGGCGAGGTCCGTACAATAGAGACGTGAAACGAGCGACGCCTCGCATCGCACGCCGCGCGGGAGGGCGGACCGCCGTTCTCCTGCTGGCGGCGGCGCTCTTCGCGTTCGCCTCCGACGCGTTCGCCGCCGCGTGGTGGCGGCTGCCGGTCTGGGGCGCCGAGGTGCGCGCCTTCGCGCTGGATCCCTTCGAGCCCGGCACGGTCTACTGCGGCACCTCGCGCGGCAACTTCTACCGCTCGACCGACGGCGGCGAGAGCTGGGAGCCGCTCCGCCAGACTCCCGCGTTCCCGGACCACTACGTCACGGTGCTGCAGGCGGACCGCGCGGTGCGCGGGCGTCTGTGGGCGGCGCTCGTCGGCGATCTGAGCGGCAGCGTGCTCGCGCGCAGCGACGACGGCGGCCAGACCTGGACGCCGCTGCTCGCGTCGACCAAGACGGTGCTCTCGCGGGCGTTCGCGATCGCGCCGGGCCCGCCCGGGCGGCTCGCGGTCGGCGGAGACGAAGGCGTGAGGGTCTCGTCGGACGGGGGCCGCACGTGGGCGCGGACCGGCGAGGGTGTGCCGGGGCTCCAGCAGGTCGAGTCGCTCGCGTACGACCCGGCCGACGCGCGCACGCTCTACGCGGGCACGTGGCGGCAGGCGTTCCGCACGCGTGACGGCGGGGCTTCCTGGGCGCGCATCGCGGAGGGCATGGTCCTCGACGCGACGGTGTACTCGTGGGACTTCGACGGCGCGGACACGCGCGACGTCTGGGTCTCGACCTGCGGCTGGGTGTACCGCTCGCACGACGGGGGAGACCGCTGGACGCGGTTCACGTCGGGCTTCACGAACCGGCGCTCGCACGCGGTGCGCCGCGATCCGGCGCGGCCCAACGTCGTCTACGCCGCGACCGTCGCGGGACTCCACCGCTCCGACGACGGCGGCGCGACGTGGGCGCGCGTCTCGCGCGAGTCACTCGTCGTCACCGCGCTCGAGGTCGACCGCCGCTCGGGCCGGCTCTTCGTCGGCACCGAGGGCGAGGGCGTCTTCTACTCCGACGACGGCGGCCGGACGCTGCAGTCCGGATCCCGGGGGCTGACGGAGAGCCGCGTCTCGGAGATCGTCACGGACCCCAGCGACCCGCGCCGCGTCTTCTTCTTCCGCTCGTTCGCGGGCGACGAGAGCGGCGTCTGGGAGGCCTCCGGCCGCGACGTGCGGAAGGTGTCGCGCGAGGCGATGCCGGCGTCCGCGTCGCTCGCGGCCCTGCGCGCGCCGGACGGCCGCACCGCCCTGATCGTCTCGTCGTCGGCCGGATTGCGCGTCTCACGGGACGGCGGAGCGCGCTGGTCCGCTCCCGAGGAGCCCCCGCCGGGCGCGCCGATCGCGATGTACCCGACGGCCTTCGGTGAGCCGGTCGTCGTCACGACCGCCGGCGTCTTCCGCACGAGCGATGCGTCGCGCTTTGCGGCTGTGCCGGGGGGCGCGAGGCCGGCGTCGGCCGCGGAGCTCCTCGCGGACGGGGCCGGGAGGCCGCTCATCGAGCTGCGCTCGGGCGACGCGGTCGCCTATTGGGACGGAGAGGCGTGGTCCGGGAAGAAGAAGTCTCAGCTCGGCGGCGGCATCTTCATGCCGAAGAGCCCGACGAAGGCCGCCGGCACCTGGACGACGCTCCAGGACGTCGACGGCACGCTCTTCTGGCAGGAGGGACCGAGCCTCCGCGCGTTCACGAGCCCGCGTCCGGATCTGACGCTCGCGGCGGCGGCGTCCGCGGGAGGCGGGCGCGTCTACGTCGGGACGATGGGGGACGGGATCTTCTTGTTCGAGCCGTAGGAAGAGTTTCTAATTTCTGGTTTCTAGTTGGGTTCGCCGCGAACTAGGAACCAGGAACTAGGAACTGGCCTACTTCACGCCGTCGATCCTCAACACGGACCCGACCGCCACCTTCTCCTCCTTCGCCTTCCCGCCCGCGATCTCGAGCACCTGCTTCGCGGCGGAATCGGGGCCGTAGGTGGCGCACGGATCCGCCTTGCACGGCGGCGTGTCGGCCGAGACGTAGAGCACCTTTCCCGCGTCGTCCATCCAGATCATGTCGAGTGGGATCATCGTGTTCTTCATCCAGAAGTGATGCGGCGCGGGCTGGTCGAACACGAAGAGCATGCCGGCGTTCGGAGGCAGGCTCTCGCGGTACATCAGGCCCTGCGCCTGGTCCTCCGGAGTGAGCGCGAGCTCGAGGCGGTAGACGGCGCCGGAGGGCATCGTGATCCGGGGGCCGGACGCTGAGGCGGCGGGCGCGGCGGCCGCGGGAGACGGTGTCGGCGCGGGGACCGTGGCCCCGGAGCCGGCGCCGCAGGAGGCCGTCGCCGCGAGCGCCGCGAACAGCGCGGCGACGCTTCGCGCGCGGCGCGTCACCCGGCCGACTCCTCGGCCTCGGGGGGAGCCGACCCGTCGTCCGGGTACATCTCCTCGCGGTGGATGAGGGCGTACTTCTTCGCGTAGTACCGGAACGAGCGGAACGACATGTGGAGCAGCTCGGCGGCCTTCGTCTGGACTCCGCCGCAGCGGTCGAGCGCCTCGCGCATCAGCCGCTTGCCGACGGTCTCGAGATAGGCCTCGAGGTTGATGCCCTCCTCGGGCAGACTCTCGAAATCGGGCACGCGGGTCCGCACGCCGAGGGCGATTGCCTCGGGAAGGCTCGACGCGTTGATGACCGGCCCGGCCTCGAGGGCGACGGTCCGCTCGAGCGTGTTCTCGAGCTCGCGGACGTTGCCCGGCCAGGGATACGCCTCGAGGAGGCGCATGGCCTCGATCGAGATCTTCTTCTCGGTGATCTTCTGCTCCTTGCAGACCTTGGTGATGAAGTGCGTCGTGAGCGGCGCGATGTCCTCCGCGCGTGAGCGCAGGGGAGGCAGCGGGATCGGGATGACGTTGATCCGGTAGAACAGGTCCTCGCGGAACCTCCCCTCGGCGACCAGGTCGTTCAGGTCCTTGTTCGTCGCGGCGATGATCCGGACGTCGACCGCCGTTTCCTCGTTGCCGCCGACGCGCCGGATCACCTTCTCCTGGATCGCGCGCAGAAGCTTGACCTGCATCGTCGAGGTCGTCTCCGAGATCTCGTCGAGGAACAGCGTGCCGGCGTCCGCCTCCTGGAAGAGGCCGCGCTTCTCCCGGACCGCGCCCGTGAACGCGCCGCGCTCGTGGCCGAACAGCTCCGACTCGAGCAGCGTCTCGGGGAGCGCGCCGCAGTTGATCGACACGAACTTGTGGTCGCGCCGCGTCGACGAGAAGTGGATCGCCCGCGCGATGACCTCCTTGCCCGTTCCGCTCTCCCCCGTGAGGAGGACCGTCGATGAGACCTTACCGATCCGCTCGATCGTCCTGAAGATCTCCTGCATGCGCGAGCCGCGGCCGATGATGTTGGCGAACGTGTACTTGGACGCGAGCTCCTGCCGCAGGTAGACGTTCTCGTCCTGGAGGCGCTTCTCGCCGACGGCGCGCTTGACGACGAGCACGAGCTCGTCGTTGTTGAAGGGCTTCGCGATGTAGTCGATCGCGCCGCGCTTCATCGCCTCGATCGCGTCCTCGGTCGAGGTATGCGCCGTGATCATGATGACCGGCGTCTGAACGTTCTCTTCGCGCAGCTTCTTGAGAAGGTCGAGGCCGCTGCCGTCCTTGCCCATGCGGATGTCGCACAGGATCACGTCGGGGTTGGAGCGGACGGCCGCCTCCATGCCCTCCGTGTAGCTGCCGGCCATGGCGACGCCGAATCCCTCGCGGAGAAAGATCTTCTCCAGGGTCTCGCGGAGCAATGCGTTGTCGTCGACGATGAGGAGACGGGGTCCGCTCACTGCACTGCCTCCCTCGCCGCGCTCGCGGCCGCGATGCCGGCGCCGACCGCGGGCTGGCGCGGCAGGAGGATCGTCACCGTCGTGCCCTCGCCGGGCTGCGACTCGACGTCGATCGCCCCCCCGTGGTCCTCGACGATGCGGCGCACGATGGCCATGCCCAGACCGGTGCCGCCGTCGAACGCCGTGGAGAAGGGAGTGAAGATGCGCGCGATCTCTTCCTCGCTCATGCCGCGGCCGGTGTCGCGGAATTTGATGCTATACCAGGCGCCGTCCTCGCGACCCTCGACCGTCAGGGTGCCGCCCTCGGGCATCGCGCGAACGGCGTTCTTGGCGACGTTGTAGACGATCTGGCGGATCTGATCGCGGTCGCCCGACAGGAGCGACTCGACCGGAAGCACGTCCTCGACGATCCGGTGCGCGTCCGAGATCTCGTCCGAGAGGCGGAACAGCTCGAGCACCTCGTGGATGCTCGTCGCCACGTCGAACCACGCCATGCGTCGCTCCTGCGGACGCACGAATCGCAGGAACTCCTCGAGGATCTTCGAGAGTCGGTTCGACTCGGAGACGATGATCTCCATCAGCCGACGCTCCGCGGACCCGACCGAGAGCTCGTTCGAGAGCACCTGCACGGAGCCGGAGATCGACGCGAGCGGGTTGCGAATCTCGTGCGCGATGCCCGCCGCGAGCTCACCGACCGCGGCGAGCTGCTCGTTGAAGCGGGCCTGACGCTCGAGCTTCTTCACCTCGGTCAGGTCCTGGAAAACGATCAGCGCGCCGTCCTCGCCTTCCGGATCCTTCAGGGCGCGGAGCGAGTAGCCGAGCATGCGCCGCTGATCGCCGCGCTGGATCTCGATTTCGGAGCGGTATCCGTCGTGGCCGCGAGTCCGGTGCCGGATCTGGTCCCAGTCCGAGGGCAGCGTCAGGCCGACCTCGGACAGCTTCTTGCCGGTCGCGCGGGCGGGCGCGACGCCGAGGATGTCGCCTCCCGCGTGATTCAGAAACGTGATGCGCTGCTTCGAGTCCGCCGTCACGAGGCCCGACGACATGCTCGCGATGACGTTGGCGTAGAGCGTCTGGACTCGCGAGAGCGCCTTCTGGCGGAGGTCCAGCTCCTCGCGGGCGCCGTACAGCTTCTCGGAGAGGTACGAGACCATGAACGCGACGCCGTAGAAGCCGATCACGGTGATCGCGAGGTTGTAGCCGGCCCGTCCCAGCGCCCACGATGGTGCCGGCGAGAGCGAGGGCCGCGAGAGGACCTCGTAGGCGGTCAGCTCGACCATCAGCCCGTGCAGGAGCGCGGCGACCGACGCGACGATGACGGCGCCCGTCCGGTAAAGGAGAAACGCCGCGGCGCCGATGACGACGAGGTACAGGAACGTGAAGACCGAGCTCGGGCCGCCGGAGGAGTAGACCAGAACGCAGACGAGACCGAGATCGCCGAGGACCTGGACGTATGCCTCGACCGTCGCCGGGAAGAGGCGGCCGACGGTCCAGTGGAACAGCGA